>JBBSGC010000189.1:0-1527 GCA_038254525.1 Propionibacteriales bacterium | reverse complement strand
GACTTGCCGAGGAAGGGGCCGAGCGGAACGTACTCCCACGCCTGGATGTCTCGGGCGGACCAGTCGTTGAGCAGCGTCACCCCGAAGACGTGGTCGGCGAACGCGGCGGTGGACACGCTCTCCCCGAGCGCGCTCGGGGCACCCACCACAAAGCCGAGCTCGGCCTCGATGTCCAGCCGTTGCGAGGGCCCGAAGACCGGGGCGTCGGCTCCAGCGGGCAGCCGCTGACCTTTCGGCCGGACCACGTCGGTCCCGGAGACCACCACGGTGCCCGCCCGGCCGTGGTAGCCGACCGGGAGGTGCCGCCAGTTGGGCAGCAGCGCCTCGGCGTCCGGTCGGAAGATCCTGCCGACGTTGGCGGCGTGCTCCAGCGAACAGTAGAAGTCGACGTAGTCGGCGACCTCGAAGGGCATCCGCAGCGTGACGTCCTCGAGCGGCAGCAGGAACGGCTCACATGAGTCGCGGTGCGCCTCCTGCGACAGCAGCGTGCTCAACCAGGCCCGTGCCTCGCGCCACGCCAGGGGGCCGGCGGCGAGGAAAGGGTTGAGCGAGGACGCCTGGAAGACCTGTGCGCCGTCGACCAGCTGCATCGAGCCCAGCGGCGCGAGGTCGAGGACGTAGTCGCCGATCCGCGCCCCCACCCGGGCCGCGTCGTCGTGCCCGGCGAAGACGCCGTAGGGCAGGTGGTCGACGTCGAACCCGGAGCCGGCGGCCCCTGGCACCCAGCTGGTCACGCGCCGGCCGCATTGCTCAGCAGGCCCAGCCTGTGCAGGTCCGCCACGGGCTCGAGCACGCTGCACGACCCGATCGAGCGGAACGCGCGCCTGGCCCGGACCAGCGCGTCGGGGTTTGTGCGGGCGACGTCGACCAGTACGGAGCCGTCCCGCTCGTCGAGCACTCGCGCCGCATCGGCACGGCTGCCGCCGTCGAGCAGCGTGCAGGTGGCAAGCACCACGTTGAGGAAACCGTGGCAGGCAAAGCCGGTGCCCGAGTCGTCGTAGCGCACCGCGCAGTGCAGTCCAGCGGTCAGCTTGAACGGCAGCTCGCGATCAAGACATGCGTCGATGAAGGCGGCGAGCTCCGTGGCGTCCGGGAAGGCTTCGGCAGTTTCGCCGCCGGTGCGGTACTTCGCGACGACGCGTTCCTCGGCCGCCAGCTCGTCGAGCGCCCGCAGGTGGCCGGCGGCTGCGGCGACGTCGGTCGAGCGAGGCAGCTCGACGGCGATGCGCAGCTGGTCGGGAAGATCTATCAGCGCGACCACCACCCGAGCGGCGTTGGCAGCCAGGTCGTCTCCGGCCAACCGCAGCTCCAGGCCGTGCAGGCTGACGCGCGAGTCGGCGGTCAGCCGGTCGTGCACCGACCGCAACGACCCGGCGCCGGTCGGCTCGATCGCGATCAGGTCGAGAGGTGCCCTGGCCGCGTCGAGGGCTTTGCCGACGGCGTCGACCGGCAGCACCAGCGGACCGACGACGTGGCCGTAGCTCGCGGCCCGGTAGCCCTCGTGGGCGGCGACCGCGGCGGCGACGG
>JBBSGC010000188.1:0-1587 GCA_038254525.1 Propionibacteriales bacterium | reverse complement strand
GCTGGCGGTGCACCAGGAGCAGACCTTCTTGTGCTTCGTGACCTGCTCGGCGAACAGGTAGACGCCGCCGGACGCGTCGAACAGGCTCTTGGCGAGCAGGACGAGCGGGATCCACGGCTGCTCCTCGTGCCGCTCCGCGCCGCCCATGCCGGCGAGGACGAGCGAGACACCAGCGCTGGCGATGCCCAGCGTCGCGTCAGGTGTCTTGAGCATCTCGTACGCCTCGCCGGATGCATCGACCGCATCGGCACCCAGACCCGGCAGCGACGGCTCCGGAACGGACTTCAGCAGCCCGAACTGGTAGAGCCCGACGACGCCGAGGGTCGCGGCCGCTCCCATCTGCAGGGCGGCCGTGCGTCGGCGGCCGTCAAGGTAGGGACCGCTACCACGACGCAGGGCGTCGGAGACGGCTTCCGCGGCCGAGGTCGAGCCACGACCGATGCCGCCGCTGCCCGGGCGCACCGCCGCTGCCGGCGGCCCCGCGGGACGTGTTCTGGTCTTCATCGTGTCCTCCTGGTCGTCGTGCGTCGTCGTCTCGTCCCGGCCGCCGGTCGTGCCCTCGTCGTCGCCGCCCCGCATGTCGTGGCGCAGCCGCACGTAGCGCTGCAGGCGCCACGCCCACGACGCGGCGGCGCCCCACTTCTCCCGTCGCTTGGCTGCGTCGAGGACGTACACGGCTCGCGCGAGCTCGGCGTGGCTCCACACCAGCGGCACGTTCCCGAGCAGCTCGCCGGTCTGCGGGTCGACCTCCTCCGACAGCAGCCGTGGGAGCGACGCGCACAGCCGGTCGAGGCGCTGCTCGGCCTCCTCGACCCGACCCAGCTGGGCCAGGGCGGTGACGACCAGGAAAGACATCGGGAGGAAGGCGCCCCCGACGCCCGAGAAGCCGTCGTCGCCTCCTGGCGGATAGCGGTAGAGGTAGGGCCCGCAGCCGAGCCTGTCGATGAGCGCGTCGACCAGGCGCCCCGAGCGCGGGTCGTCCGCGTCCAGCAGCCCGAAGGCGACCGCCAACAGGGCTGAGGCGTCGGGCACGGGCGGGTCCTGGTCGTAGGCCTGCGGCAGCAGCCCCTGCTCGTCGATCGCCGACAGGATGCGGGCGCCGATCGTGTCGCGGGCAGCCTTCCAGTGACGGCGCCGGGTCCACGGGCGCCACCCGCGGGCGATCCAGAGCGCGCGGTCGAGCAGCAGCCACCGGCCGATGTCGCCGCCGACCAGGGGCTGCTCCTTGCGCATCTCCCATATGCCGTTGCTGTCCTTGATGTGTGCGGGGTCGTCCGCGGCGATCTGGTTGGCGAGCCCCCGCACCAGATCCCACGTCCGGTCGTCCAGCTCGCCACCGACCTGCACGTAGACAGACACGGCTTCCGCGAACAGCCCGAGGGAGTCGTACTGCCGCTGGCCGCTGGCGCCGTTGCCCACCCGCACCGGCCGCGAGCCCGCCCACCCGTGGACGCCCTCGACCTCTCTCTCGTCCGGGACGTCGTGTCCCCGGACGTCGAGCATCGGCTGGGTCAGCAGGTCGCGGTCATGCCAGGCCTCGTGGACGAAGTCGAGGTAGCGCCGGGCATCACTGCCCTTGCCCAGCAG
>JBBSGC010000187.1:0-1605 GCA_038254525.1 Propionibacteriales bacterium | reverse complement strand
GGTGACGCCGGCCGGGCGGCGCCTGAGCCGGCTCTACAGCGAGCTGGACCTGGTCGCGGCGGAGTGCCTTCGCGAGCGGGTCTGGGACGAGCTGGACCCGGCGGAGCTCGCCGCGTGCCTGTCCGGTCTGGTCTACGAGACGCGCAGCCCCGAGGAGGCGCCCGAGCCGAGGCTGCCCCGTGGGGGCGTCCCCGACGTGGTCGCCCGCATGCAGCGGACCTGGGTCGCCCTGGACCGGTTGGAGCGCGACCACCGGGTCAGCTTCCTGCGGCGGCCCGACTTCGGGTTCGCGTGGGCGAGCTACCGCTGGGCTCAGGGTGCCGGGCTCGACGAGGTGCTGGAGGCCGACATGGCCGCCGGCGACTTCGTGCGGTCGATGCGACAGCTGCTCGACGTCATCGACCAGGTGGCGGACGCGGCCGGCGAGTCGTCGGTCCGGCGGACGGCTCGGGCCGCCGGCCAGGCGATCCGGCACGGCGTGATCGCGTACTCGTCGGTCTCCGCCTGAGCGGCTCCTCACCGGGGCGCGGCCCTCGGGCGTCGGCGGAGGGTCTTGACCGCGGTGACCGACCGGAGTAAGGCCGGCGGAGGCGTCCACCGGTGCCCTAGCGCCACTGAAAGACGGATATCTACCCACCGAGCCCCGCGAGCGTGCGTACTTTTCCGTCAGTCGGCGAGCCTGATGAGTCAGCACATCAGGTCAAGGGGACCGGCAGCGTCAGGCCCTCAGGCGTCGGCGGCTGCCCGCAGTGCGTTGACGACCCGAACGGCGCTGCCGCCGAGACCCCACCGCTTCACCAGTGCCGCGAAGGCCGCCGGGTCGACCGGCGGGTCGGCGGGCAGCGCCAGGTCGTGCGCTCGGAGGTCGAGGTTCCGGGCGACCGCCACGACCTGCGGCGCCACGTCGAGGTAGGTCGACCCCTCGGTGATCCGCCGCCGCTGGGCGGGGGTCAGCGGACTGCCGACCGTGGCGGCAGCCACCCGGATCCCGGCCAGGTCGCCATGGCGGCGCAGCAGCTCGGCGGCGGTCTTCTCACCGATCCCGGTCACTCCGGGCAGGCCGTCGGAGGGATCGCCCCGCAGGGTGGCGAAGTCCGCGTACTGCTCCGGACCGATGCCGTACTTGTCGCGGACGACGGCGCTGGTGATCCGCTCCAGCCGCCCCACACCACGGGCGGCGGTGTAGAGGACCTGCACCTGCGCCCCGTCGTCGACGAGCTGGAACAGGTCACGGTCACCGGTGACCACGTCGACCGGCATGCCGGCGCCGGTGGCGAGCGTGCCGATGACGTCGTCGGCCTCGTAGCCGTCGACGCCCACGATGGCCAGCCCGAGCGAGGTCAGCGCCTCGACGATCACCGGGATCTGGTCAGCCAGCGGATCTGGGGTCTCCTCGACGTCGACGTCCGCCGCGCGCTGCTCGACCACGCGGTGCGCCTTGTAGGACGGCAGGAGCTCCACCCGCCACGGTGGCCGCCAGTCGTTGTCCCAGCAGCACGCCAGGTGCGTCGGTGCGTGGTCGGCCACCAGCCTCGCGATGAAGTCGAGCAGCCCGCGCACGGCGTTGACCGGTGTGCCGTCGGGCGCCTTGACCGAGTCGGGGAT
>JBBSGC010000186.1:0-1677 GCA_038254525.1 Propionibacteriales bacterium | reverse complement strand
CGTCCTGGACAGGTGGGCGCTGTCGGAGGCGCACCGGTTGGTCCGCGAGGTGACCGCCGCGCTCGAGAGCTACGACACCCAGCGGGCGGGCGCGCTGCTGGCCGCCTTCATCGACGACCTGTCGAACTGGTACGTCCGGCGTTCCCGGCGCCGCTTCTGGGAAGGCGATGGCGCCGCCTTCTCGACGCTGCACGAGTGCCTCCGCCTGCTCACCTTGTTGCTCGCGCCGATCACCCCCTTCGTCACCGAACGCGTGTGGCAGGACGTGTTCTGGACCACGTCGGACTCCTCGGTCGACTCCGTGCACCTAGCCACCTGGCCGCGTGCTGACGCCAGCCGGATCGACGACGGGCTCGACATCGGTGTGCGGCAGGCCCGCCGGGTGGTCGAGCTGGGGCGGTCGGCCCGGGCCGAGGCGAAGGTGCGCACGCGACAGCCGTTGCAGCGTCTGCTTGTCGGGTCGGGTGCCTGGGCGGCGCTCGGCGAGGAGCTGCGGAGCGAGGTCGCGTCCGAGCTCAACGTCGGCTCGGTGGACTCGCTGGGCGCAGCCGGCGCCGACCTCGTCGAACACACCGCCAAGGCGAACTTCCGCACGCTCGGCCGCCGGTTCGGCCAACGGACGCCCGCAGTGGCGGCCGCGATCTCCGCAGCCGACGCCGCGGCATTGGCGGCCGCGCTGGCCGACACCGGCACGACCGAGGTGCTGGTCGACGGCGAGTCACTGACCGTGCAAGCCGACGAGGTCATCGTCTCCGAGCGTCCCCGGTCGGGCTGGTCAGTGGTCAACGACCAGGGCGAGACGGTCGCGCTGGACCTCGAGCTGACTCCCGAGCTCGTCCGCGCCGGGCTGGCGCGTGAGATGGTGCGGCTCGTGCAGGAGGCTCGCAAGGCCAGCGGCTTCGAGGTGAGCGACCGGATCGACCTGTGGTGGCAGGCCCACGGTCGCAACGCCGAGGAGCTCAGGCGGGCGTTGGCCGAGCACGCAGGGCTGCTCGCGCGCGAGGTACTCGCCAGGTCGGTGGCCGCCGGCCCGCCCGATGGCGCCGCCGGGTCTTCGTACACCGACGAGAACCTCGGCCTCACGGTGTGGCTCAATCGCAGCTAGCTGGTCTCGTCCTCGCCGAGCAGGGCACGCAGCCGCTTGGGGGTGTGCTCGGCCTCGCCGCCGGGCAGTGGAGCCGCGACCGTCTCCTCCCCCTCGAGGGTGGCCAGCTGGGAGCTGAAGTAGCTCTTGAGCCGGCTGCGGTACTCGCGCTCGAACGCACGTAGGTGCTCGACCTCCTGAGCCAGCCGGTCGCGGTCCTTGTCCAGGTCGCTGAAGAGCTGCTGGCGACGCTCTTTGGTCTCAGAGTCGAGCTGCTGCGCCCGGGAGCGCGCGTCGGACTCCATCCGGTCGGCCTTGCTGCGGGACTCACCCGCCAAGCGCTGAGCCTCGGTGCGCGCCTCGGTGACTATCTTGTCGGCCTCGTCCTTGGCCTCGGCGACCAGCTCGTCGGCGTTGCGGGTCGCAATCTCCAGCAGCCGAGCCGCCGCCCCGGAGGCCTGCGCAGCAGTCGGTGCCGGGGTGGACGTTGCAGGCGCCGCGGGCTGGTCAGGCTTGGCAGTCCCGGGAGCAGCCGGCTCGGCAGCGGCCCGGGAGGTCGACTCGGTCGCCGACGTGGAGCGGACAGCTTCTGT
>JBBSGC010000185.1:0-1682 GCA_038254525.1 Propionibacteriales bacterium | reverse complement strand
GCAGCTGCTCCTCCGAGCGGGTCATCGCGCCGTCGTCTGTGGGCATGGCGCCGGACCCGGTCTGGCCGCCGGCGTCCTCGGTCTGGCCGCCCGGATACGCCACCTGCCCACCGGCGTCCTCGGTCTGACCGTAGTAGGCAACCAGCGCGCTCTCCTCGTCGGCAGCGAGATGGTCGTGGTCGCCCACCTGCGGCGCGTCCTTGATCCGTGACTTCGGGTGCGCGACCACCAGCCGGTCCCCCTCCAGCCGGGCGCCGGCGAGCGGCACAAGACTCTCGTTGGTACCGAAGAGGCCCGTGTTGAGCGTGATCCAGCTCGCCTCACCTGTCTGGTCGTCGTAGTAGACCTGACCGACGCGACCGACCCGCTGGCCCTCAGGGTCGTAGGCATCGCTGCCGATCATGTCGTTCACGCCGTACGGCTGTTCCATCGTCGCTGTCCTCTCTCGCCGGGGATCTGCAGGGAGGCGGTACCCCGTTCGGTCGTGCCTACCCCTGCCCTGCTCCAGCTACGGTGGCTGTCGTGCTGCGAACTGCCGGCCCCGACGACGCGTACGCGCTGAGCCGGCTGGAGCGGACGGCCGCCCTGGCGACGCTGGGCCGGATCTTTCCCCCCGACCGCTACCCCTATCCCGACGGCGACGTGACGGCCCGGTGGCGGCTGGTGCTCGGGGACCCGACGGTCACGACACTGCTCGCCGAGGACGGCGACGAGCTCATCGGGTACGCGGCGTACGACCCGCTGTCCCTTCGGCACCTCGCCGTGGCGCCGGACCGCCTGGGCAGCGGGCTTGCCGATGAGCTGTACGACACGGTCCACGCCGCCTGGCGGCACGCCGGCCTGGCCCGCGCGGTGCTCTGGGTGCTGGCCGAAAACGCCCGTGCCCGCCGGTTCTACGAGCGCCATGGTTGGCGCGCCGACGGCCGGCGTCAGGAGTGCCCTTGGCCGCCGCACCCCGACGAGCTGGGCTACGCCCTCGACCTGCCAACCGGCGACCGTCCTGAGCCGGCCAGCTCGCGGCCAGTGGTGTCCGGGTGCTGACAGGATCGCCGCATGAGTGACGAAGCCGAGCTGGTGCATCTCGATGTGGCGGGGTCGGCGGCCGGCCCCGCGGTCGCCACCATCACGCTGGACAACTCCCGCAACCGCAACGCGTTGAGCCGGGCCCTGATGGCTCAGCTCAGCGAGCACCTGGACGCGCTGCGGGTGCGCGACGACGTGCAGGCCGTGGTCGTCGCGGCTACGGGCCCCGCCTTCTGCGCGGGCGCGGACATGGGCGAGGCGGCGGCCGAGGGCATGGCGCGCGGCGCGCGGGCGTTGGTGGCCCTGCAGCGCCGGCTGGTCGCCCTGGAGCAGCCCGTCGTCGCCCGCGTGCACGGGCCGGTGCGCGCCGGTGGCCTGGGCATCGTGGGCGCTTGCGACGTGGTCGTCTGCGCCGACACCGTGAGCTTCGCCTTCACCGAGGTCAAGCTGGGCCTCGCGCCGGCGGCGATCTCGCTCACCACGCTGCCGCGACTCGACCCCCGGACCGCGTCGTGGGCGTTCCTCACCGGTGACACCTTCACCGCGGCGCAGGCGCAGCAGATGGGGCTTGTCACCAGCGTGGTGCCCGCCGGCGCTCTCGACGAGGCGGTGGCAGACGTGGTCGGCTCCTGGTGCAGTGCCAGCCGGCAGGGGTTGAG
>JBBSGC010000184.1:0-1756 GCA_038254525.1 Propionibacteriales bacterium | reverse complement strand
TCGGCGTGCACGACGTCGACCGCATGGCCGCGCGTCGGCGCCCGCTCGGCGAGCGTGCCGGGCAGCGCACCGGCGAGCACGGGGTCCACCTCGACCGCCACGACGCCGGCGACCTTCTCCAGCAGCGCCAGCGTCAGCGAGCCAAGGCCGGGCCCGACTTCGAGGACCCGGTCCTCGGGCCCCACACCGGCCACCCGGACGATCCGCCGTACGGTGTTGGGGTCGATGACGAAGTTCTGACCCCTGGCCTTGGTGGGCCGGATCCGCAGCCGCTCGGCGAGCGCGCGGACCTCGACTGGGCCGAGGAGCGCCACGTCGCCGGCGGCGCCCCCCGGCCGGTCGGCGATCAGGTGGGCAGGCCCAGGGAGGCAGCACACGCCGGCCAGGAGCCGTAGCTGCCGCCGTTGGCGTCGCGCACCCTGGTCGCGATCGCGATCTGCTGCTCACGCGTGGCGAGGTCTGGTCGGGAGGCGTAGGCGTTGCCGCCGTAGCCGGCCCACGTGCTCAGCGTGAACTGCAACCCGCCGTAGTAGCCGTTGCCGGTGTTGATCGCCCAGTTGCCGCCGGACTCGCAGGCGGCGATCGAGTCCCACACGGTGCTGCCGCTGACCGGTGGCGCCGGGGGCGCGGTCGCCGTCGGGGTCGGAGTCGGGGTCGGAGTCGGGGTGGGGGTCGGGGTGGGCGTTGGCGTCGGGGTGGGGGTCGAGGTGGGCGCTGGCGTCGCGGTGGGGGTCGGCGTCGGGGTAGGTGTGGCTGGCGCCGGGGGCGGGGTCACGACCGGGCGGGCCTTGGTGCCGTACACCTCGACCCGGTTGACCGGCTTTCGCAGGATCTGGGTCTTGACGAGCTTCTTGCTGCGGAGCTTGTGGTCGGCGGTGACGACGCGGTAGGTCAGCCGCTTGACGCCGGTGACGCCCTCGCGGGTGACGTTGGCGAAGCCTTTGTAGCGGTTGCTGTTGTAGCGCACGACCGTGTGGTAGTCGGTGGAGATCCGCGCGGTGCGGCGGTGGACCCCGATCCGGGTCAGCACCACCCGAAGGCCGTCGAACACCTTGGTGTCGGCCACCGGCTTGAGCTCGTCGTCGCGGTCGGCGCTCAGCCGCAGCTCGCGCAGCACCGCCCCCACGGTGGGCGCGGTGGTCACGGTCTCGTGCTTGTGCCCGGCCACCACGACGGTCACGTGCTTGGGCGTGACGATGTCGAGGCTCAGGCCCTGCCGGCCGATCGGCGAGCTTCGGCTGGCCGACAGCTTCGCCTGATCGGTGAGGCGCAGTCCCAGCTGGGTCAGTGCGTCGCTGACGTTGGTGGCGGTCACCCAGTACGTGTGGGTGGCGCCGTCCACGGTGACGGTGAGCTGCCGGCCGTACCGCACGGCGATCTCGGTGCCGTCGCTGATCGAGGCGCTGGCCGCCGGTGCGACCACGTCGTGGGCTCCCAGCGTGATGCCCTGCTGGTCCAGCACGTCACCGACGTCGCCGCCGAAGGTGGTGACCGACGTGGCCTGGCCGTCGACGGACACCATGACCGTCTTGTGCAGGCTCGAGTAGACGAGGGTCCCGCCGAGGACGGCGAGGACGAGGGCGATCAGGCCGCCGATGATGAGGCGCTTGCGCACAGTGCTCCCAGATTGGTCGTGCTCTTCCGGGTGTGCGCGCCGGCACCCGAGAAGACCGACCGCCGCCGCTCCCCCCAGGACCCGGCCAACAAGCCCCCGACCATAACGACTGGCTCGCCAGGTAACAAACCGGTCACGCTC
>JBBSGC010000183.1:0-1845 GCA_038254525.1 Propionibacteriales bacterium | reverse complement strand
GGCGCTCGTCGGGGCTCACCTGGCCGGTCGACACGTCGATCGCGTCGGCACCCGCGGCGGCGAATGCCTCGGCGACGCGGACCGCGTCCTCAACGTCCGTGCCGCCCGCCACCCAGTCGGTCGCGGAGATCCGCACGGTCATCGGGGAGCTCGGCGGCCACACCTCCCGCATCGCGGCGAACACCTCCAGCGGGAACCGCAGCCGTTGCTCCAGGTCGCCGCCGTAGCCGTCGGTGCGCTGGTTGGTCAGCGGGGAGATGAAGCTCGACAACAGATAGCCATGGGCACAGTGCAGCTCGACCAGGTCCACACCCGCCCGCTCGGCGCGACGCGTGGCATCTACGAACTCCTGCCGGATCCCCGACAGGTCCTCGCGAGTCAGCTCTCGGGGCACCTGGTTGACGCCCGGGCGGTAGGGCAGCGGTGAGGGCCCGACCACCTCCCAGTTGCCGTCGGCCAGCGGCCGGTCGATGCCCTCCCAGATGAGCCTGGTCGAGCCCTTGCGGCCGGAGTGCCCGATCTGCATGCCAACCTTGGCCGACGAGGACGCGTGCACGAAGTCGGTGATCCGCCGGAAGCCGGCGACCTGCTCCTCGTTCCAGAGACCGCAGCAGCCGGGGGAGATCCGCCCCTCTGGTGAGACGCACACCATCTCGGTCATGACCAGGCCCGCTCCACCGAGGGCCTTGCCGCCCAGGTGCACGAGGTGGAAGTCCCCGGGCACGCCGTCAGGCGCGACGTACATGTCCATCGCCGACACCACCACCCGGTTGGGCAGCTCGAGCCCACGCAGGTGGAACGGTTGGAACATCGGCGGTCGCGCTCGCCCGTCACCGTGGCCACGACCTCGCTCGGACTCGGCGAACTCGGCGTCCACGCGGTCGACGAACTCCGGGTCGCGCACCCGCAGGTTGTCGTAGGTGACCCGGCGGCTGCGCGTGATGATGTTGAAGGCGAACTGCAAGGGCGGCTGGTGGACGTACTGCCCGAGGTTCTCGAACCACTCGAGGCTGGCCTGTGCGGCGCGCTGGGTGGACACCACGACCGGCTGGCGTTCCCGCTGGTAGGCGTCCAGCGCGCTCGGCAGGTCGGCGTTCTCGTGCAGGCAGGCTGCGAGGGCGAGCGCGTCCTCCATCGCGAGCTTGGTCCCGGACCCGATGGAGAAGTGGGCGGTGTGCGCGGCGTCGCCGAGCAGGACCACCTTGCCGTGCCGCCAGCGCTCGTTGCGCACCGTGCCGAAGCTGATCCATCTCGAGTGGTTGCCGGTCACCGCGTGGCCGTCGAGCAGATCCGCGAACAGCTCGCGGACGCGTGCGATCGACTTCTCGTCTGACTCCCCTGGTCGCAGGTGGTCCGCACCCGTCCCGTCGAACCCGGCGGCCCGCCAGACATCGTCGTGCATCTCGACGATGAACGTGCTGTGCGTGCGGTCGTAGGGGTACGCGTGGACCTGCATGACGCCGAACGGAGTCTCGTAGACATAGAACGAGAAGGCGTCGAACACCCGGTCGGTGCCCAGCCACATGTAGCGGCAGCGCCGCGTCTCGACACTCGGTCCGAAGGTGTCTGCTCGCTGGTCCCGGGTCAGGGAGCCGGCGCCGTCGGCGGCCACGACCAGGTCGGCGGTGGCCTCGAGCGTGGCGAGGTCCGGCGCCTCGGTGCGAAAGTGCACCGGCACCCCGAGCTGACAGCAGCGCCGCTGCAGGATCTCCAGCAGGCGTCGGCGGCTCATCGCCGCGAAACCGTGGCCGCCGCTGGTCACCACCTGGCCCCTGAAGTGCACGTCGATGTCGTCCCAGCGTGCGAACTCGGCCGTCATGGCGTCGGAGATCTCGGCATCCGCAG
>JBBSGC010000182.1:0-1857 GCA_038254525.1 Propionibacteriales bacterium | reverse complement strand
CTGCCGGACGACACGGACGTGGTGGCCCAAGTGGTCGCTGCCTACTCGGGAGCCCGCGAGACGCAACGGAGGGCCGGCCGGTGAGCTGGAGCCAGAGCAGACCCCGCTGGCTGGCGACCCCCTCGGGACTCGGCACCGCGGGCTACGTCGCAGTCTGCCTCGTGCTGCTCGGGCTCGGTGTCGCGCACCTGGCGACGGCCGACTCACTGCACGCACTGGGGCGTGCCGACCGAGTGGTCGTCGTCGGCGTCCCGGGCCTGCGGTGGAGTGACGTCTCCCCGGACGCGACGCCCGAGCTCTACGCGCTGGCCAGCCATGCGTTCACCGGGTCGCTGTCGATCAAGGGAGCCCGGTCGTTCTCCTGCCCGAAGGACGGCTGGGTGACCCTCGGTGCGGGCAACCGCGCTCAGTTCGGGGTCGACACGTGTCAGGAACCGGTGCTCCCACTACCGTCGGTCACCGCCGCCGACATCATCCAGACCGCCCGGGACGACCCCTACGACGCCGCGCCTGGGCTGCTCGGCTCGCAGGTCGACTGCACCGACGTCTACGGCCCCGACGCCGGCCTGGCGGTGCTCGGGTCCACGTCGGTGGTCCAGCATCACAGCGGCCCCCGCTCCCCGCAGGCCTGGACCGGTTCGTGGTCGAGGTGCCCGCTGGCCATCGTCCAGGCTCCGACCGTCCGTACGCCGGCGGACCCTTCGGCCCTGAGCTCGGCCGACGCCCTCGTGGGATCGGTCGTGGCGGCCACGTCGACGGAACCCGGCACTTTGCTGCTGGTGGTGGGGGTCTCCGATGCCCCTGGCGGTCAGAGCTCGGTACACGTGGCGATGGCGGCGGTGGGCGGCGGCGCCGCCGACGGACCCGGCGGCGTCCTCGGGTCACCGAGCACCAACCGGGCGCCGTTCGTCCAGCTGATCGACGTCGCACCCACCGGGCTGGCCGCGCTGGGCCGCTCCGCGCCGGCGCAGATGGTGGGCCGTCCGATGACCTACTCCTCGGCAGGTGCCGACGTCAGCGGGCGGATCGGCTCACTCGTCCAGGCCGAGCGCGGAGCCGAGGCCGTTGACGACTACGCGGCGACGCTCCTGACCTGCTGGCTGGTCGCCAGCGCGATCTTCCTGCTGGTCGCGCTGACGGTGATCCTGGGCAGGCGCGGTTCCCCGCCCACAGGGCGATCCGCCCGGGGCAGGCCGCTGTACGTGGGCGGCGTGATGGTGGCGGCGGTCCCGGCGGCCTCCGGTCTGGCCACCCTGGTGCCGTGGCCGATGTCGTCGCTACCCGAGCTGACGTGGGCCGTGGCCATCCTCGCCGCGGTGGCACTGGTCACGCTGGCGGCCTTCGCCGGCCCGTGGCGCCACTCCCGATACGGACCGACGCTGGTCGTGGCGAGCTTTGGCGTGGTGGTGTTCGGCGCCGACGTCGCCACCGGGTCGACGCTCCAGCTCGACGGCCTGCTCGGCTACAACCCCATCTGCGGCTGTCGCTTCACCGGCTTCGGCAACATGCCGTTCGCCGTCTACGGCGCCAGCGGCCTGATTGTCATCGCCGCCGTCATGCACGAGCAGACCCGACGTGCTGCGACCTGGCTCGCCGGGCTGGGCGGCGTGACCGTGGTGCTGCTGGACGGGACGCCAGGACTCGGTTCGGACTTCGGCGGCGTGCTGACCCTGGTCCCGGCGATCCTGTTGACCATCATGATCGGCGTGGGTGCACGCCTCTCGGTGGCCCGGGTCGCGGCGGCGTTGGTCGCCGGGGTCACCACGGTGACCGTGATAGCGGTGGCGGACTACCAGCGTCCCGAGCAGGTGCAGACGCACCTCGGTCGCTTCGTCGGCCAGGTCCTCGACGGCACCG
>JBBSGC010000181.1:0-2134 GCA_038254525.1 Propionibacteriales bacterium | reverse complement strand
TGCGACCCGGTGGTTCCACCGGCCGGTGGCTCGGCTGGGCGATCCTCGCGGTGGCGCTCGCGGTCGTCCTGACCGGCGCGGTCGCGCCGTTCTTGCGCTGGCTGAGCTCGACGTCCACGTTGACGAACCGGCGGCTGATCCGGCAGCGGGGCGTGTTCACCCGCTCCGGTCGGGTCATCCCGCTGCTCCGGGTCAACGACGTGTCGTTCGAGAAGGGTCTGTTGGACCGGCTGCTCGGCTGCGGGACGCTGGTTGTCTCCGACGCCAGCGAGCAGGCCGGCCTGCGGCTGCCCGACGTGCCGCACGTCGAGGAGGTCCATCGCCGGCTGTCGGACCTGGTGCTCCGCGCCCAACACGACCGCCCCGACGCCGATCCGTTAGTTTCCGACCGCCGATCCGTGAGTTTCCGACCGCCGATCCGTGAGTTTCCGACCGCAGGCGCCGCACGTACGCCCGCCGCACGCACGTCCGTCCGTCAGGGAGCGCGGAAGACCCACCGCCGATAGGCCCAGAACCGGAACCCGGTGCCCAGCACCAGCCCCACGCCGTTGGCGGAGACATTGTCGGCCAGCGGGCTGGTCAGTCCGAGCAGGTAGTGCGACGTCGCCAGGCAGGCCAAGGCGATCGCCATGCCAACCGCGTTCAACGCGAAGAACACGACGTACTCGCGACGTGCTCCGGACCAGGCCCGGTGCCCCCACGTCCAGTGCCGGTTGCCCAGGTAGGTCACCATCGTTGCCGCCACCACGGAGATCGCCTTTGCGGTGAGCGGCTTGTTCTCCAGGAGACCCGGCTCGCCCGCATACCGCAACAGGTTGAAGACTCCCACGTCGGTGACGAAGCCGAGCCCCCCGACGAGCCCGAACAGCAGCAGCTCGCGCAGCAGCCGGCTGTGCCGAGTCGACTCGGCGCCGACGCCGTCGGTGGTGGTCGCGGTCACCCGCTGGAGGTTACCCGCCAGGCGATGGTCCGCCGATAACCTGAACCGGTGACCGGAGCGACCGACAGCCCGACGGTCGCCGTGGTCGGTGGCGGTCAGCTGGCTCGGATGATGCAGCCGGCCGCGATCGCTCTCGGCGTACGGCTGCGCCTGCTCGCCGAGGGTGCGGACGTCTCGGCGGCGCAGGTCGTGCCCGACCGTATGGTCGGCGACTACCGCGACCTGGACGTGCTGCGCGCGGCGGTCGAGGGCTGTGCGGTCGTCACCTTCGACCATGAGCACGTCCCGACCGAGCACCTGCGGGTGCTGGAAGCGGAGGGCCACCGCTGCCGGCCCGGCCCCGACGCACTGGTGCACGCGCAGGACAAGGGTGTCATGCGCGCCAGGCTTGCCGAGCTTGGTGCGCCGTGCCCGCGCAGTGCGCTGGTCACCGAAGCCGAGGCGTTGGCAGTGTTCGCCGAGTCGGTGGGCGGATATCCCCTGGTGCTCAAGACCCCCCGGGGCGGGTACGACGGCAAGGGGGTGTGGCTGGTCGAGTCGTCCGCCGAGGCGGAACCGCTGCTGCGCCGAGCCGCCGACAGTGCCCTGCTGGCCGAGGAGCGGGTGCGCTTCGTGCGCGAGCTGTCGGCGCTGGTCGCCCGGTCGCCGTCCGGTCAGGTAGCCGCCTACCCCGTCGTGGAGTCGAGGCAGCGCAACGGCGTCTGCGTGGAGGTCGTCGCGCCGGCTCCCGACCTCGGCGCCGGGCTCGCCGTCGAGGCACAGCGGGTGGCCATGCGCATCGCCGACAAGCTCGGCGTCACCGGCGTGCTGGCTGTGGAGCTCTTCGAGACCGCCGATGGCCGCGTGCTCGTCAACGAGCTCGCGATGCGCCCCCACAACACCGGGCACTGGAGCATCGACGGGGCGGTCACGAGCCAGTTCGAGAACCATCTGCGGGCCGTGCTCGACCTGCCGCTGGGCGACCCGTCGGCCCGGGGGCCATGGACGGTGATGGTCAACATCCTGGGCGGCGCGACCGGGCGCCTGTACGACGGTTACCCGCATGTACTCGCGCGCGACCCACGCGTACGCGTCCATCTCTACGGCAAGGCGGTGCGGCCCGGACGCAAGGTCGGGCACGTGACGGCCTACGGCAGCGACCTGGTCGACGTGCGGGAGCGGGCCCGGCATGCGGCGGCCTGGTTCGCCGGCGAG
>JBBSGC010000180.1:0-2258 GCA_038254525.1 Propionibacteriales bacterium | reverse complement strand
GACGGTGTCGGCCACCGCCCTGGCGGAGCGCGTCCGCGCTCGCGGCGGCGTCGTCGTCGCCACCGGCGGCTGCTTCGACCTGCTGCACGCCGGTCATGTCGCCTCCTTGCATGCGGCCCGGCAGCTGGGCGACTGCCTGGTCGTGTGCCTCAACTCCGACTCCTCGGTGCGCCGGCTCAAGGGACCGGCCCGGCCGCTCGTCCCGATGGAGGACCGGGCCCGCGTGCTGCAGGCGCTGGAATGCGTCGACGCGGTCCAGGTCTTCGACGAGGACACTCCGCATCAGGTCCTGCGGGAGCTGCGGCCGCACGTGTGGGCCAAGGGCGGCGACTATGCCGGCGACGCGCTGCCGGAGTCCACGGTGCTCCGGGAGTGGGACGGTCAGGCCGTGCTCCTGCCCTACCTGCAGGGGCGGTCAACCTCGGCGCTCGTGCGAACGGCCGCGACCAGCGCCAGCAGCCCGTCGCCCCGTCAACCGGAAGGAAGCAGCCGATGACGCTCGGCACTGTGGTCGTCACCGGAGGGGCCTCCGGCCTGGGAGCAGCCGTGTGCGCCGCGGTCAGCGAGGCCGGCGGTCGGCCGGTGGTGCTCGACCGGGCGACTCCTCCTGGCGGCGTGGAGCACGAGGTCGTCGACCTCGCCGACGGCCGCGCGGCCGAGGATGCGGTACGTGCGGTCTCGCAGCGTGCGGGCGGCATCGACGCGGTCGTCACCTGTGCGGGCATCGACTCCTGCGGCGGGTTGGGCGACGTGCCCGCGCCGGAGTGGGAACGGGTCGTCCAGGTCAACCTGTTCGGCACCGTCGCCGTCGTGCGGGCCGCCCTGCCGGACCTGGCCGCACGGCATGGCCGGGTGGTCACGGTGGCGTCGACGCTCGGCCTGCGCGGTGTAGGTGACGCGACGGCCTACTGCGCGTCCAAGTTCGGCGTCGTGGGCTTCACCAGGGCGCTCGCCGCGGAGACGGCCGGCTCGGTCGGCGTCACGCTGCTGCTGCCCGGTGGCATGCAGACACCGTTCTTCGACGACCGGGACGAGCAGTACAAGCCGCCGCCCGACCTGCGACTGAACGCACCCGAGGACGTCGCACGAGCCGTGGTCTTCGCGCTCTCGCAGCCACCGGGGTGCGAGGTCCGCGAGCTGCTTGTCGCGCCGTCGGTCGAGGGGTCCTGGCCCTGAGCCGGCGACCCATAGCACTTGTGCTGCGGGCGCTGGGTCTCGGCGACCTGCTGGTCGCGGTGCCTGCGCTACGCGGGTTGCGCACCGCGGTGCCGGGGCACGAGATTGTGCTGGCCGCACCGCAGGAGACCGCGGAGCTGCTGCGTGCCGCCGGTCTCGTCGACGCGGTGCTGGACTTCTCGGGAGTCGAGTCGCTGGGTCCACACCCGCCGCCCTGGAACCAGGCCCCGCCTGGGCTGGCGGTCGACCTGCACGGCCGCGGACCGCAGAGCCACCGCCTGTTGACGGCGCTGCAGCCGCACCGGCTGGTCGCCTTCGCCTGCGCCGCGGTCGGCAATCCGGGTCCGCCGTGGCGGTCGGACGAGCACGAGGCGGCTCGGTGGGCCCGCCTGGTCGCCGACACCTTCGGGGTCACCTGCGATCCCTGCGATGTGGTCCTGCCGGCTCCGGTCGTGGGCTCACCAGAGCCGGGCGCGGTGGTGCTGCACCCGGGGGCGGCCCACCGCTCCCGGCAGTGGCCGGTGGACCGGTTCGCCGCCGTCGCCCGCGCGTTGAGCGCTGCCGGTGAACGGGTGGTGCTGACCGGCACTGCTGCCGAGCGGCAGCTCGCTGTCGAGGTCGCGGTCGCCGCCGGGTTGGACGACTCGGCGCTGCTGGCCGGGACCACGTCGCTGGCCACGCTGGCCGCGTTGGTGGCCGAGGGCCGCCTGGTCGTCTGTGGGGACACCGGCGTCGCGCACCTGGCCTCCGCCTACGCGACTCCGTCGGTGCTGCTGTTCGGCCCGACGGCACCGGCCAGGTGGGGTCCCCCCAGCCACGGCCCGCACACGGTGATCTGGAAGGGCAACGGTGCCGGCGACCCGCTGGGCGAGCTCGTCGACACCGCCCTGTTGCGCATCGACGTGGACGAGGTCCTGCACCACATCGCGCAGCGCCTGGCGGGGTGACGACGGGTCACCGGGGCTGCAGCTGCTCGACGCACCAGGCGATCGTGCGCGCCAGCCCGTCACCGACGGCCACCCGAGGCGCCCAGCCGAGGATCTGGTGCGCGAGGGTGATGTCGGGGCAGCGCACCCGGGGAT
>JBBSGC010000179.1:0-2290 GCA_038254525.1 Propionibacteriales bacterium | reverse complement strand
CGACGACGGCCGCATCCGGCACGATGCCGAGCCGGCCGCCCCCGCCGGTGCTCGGATCATTGGTCACCAGCTCCTTGATGCCGGTGAACAGCCTCGCCCCGTGGGCGCTCACCGCGGCCACCGGACGGCATCGACCGCGTCAGCGAGCAGCGCCCCCACGTCGCCGAGCCGATGCCGGCCTCCGGTGACGACGGTCCGACCGTCGACGAGCACCGTGTCGATGTCGGCGGCGGTCGCACTCATCAGGACCTGGCCGGGGTCACTGCCGGCCGTGCGGACCGAGTCCAGGTCCACCGTGACCAGGTCGGCCCGGGCACCGACCTCGATCCGGCCGGCGTCCGGCCAGCCGAGGCCCGAGGCGTCGGTGGCCGCGACCAGCAGCTGCGCCGGGTCGAAGGTGCCGCGACGCAGCGTCCGCAGCCGTTCGTGCGTCTCGACGGCCCGGGCCTCCTCGAACATGTCAACGACGGCGTGCGAGTCGGTGCCGAGGCCGAGCCGGACGTCGGCGCGCGCCAGCTCGGCGGCCGGCCCGATCCCGTCGGCCAGGTCGCGTTCGGTCGTGGGGCACAGGCACACCCGGGTCCGGGTGGCGGCCATGGCCGCCACGTCGCCGCCTCTCAGATGGGTGGCATGCACCAGCGTGGTCATCGGTCCGAGCACCCCCTCGCCGGCGAGCAGGTCGACCGGTGAGCTGCCGTAGTAGGCCTGGCAGGCCGCGTTCTCGGCGGGCTGCTCACTGACATGCGCGTGCAGCGGCCGGCCGCCTGCGACCTGCGGCAGGGTGCGCAGCGCGGCGCGCGGCACCGCTCGCACCGAGTGCACAGCAGCGCCCACGCGTACACCCGGTCCGTCCGCCAAGGCGCCAATCCGGGTCGCCCACGCGTCGACGTCGTGATCGGCGAAGCGGCGCTGCACCGGTGAGAGTGGCCGTGGCCCGTCGTCGTCGAGGCCGCCTTGGAGGTAGCAGGTGTCGAGCAGCGTCAGCCGCAGGCCCGCCTGGCCGGCTGCCTCGACCAGCGCCGCGCCCATCGCGTTGGGGTCGGCGTAGGGAGCGCCGCCGGGGGCGTGGTGCAGGTAGTGGAACTCCCCGACGGTGGTGATCCCGGCCAACGCCATCTCCGCGTAGGCGGCGCGAGCCAGCGCCAGATAGCTGTCCGGGTCGAGCCGCTCGGCGACGGCGTACATCTCCTCCCGCCACGTCCAGAACGTGGTGGCGGTCTGCGTTCTCCCGCGCAGCGCCCGGTGGAAGGCATGACTGTGCGCGTTGGCGAACCCGGGCAGGGCGACACCGCCCAGTCGGGTGGCCTCCGGTGCCGGCGACGCGCCCGTCTCGACCGAGGTCCAACGGCCGTCCTGGGCCACCAGCGTGACGTCGCGGGCCACGCCCCCGGGCAGCTGCGCGTAGGGCAGGTGCCACGTCGTCACCGCGGCCACCGATCAGCTCTCCCGCATCGGGATGCGCACGTCGCTGTCCTGCGCCACCTCCACCGCCCGGTCGTAGCCAGCGTCCACGTGGCGGAGCACACCGGTGCCTGGGTCGTTGGTGAGCACCCGCTCCGCCTTCGCGGCAGCAAGCGCCGTGCCGTCGACGACCACGACCTGCCCCGCGTGGATCGAGCGCCCGATGCCCACCCCGCCGCCGTGGTGGATCGAGACCCACGACGCCCCGGAGGCCACATTGACCATCGCGTTGAGCAGTGGCCAGTCCGCGATCGCGTCCGACCCGTCGAGCATGGCCTCGGTCTCCCGGTAGGGCGAGGCCACCGAGCCGCAGTCGAGGTGGTCGCGCCCGATCGCCAGTGGAGCCCGCAGCTCACCGGAGGCGACCATGTCGTTGAACCGGAGCCCCGCCCGGTGTCGCTCGCCGTAGCCGAGCCAGCAGATGCGTGCCGGCAGCCCCTGGAAGCGGACCCGCTCGCCGGCCGCGGTGATCCACCGCTGTAGCCGCTCGTCGTCGGGGAACAGCTCGAGCACCGCCCGGTCGGTGGCCGCGATGTCGGCCGGGTCGCCCGACAGCGCCGCCCACCGGAACGGCCCGCTGCCCTCGCAGAACAGCGGCCTGATGTACGCCGGGACGAAACCCGGGTAGTCGAACGCACGCGTGCAACCGCCGTCTCGCGCCTCGGCGCGCAGCGAGTTGCCGTAGTCAAAGACCTCCGCGCCGGCGTCGAGGAAACCGACCATCGCTGTGCAGTGCCGCGCCATCGACTCCCTGGCCGCCTCGGTGAACCCGTCGGGATCCTTGGTGCGCGCGCTCTCCCAGTCGGCGAAGTCGACCCCGGCCGGGAGG
>JBBSGC010000178.1:0-2302 GCA_038254525.1 Propionibacteriales bacterium | reverse complement strand
CCGCGCCGAGGTGTCCAGCTGCCCACGCAGCACACCGTGCCGGGCGCAGGTCGGGTCGGCGTGGTGCAGGTTGTGCCACGACTCGCCCATGGACGGGATCGCCAGCCACCACACGTTGCCCGACTTGTCGCGGCTGCGGAACGGCCGCTCGCCGACGGCGTGGCAGATCGAGTTGATCGACCAGGTGACATGGTGCAGCAGCGCCACCCGCACCAGGCTGGCCCAGAAGAACGCGGTGAGCGCCCCGTGCAGCGACATGGACCACAGACCGCCGACCAATGCCGGAGCAGCCATCGAGACCAGCACCCACATCGGGAACTGGCGCGAGACCCGCACGAGGTCGGGGTCCTTCATCAGGTCCGGCGCGTACTGGCGCTGCGGAGTCTGCTCGGCCTCGAACAACCAGCCGATGTGGGCGTGGGCCAGACCCTTCATGAGCGCCGGGATGGTCTCGCCGTAGCGCCAGGGAGAGTGCGGATCCCCGTCGCGGTCGGAGAACTTGTGATGCTTGCGGTGGTCGGCGACCCAGCGGATCACCGGCCCCTGCACCGCGAGACTGCCCGCGACCGCGAGCGCGACCTTGAGACCGCGGGTCGGCTTGAAGGACTTGTGCGTGAACAGGCGGTGGAAACCGACGGTGATCCCGTGCCCCGAGATCGCGTACATCACGAAGGCCAGCACCACGTCGTGCCAACCGAGCCAGCCGCCCCAGGCGACCGGCACCGCGGCGACCACCGCGGCGAACGGCAGCACGATGAACGCGGCAAGTGCGAACCGCTCCACGTTGCTCTGGGTGTCACTGCCGATCGTGGCCCGGTCCGGCGAGGCACCGGGTCCGGCGGCGAACGGCGCGACGCCGGTCGTTGGAGCAGTCATGAAAGAGCCCTTCGATGTACGCCCGGGGAGGTCACCCGTCGCGACGCAGTGGACCGTACCTACGCTACCGTAACCTACGGCGTAAGGCTGCGTCAGCCCGCTGCGGCCACGCATTTCTCGCGGCTCGCCCCGTGGCGGCGTCTGGCCGCCGCGAGAGCCGCTTGCGTACGCTGATCGGTGCAGTCCCCGGTTGGTCTGTCGGCAGGGCCCGCCGCACTTTGAATGCGGACTAGCGACGTAGGTTCGACTCCTACCCGGGGAGCCGCCGCCGCCCTCACGGTGCGGGGGGCCAGTGACCGACGAGCCGCCAGGAGTGTGCCCGTGACCTCGCCACTCACCGTGATCGTGCTGGCCGCCGGAGCCGGCACCCGGATGCGCTCGGCGCGCGCCAAGGTGCTGCACGAGATCGGCGGTCGCACCCTGCTGGGCCACGCTGTCGCGGCGGTCGAACCGCTGGCTCCCGAGCACCTGGTGGTCGTCGTGGGCCACCAGGCCGAAACCGTGGGTCGGCACGCCACCGCACTGAGCCCGCGGGTCACCCTGGCCACGCAGCGCGACCAGCGCGGCACCGGCGACGCGGTACGCGTGGCGCTCGACACCGTCGAAGCACCGGCGGACACCGTGCTGGTCACCTACGGCGACGTTCCGCTGCTCCAGACCGACACGCTGCGCGAGCTGCTCGGCCGCCACCAGGAGGCCGGTGCGGCGGTGAGCGTGCTGACCGCCCGGCTCCTCGACCCCACCGGCTACGGCCGGATCGTCCGCGACCCGGCCGGCGATGTGGTCGCGATCGTCGAGCAGCCAGATGCCGACGCCGACCAGCGCTCGTTGAGCGAGGTCAACTCGGGCATCTTCGCCTTCGACGCGGTGTTCCTGGGCAGCGCACTCGACCGGCTGACCGGCGACAACGCGCAGGGTGAGCTCTACCTGACCGACGTGGTGGGGATCGCCCGACAGGACGGCCGGGGCGTGGGCGCCCTGCTCCTCGACGACGTCGAGCAGACCGAGGGCGTCAACGACCGGGTGCAGCTGGCCCGCCTGGGCGCGGAGCTCAACCGGCGCCTGGTGACGAGCTGGATGCGCGAGGGCGTCACGGTCGTCGACCCGGCGACGACCTGGATCGACGCGGATGTGGTCCTGCAGGCGGACGTCACGTTGCTGCCCGGCGTCCAGCTGCACGGCGCCAGCCGGGTGGCGGTCGGCGCGGTGGTGGGTCCGGAGACGACGCTCACCGACGTGGTGGTCGGCCCACGCGCATCGGTGACGCGTACGCATGGCAGCGGGGC
Source organism: Propionibacteriales bacterium (assembly GCA_038254525.1). GTDB lineage: Bacteria > Actinomycetota > Actinomycetes > Propionibacteriales > Nocardioidaceae > JBBSGC01. The sequence goes on along the minus strand of JBBSGC010000178.1, from coordinate 140 downwards.
CGTGATCGGCGAGGCGGCCAGCGTCGGACCGTACGCCTACCTGCGGCCAGGCACCGAGCTGGCGGCCGGCGGCAAGATCGGCACGTTCGTCGAGACCAAGAACTCGCGGATCGGCCCCGGCGCGAAGGTGCCCCACCTGT
>JBBSGC010000177.1:0-2306 GCA_038254525.1 Propionibacteriales bacterium | reverse complement strand
CGACGTCGTGGTCCCGACCCGGACTATGTGCGGTTCGCTACGCACTTTCGGTTCCGGCCCGACTTCTGCCACGCGAAAGACCCGGAGAGCAAGGGGATCGTGGAGAACCTGGTCGGTTACGCCAAGCGCGATCTGATGGTCTCGCTCGGCGCCCCTCGGCGAGCAGATCACCGACCTGTACGCGGCTAACACCGCTGCGGCCGCCTGGTGCGCGGAGGTCAACAACGCCAGGCATGGCGAGTTCGCGGCCGTCCCGGCCCAGCGGCTGGCCGAGACCGAGGCTGCGTTGCTGGCGGCGTCGCCGTCGCTGTTGGCGAGCGGGCTGTTCGGTGGGCGCAGGGAGGTGCGCAAAGTCGACAAACTGTCCTGCGTCCGGTTCGGCAGCGCCCGCTACTCGGTGCCCAACCGGATGCTCGGCCACAGCGTCGAGGTCCTCGCGCGCAGCACGGGCGTGACGATCTTGATGCCCGGCGGCGGGGGGTGCTGGCCGAGCATCCGCTGGTGGCACCGGGTGAGGTGAGCGTGTTGGACGCGCACTACGGCCGACCCCTAGCCCTCCCCTAGCCCCGGGCTAGGACAGCCGGCACCACTCGAACGTAGTGATGCCAGGCCCCGTAGCCTCCGGTCATGGATCAACCGGCGGGACCCGAGCGCCCGCTGCGTCGGTTGCTCGACGCTGCGGAGGACGCCAGTCCCGTGCAGGCGGTCGAGGTGGTCACTCGTGAGCTTGGGCAGGCGCTCGGCGCGACGTCGGTGTCCTTCCTGATCGCCGACCTCTCCGGGCGTGCACTGGTCCGACTGGCCCACGTCGCTTCCGACGGCTCCGCCGGGTTGGGTGTGCGGCGGGATGACGAGGAGCGCGCCACCGTGCTGCCGTTCGACGGTGGACCCGCCGAGCAGGCACTGCGCACCCAGGAGGTGCAGGTCCTGCCGCCCGACCGCGGTCCGTCGTGGACGCTGCTCGCCCCGATCACCGAGCGGGGCGAGGCTCTCGGACTGCTGGAGATCGAGCTGCCGGAAGCGCCGTCGCCGACCGTCGTGGACGAGGTGCGACGGACCGCCCACGTCCTGGGCTACGTCGTCATCGCCAGCCGGCGGCACACCGACTTGTACGAGTGGGGTCAGCGCAGCACCCCTTTCAGCCTCTCGGCCGAAATCCAGCGGCGCCTACTGCCAGCCGCGTACACCTGCGAGGCCGGCTCGTTCACTCTCGCCGCCTGGCTCGAGCCGGCCGACACGATCGGCGGCGACACGTTCGACTACACCCTGGGACGCGACCAGCTGCACCTGTCCGTGACCGACGCCGTCGGCCACGGCGTCGACAGCGCCCTGACGGCGACGCTCTGCGTCGGCAGCCTGCGCAACACCCGGCGGCACGGCGCGACCCTGCTCGAGCAGGCGACGACGACCAACGACGCGCTGCAGGCGAACGGGTCCGGCCCGGAGGGCGAACGCTTCGCTACCGCCCTGCTCGGGCGGCTCCACCTGCGGACCGGGGAGCTCGAGCTCGTCGACGCCGGCCACACCGCGCCGTACCTGGCCCGCGACGGCCAGGTCACCGTGCTCGACCTGCCGGCAGACCTGCCCCTCGGGCTGTTCGCCGGTACCACCTACCGCAGCACCACGCCGCCCCTGGCGGTGGGCGACCGCGTCGTCGTCGTGACGGACGGGATGCTCGAGCGGGCCGCGGCCAGCCTCGACCTGCAGGCGCACATCCGCCAGACCCGGGACCTGCATCCGCGGGAGGCCACCCGAGCCCTCGCCGACCTGGTCCTCGCCGCGACCGGCGGGGTACTCGCCGACGACGCGGCTCTAGTCGTCGTCGACTGGCACGGGGATCACGGCAAGCCCCGGCACACCGTGGCGGGGGCCGACTCCGGACCGCCACGCAGTTGAAGACCAGGCCGAGCTCCAGGGCTCCGTTCACTGATCCGATGCGGTGCGGGTAGTGCCGGTTACTTCCCGGTGCTACGCGGCCCTACGTCGTGGTATCCGCAACGCGACCAGCGCCTTGACGCCGGACGCGACGCTGTAGGACGGGCCGTCGGTGTGTGACTGAGCCTGGATCCACCCGTGAATTGGGTGTGAGCGGCGGGTCGTAGGCGCGGGATGCCCTGCTGCGCAGGGAGAATGGGACTTGTCGAAGGTTCCTGATCTCTCGCGATGAAGGGCATCCCGCGGGTGCGAGTCTGTCACGAGTACACGGCGGTGTTCGACGACCCGAACCTGGTGTCGTGCGCTGGGTTGGCGCCGGTGCTCACGCTGGCCGATCGGGCTGGCCTGGGCGATCTGGTCGATGAGCACCT
>JBBSGC010000176.1:0-2331 GCA_038254525.1 Propionibacteriales bacterium | reverse complement strand
TGACGGCGGCCGCCGAGATCTATTTCGAGCACGACCGGGCCAGCTTCGGCAACCGACTGATGTGGCTGCCGGTCGCCCTCGGACCGGTCGGCGCGGCTGCTGGCGTGGCTGGCGTCTTCAGCGCGCGGGCCGCGCACACCGCGCTGCCGATCGCCTCTGCGGTGATCGTTGCCAACGGCTTGCAGGGAACGTATCTGCATGCGCGCGGGATCGGGCAGCGACCCGGTGGCTGGCGCAACACCCGGTTCAACATGGAGATGGGGCCACCGCTGCTCGCGCCGCTGCTGGTCACCGTAGTCGGTGGCATGGGACTGCTCGCCTCGGTGCTGCGTCGGGAGCGCTGATGCAACGCAGTCCCCGAGCGGCCGGCACCACTCCCGGTGGCGTCCAGCAGCGGTTCCCCGGCTTCGACGTGCTCGACCAGGTCGATTCCTGGGACGTCGTCACAGCCGGCGTCGTGCTGCGCCGGCTGGGTCCACCAGCGCCGATCCGCTTCTTCACCCCACGTGAGGAGGCGGTGGCCAGGCCGCTGCTCGACCTGCTGCTCGACCAGCGCGACGAGCCGAAGGTGCCGCTGCTCTCCATGATCGACGCCCGGCTGGTCGAGGCCAGCACCGACGGCTGGCGCTACGAGGACCTCCCCGAGGATGGCCAGGCCTGGCGGGACACGCTCCGGGCACTCGACGAGGACGCCCGGCAGGCCACCGGGAGCGGGTTCGCCACCTGGGGCGCCGAAACCCAAGCGGCGGTCGTGCAAGCGGTACAGGAGCTCGGCGACAGTCCCTGGCACGGCATGCGTGCGGACCGGGTGTGGAGCCTGTGGACGCGCTACGCGTGCACCGCCTTCTACTCGCACCCGTGGGCGTGGAACGAGCTCGGCTTTCCGGGACCGGCGTACCCGCGTGGCTACAAGAACGCGACCGTTGGTGGCCGTGAGCCGTTCGAGGTCGCCGACGTCGCCCCCGTCGACCCGGTCCGGGCGGACTCGTGAGCCGGGTCGTCCGGCGGCTGGGGTTCCTGCGCGACGGCTCCGCCGACTCGGTGCGGGCCCGCAACGCCTCGGCCTGGCTGCTCCCGCTGGGAGACGACCGCACCGACGTCACCCTGCGGGACCGGATGCGGCGCTACGACGACAACGACGAGGTCGACGCGGTCATCGTGGGATGTGGGGCCGGCGGGGGGACCATGCTGCAGCGGTTGGCGCACGCGGGCTGGCGCGTCGTAGCGCTGGACGCGGGGCCGTTCTGGGACCCCGACCGCGACTGGGTCTCCGACGAGGCCGGCTCGCACCACCTGTTCTGGACCGAGCCACGGGTGCTGGCCGGCACGGACCCGGTGCCGCTTGGCTCCAACAACTCCGGCCGCGGCGTGGGCGGGTCGATGGTGCACTACGCCGGCTACACCCCGCGCTTCCACCCCAGCGACTTCGCCACCCGCACCCGCGACGGCGTCGGCGCCGACTGGCCGATCGACTACGCCCAGCTCAAGCACTACTACGAGGCGATCGAGGGTGAGCTCCCGGTCGCCGGCCAGGACTGGCCTTGGGGCGACCCGCACAAGTATCCGCACGCCGCGCACCCGATCAGCGGCAATGGCGAGGTCTTCCAGCGCGGCGCTGAGCGGCTCGGGATCCCAGTGCGGGTGGGCCCGGTCGCGATCACCAACGGCCGCTTCGGGCACCGGCCGCACTGCATCTACCGCGGTTTCTGCCTGCAGGGCTGCAAGGTCAACGCGAAGGCCTCGCCGCTGATCACCCACGTCCCGGACGCGCTCGCCCATGGCGCGGAGGTACGAGCCGACGCCATGGTCACCTCGGTCGAGCTCGACGAGCGGACCGGGCACGCAAGCGGCGTGCACTACATCGTCGACGGGGTCTCTCGCTTCCAGCGGGCCCGGCACGTCGTGATCGCCGGCTACTCGATCGAGACCCCCCGCCTGCTGCTCAACTCGACCTCCCGGCGGTTCCCCGACGGCCTGTGCAACGACCACGACCAGGTCGGGCGCTACCTGATGGTCCAGGGCGCCCCCCAGACGGGTGGCCGCTTCGACGACGAGGTGCGCATGTACAAGGCGCCTCCACCGGAGGTGTCGACCGAGGAGTTCTACGAAACCGACCCGACCAAGCCGTACGCGCGCGGCTTCTCCATCCAGACGGTGTCGCCGCTGCCGATCACCTGGGCCGAGCACGTAGCCGGGCAGGGCCACTGGGGCGCCTCGCTGCGCACCTACATGCGCGACTACGTCCACTGGTCCTGTCTTGGCGCCCTCTGCGAGTTCCTGGCGCTGCCCGACAACCGGGTGACGCTGGCCGACGAGAAGGACCGGCACGGC
>JBBSGC010000175.1:0-2362 GCA_038254525.1 Propionibacteriales bacterium | reverse complement strand
TGGGTCGCCACCTCGGCGGACAACCGGCCTGCCCTCCACCTGCCCAACTTCATCTGGGTTCCGCCGTGGCTGATCGGGATGACGGTGATCGGCTACCTCGGCCGATACGGCAAGGGCTCAAGCAACGTCCTGCCCGACTGGATCGACCTGCTCGTCGTCACCGGCTTCGCGTTGGTGATCTTCTTCTGGGCAGTCAGCCTCGCGGTGGGCAGCGAGTGGGTGGCCGGCGCCGTCGACGCAGAGCGCGACGAGATCGAGGGCCAGCCGGACCTGGCGGTCGGCTGACCTTCGTCGGGTCCGACCCCGTCGCTCTACGCTCCTGTCATGACCGCCGACGACGAACTGGTCCTGGACCGCATCGACCAGCTCGCCCCCCGGCTGCTCGACCTCTCACATGCGCTCCATGCCGATCCAGAGCTGGCCTACCAGGAGGTGCGTTCGGCAGCGCGCTGCGCCGACCTGTTGGCGTCCGGCGGTTTCGACGTCGAGCGCGGGGCCTATGGCCTGCCCACCGCCTTCGCCGCTCGGGGCGGTTACGACGATGGACCGCACCTGGTGATCTGCGCGGAGTACGACGCCCTGCCAGGTGTCGGGCACGCGTGCGGACACAACATCATTGCTGCGTCGGCAATCGGGGCCGGCCTCGGGCTGCTGCCGGTCGCGGCCCGGGCCGGCCTCCGGCTGACCGTGCTGGGCACCCCGGCGGAGGAGTCCGGCGGCGGCAAGGTGGACCTCATCCTCGCCGACGCGTTCAAGGGTGTGGATGCCGCGATGATGATGCACCCCGCTCCCTACGACAGCCCGGGGTCGGTCGGGCTGGCCATCGAGGAGTGGTCGGTCGTCGTGCACGGGAAGGCGTCGCACGCCAGCGCGGAGCCGCACCTGGGTCGCAACGCGCTCGACGGGGTCGTGGCCGGCTACGCCGCGATCGCGATGCTCCGGCAGCATCTGCGCTCGCATCAACAGGTGCACGGCATCATCACGTCCGGCGGCGACGCGCCGAACGTCGTCCCGGAGCGCGCGGCGGCCGCCTACTACCTGCGGGCCGCCGACATGGCGGATCTCGACGACCTGCGCGCCCGCGTCCGCGCCTGCCTGGAGGGGGCCGCGACCTCAACCGGCACGACGGTCGAGATCTCGCCGAAGGGCCACGTCTACGAGCCGTTGCGGCAGAACCCCGGCCTGGTGGCCGCCTTTGCCCGGGCCTGCGAGACGATCCACCGACCGCTCACCCCCGATCCAGCCGGACCCCGGATCAGCGGTTCCACCGACTTCGGCAACGTGAGCCAGCTGGTGCCGGGCCTGCACGCCGACCTGTCGGTGCACTCCTGGCCGGCCGTCAACCACCAGCACGAGTTCGCCGCGCACTGCGTGAGCCCGGACGGGGACCGCACGCTGCTCGAGGGCGCGAAGGCGATGGCGCTGACCGCACTGGCGTTCGCCGAGGATCCTCGCCTGGTTGAAAAGAGAACCTGAGCGCAGCCTGACGAGGGCTGGCCGCAGCTGCAGTAGTGTGCTGGCGACTGGCCAGCGGCGCTGGAGGCTCTGGTGTTGGAGTGCCCATCCTGTCGGACTGACAACCTCACCGGCAGCCGATACTGCGACGAGTGCGGCGCAGATCTGGCAGCTGCCTGCCCGTCGTGCGGCGCCTCCGGGCGACCGGGGAAACGCTTCTGCGCCTCCTGCGGTGCAGCGTTGCCTGCTTCGATCCCGACGCCGACGACTCATCCGAGGGTGCAGAGCGTCCCGAGATGTGCCGCCGGGCCGCTGGGTCTGCGGTGGGTGTCGGTGCTGTTCGTGGACCTGGTGGGTTTCACCACCTGGTCGGAGGACCGCGATCCGGCGGATGTGCGGGAGGCGCTGTCGGGTTACTTCGAGGTGGCGCGGTCGGTCGTGGCTGCGCACGGTGGGAGGGTCGAGAAGTTCATCGGCGATGCGGTGATGGCGGTGTTCGGTGCATAGGCGGCGCACGCCGATGACGCACGCCGAGCGGTGCGGGCGGGGCTGGAGGTCGTCGCGGGGGTGCAAGCTTTCGGCGCGTCGCGGGAGATCGACCTGGTGGCGCGGGCCGGGGTGGTGACCGGTGAGGTTGCCGCCTGGGCCGCCGAAGGCGAGGGCCTGGTAACCGGGGACCGGGTCAACACCGCAGCCCGAGTGCAGTCAGCAGCGCAGGCAGGCCAGGTGTGGGTCGATGAGGTGACCAGGTCGGCGGCGCGGGACAGCGTGGAGTTCGCGCCCGCCGGGTCCCATGTAGTCAAGGGCAAGACCCATCCGTTGACGTTGTGGCGGGCGGTCCGCGTGCTGGGCCGTACCGGTGGGCTCTCCACCGGACAAGCGGTCGCCGCGCCCTTGGTGGGGCGGG
>JBBSGC010000174.1:0-2475 GCA_038254525.1 Propionibacteriales bacterium | reverse complement strand
GTGGGGCGCGATGACCTTCGGCGTGCTGGGCCTGGTGCACATCGCCCACGGCCTGCCGCGCCCGGCCGACGGCAGCGCGGCGATGCGCGAGGCCGGCGGCGCGGTCGGCTACCTGGCGTCGGCGCTGGTGGTGGGCCTGTTTCGCACAAACCTGGTCGCGATCCCGCTGCTCGTGCTGCTCGCCGTCTTCGGAGTGCTGGTGGTGACGGCCACCCCCGTGCACGCCGTGCCCCAGCGGCTGCGGACACTTCTGCACCGCAAGCCGGCCGAGTCGGCTGCCGACACCGACACCGACCCCGACCTCGCGGCGAACCCGCCCCTATTGCGCCGCAGCCGGCCGCGCCGGCGGGTCGCGGTGCTTGTCGACGACCACACCGCCCAGGAGCCGTATGACAGCCCTTTGATCGGCGGGCAGCCGGTGCCGCCGGCCGCCGGGGATGCGGACCTGCCGGGCCCGGCGGGTGCGCCCGCCACTTCCGGCGCCGGTGCTGACGGGCCGGCCGAGCCGCCGCCGCACACGCCGCTGCCCGCCCGGGCCGAGCAGCTCGCGCTGTCGGGCGACGTCTTCTACTCGCTGCCGCCCAACGACGTGCTGCGGCAGGGCAGTCCCCACAAGGCGCGCTCGGCGGCCTCGGACGCCGTGGTCGGGGCACTGACCGAGGTGCTCGAGCAGTTCGACATCGATGCGCAGGTCACCGGCTACACGCGCGGCCCGACCGTCACCCGCTACGAGGTCGAGCTCGGGACCGCGGTCAAGGTCGAGAAGGTCACCGCACTGGGCCGGAACATCGCCTACGCGGTGGCGAGCGCGGACGTGCGCATCCTCTCCCCGATCCCCGGCAAGTCCGCGATCGGCATCGAGATCCCCAATGTCGACAAGGAGATGGTCTCCCTCGGTGACGTGCTCCGGTCGCCGACCGCGCGTGGCGACCACCACCCGATGGTCGTCGGCCTCGGCAAGGACGTCGAGGGCGGCTTCGTCGTCGCCAACCTGGCGAAGATGCCGCACCTGCTGGTCGCCGGCGCCACTGGCTCCGGCAAGTCGAGCTTCATCAACTCGGTGATCGCCTCGGTGCTGATGCGTGCGACGCCCGACGAGGTTCGCATGATCATGGTGGACCCCAAGCGGGTCGAGCTCACCGCGTACGAGGGAATACCGCACCTGATCACGCCGATCATCACCAGCCCGAAGAAGGCGGCCGAGGCGCTCGCCTGGGTGGTCCGCGAGATGGACCTGCGTTACGACGACCTGGCGCGGTTCGGCTTCCGGCATCTCGACGACTTCAACAAGGCGGTGCGCGCCGGCCGGGTCAAGGTGCCACCTGGCAGCGAACGCGTCGTCACGCCCTATCCCTACCTGCTGGTCGTCGTCGACGAGCTGGCCGACCTGATGATGGTGGCGCCCCGGGACGTCGAGGACGCCGTCGTCCGGATCACCCAGCTGGCCCGGGCCGCCGGCATCCACCTGGTGCTGGCAACCCAGCGTCCCAGCGTCGACGTGGTCACCGGGCTGATCAAGGCCAACGTGCCGAGCCGGCTGGCCTTCGCCACTTCGTCGCTGGCCGACAGCCGGGTGATCCTCGACCAGCCCGGGGCCGAGAAGCTCGTCGGGCAGGGCGACGGCCTCTTCCTACCGATGGGGACCAGCAAGGCGATGCGCATGCAAGGTGCGTGGGTCACCGAGCCGGAGATTCACGCCGTGGTCAAGCACTGCAAGGAGCAGCTCCAACCGGTCTACCGGGACGACGTCACCGTCCCCCAGCAGGCGAAGCGGGAGCTCGACGACGAGATCGGCGACGACCTGGACCTGGTGGTGCAGGCCGTCGAGCTGGTGGTGGCCACCCAGTTCGGCTCCACGTCGATGCTGCAACGCAAGCTTCGCGTCGGCTTCGCAAAGGCCGGCCGGCTGATGGACATCTTGGAGTCGCGGGGCGTGGTCGGCCCCAGCGAGGGCTCCAAGGCGCGTGACGTGTTGGTCAAGCCCGACGACCTCGACGAGGTCGTGGCAGGTCTTTCGGGGGAGCCGGGATGAAGTACGCGTGGGCCAGGGAGCGGTCGCTTCCCGTGATCGGAGAGGACGTCGGGCTGGAGCTGATCGATGGGGTGGCGCCGCCCCCGCCGGACGACACCATCGTGATCCAGGGCCGTCCCGGCTGGCACCTCGCGGTCGCCGTCGCCGCAGGCGCTACCGCCGCTGCATACGCCGGGCGGCTCGGTGCCGGCGGTCCGGCGCTGCCGTGGCTGCTAGTGGTGGCGCTGACAGTTGTGGGGCTGGGCGCGGTCTGCGTGGCCAATGTCCTCGGCTGGCGCGAGGCTCGCACGCCTCGGCTGGTTGCCGACCTCCAGGGCGTGCGCGTGCGTTCGGGACGCAGCTGGACCGGCCTGCCGTGGGACCGGGTCGCATCGGTCGAGGTGTCGGCGCGCCGGCACCTGCTCGCCGACAGCACCCTCGTCGTGCGGCCGGTGGACGGACCG
>JBBSGC010000173.1:0-2519 GCA_038254525.1 Propionibacteriales bacterium | reverse complement strand
GGGCTGGTTCGGCGAGTCGGGGACCAGCGTGTCGAGCGTCCGGTCGCCTTCGGTGACTCCCGGCTCGGCCGGCTCCTCGTAGACGGGCGGCTCGTCGAGGTTGTTGCTGGGCAGGTAGCCGAGCAGCGCCTTGACGTAGTCCAGGGCGTCCGCCTCGTCGGAGCCCATGTAGTGCGCGTTTCCCGAGCGGGTGTTGTGGGTCCGGGCGCCGCCGAGCTCCTCCATCGTCACGTCCTCGCCGGTGACGGTCTTGATCACGTCCGGGCCGGTGATGAACATGTGGGAGGTCTGGTCGACCATCACCGTGAAGTCGGTAACGGCCGGTGAGTACACGTGCCCGCCGGCGCAGGCCCCCATGATCAGCGAGATCTGCGGGATGACGCCGGAGGCATGCACGTTGCGGCGGAAGATCTCGCCGTACAGGCCGAGGGAGACCACACCCTCCTGGATGCGGGCCCCCGCGCCCTCGTTGATGCCGACGACCGGACAGCCGGTCTTCATGGCCAGGTCCATGACCTTGCAGATCTTCTCGCCGTAGACCTCGCCCAGGCTGCCGCCGAAGATCGTGAAGTCCTGGGAGAACACCGCAACCATGCGGCCGTCGACGGTGCCGTAGCCGGTGACGACGCCGTCGCCGTACGGACGGCGCTCCTGCAGCCCGAAGGCCGTGCTGCGGTGCCGGGCCAGCTCGTCGACCTCGACGAACGAGCCCTCGTCGAGCAGCGCCTCCACGCGCTCGCGGGCCGTCAACTTGCCGCGGGCGTGCTGCTTCTCGATGGCTCGCGCCGATCCGGCGTGGACCGCCTCGTCGAGCCGCCGGTCCAGGTCGGCCAGCTTGCCGGCGGTGGTGTGGATGTCGACCGACGGGTCCGCCGGTGGCGCGGCGTCGACGACCTGCTCGGCCGGTGAGGTTGCGGCTGCGGGTTCGCTCACGGGCGTCACAGTACCGACGCGTCGGCCCTGCACCGCCTGGCGTTACGTTGCGGCGATGGTGGCGGACCTGGACGGCGACCGGCTCGCACGGGCGCTGCTCGGCCAGGGCCAGCCGTGGACGCGGGTCCAGGTGGTCCCCTCGACCGGGAGCACCAACGCCGACGTCGCCGACGCGGTCCGCGCCGGGGCCGCGGAGGGGCTGGTGCTCGTCGCGAACCACCAGCGCGCCGGACGTGGGCGCCTCGGGCGGACGTGGGAGACCCCGGCCGGCTCGGGACTGGCTGTCTCGGTGCTGCTGCGGCCCGACGCGGTTGCTGCGGCGCGCTGGCCGTGGCTGCCGCTGCTCACCGGAGTGGCGCTCGCCGAGGGCCTGCGGCGCAGCGCCGGCGTCGCCGCCGAGCTGAAGTGGCCCAACGACGTGCTCGTCGCGGGCCGCAAGCTGGCCGGTGTGCTCGTCGAACGCGTCGACGGGCCGAGCGGGCCGGCAGCGGTCGTCGGCTTCGGGGTCAACGTGGGCCTCGCCGTCGCCGACCTGCCCGCGCCGCAGGCGACGTCCCTGGCGATCCTGGAGGCGCCGACGCTGGACCGGGGCGAGCTGCTGACCGCCGTGCTCATCGAGCTCGGTGAGCGCTACCTGGCCTGGCGGGCGGCCGGAGCCGCCACCGAGCCGCTGCGCGAGACGTACGTCGGCCGCTGCGCCACCCTCGGGCAACCGGTGAGCGTGCAGCTGCCCGACGGCAGCACGCTGCGAGGGCAGGCCACCGGCATCGACGGCTCCGGCCGGCTGTTGGTCTCCACACGCACCGGGGTCCAGGCAGTGGGCGCCGGTGATGTCCTACACCTGCTGCCGGGACCATGACACGATCGGCGCATGGCCGTCTCGAGCAAGCGGCTCATCGAGGGCGAACGGGTGGTCCTGAGCGTGCGCACGCACGCCAAGGCGCTCGTCTGGCCAGGGTTGATCCTGGTCGTCACCTGTGCGGTTTCGGGGTTCCTGCTGGGCGTGCGACCCGGTGGTTCCACCGGCCGGTGGCTCGGCTGGGCAATCCTCGCGGTGGCGCTCGCGGTCGTCCTGACCGGCGCGGTCGCGCCGTTCTTGCGCTGGCTGAGCTCGACGTCCACGTTGACGAACCGGCGGCTGATCCAGCAGCGGGGCGTGTTCACCCGCTCCGGTCGGGTCATCCCGCTGCTCCGGGTCAACGACGTGTCGTTCGAGAAGGGTCTGTTGGACCGGCTGCTCGGCTGCGGGACGCTGGTTGTCTCCGACGCCAGCGAGCAGGCTGGCCTGCGGCTGCCCGACGTGCCGCACGTCGAGGAGGTCCACCGCCGGCTGTCGGACCTGGTGCTCCGCGCCCAACACGACCGCCCCGACGCCGATCCGTGAGTTTCCGACCGCCGATCCGTGAGTTTCCGACCGCAGGCGCCGCACGTACGCCCGCCGCACGCACGTCCGTCCGTCAGGGAGCTCGGAAGACCCACCGCCGATAGGCCCAGAACCGGAACCCGGTGCCCAGCACCAGCCCCACGCCGTTGGCGGAGACATTGTCGGCCAGCGGGCTGGTCAGTCCGAGCAGGTAGTGCGACGT
>JBBSGC010000172.1:0-2540 GCA_038254525.1 Propionibacteriales bacterium | reverse complement strand
GTCTCGTAGACCAGACCGGACAGGCACGCGGCGAGCTCCGCCGGGTCCAGCTCGTCCCAGACCCGCTCGCGAAGGCACTCCGCCGCGACCAGGTCCAGCTCGCTGTAGAGCCGGCTCAGGCGCCGCCCGGCCGGCGTCACCTCATCGCCGTCGAGATAGCCGAGGACGTCCAGCACCTCGCAGACCCGGTCGAACTGCCGGGCGATCGAGCTGGTCCGCTGCTCGATCCGCCGGCGCAGGCCCTCGGTGTCGCGCTCCAGCTTGAGAAAGCGCTCCGCCCACCGAGCGTGGTCCTCCCGGTCGGGACAGCCGTGGCACGGGTGCTCACGCAGCAGCCGCCTCAGCTGCTCGACCTCGGGATCGACCCGGCCGGCCGGCACTGGCGCGCGACCCTGTGCCGGCAGATCCGCACGCGGCAGCTGCTGCTCCCGGGTCCGAAGCGCCGAGGCGAGGTCGCGACGGGCCTGTGGACTACGGGCGCTGAACGTCCGCGGCACCCGCAACCGGCCGCGCGCGGCCACCGGGGTCGGGAAGTCGACCAGCGAGAGCCGGCGGGCGTGCCGGTCGACGGTGAGCACCAGCGGGCGCGGCCCCTCCCGCTCGCCGTGCATGCCGGGATCGATCACGACCGCGGTGCCCGCCCACCGACCGGCCGGCACGTCGATCACGTCACCTGGGCGCAGCACCTCCAGCGACTCCACGACGCTCTCCCGGGTGTCGGCCCGGTGGCGGCGGGCCTGTCCGGACTCGACGTCCGACACCTGCCGGCGCAGCCGCGCATAGTCCATGAAGCTCCCGCGGTCGCACTCCACGGCCTCCCGGTAGCCAGCCAGCGCCTCCTCGGCCCGGCGCAGCTCGCGGGCCAGCCCCACCACGCCTCGATCGGCCTGGAACTGGGCGAACGACGACTCGAGCAGCGTTCGCGAACGCGCGCGCCCCTCGATCTCCACCAGGTTGACCGCCATGTTGTAGGACGGGCGGAACGACGACCGCAGCGGATAGGTGCGCGTGGACGCCAGGCCGGCCACGTGCCGCGGGTCAAGACTTGGCTGCCACAGCACGACGCCGTGTCCCTCCACGTCGATCCCGCGTCGCCCGGCGCGCCCGGTCAGCTGGGTGTACTCCCCCGGAGTCACGTCGGCGTGGGTCTCGCCGTTCCACTTGCTGAGCTTCTCGATAACGACCGAGCGGGCGGGCATGTTGATCCCGAGGGCCAGCGTCTCAGTGGCGAAGACCACCTTGATCAGTCCACGGCTGAAGAGCACCTCGACGCACTCCTTGAACGTCGGCAGCAGCCCGGCGTGATGGCTGGCGACTCCCCGGGCCAGCGCCTCGAGGAAGTCGTGGTAGCCGAGCACGTGCAGGTCCTCGTCCGGGATGCCGGCGCACACCTCGTCGACGTACGCCCGGACCTCCCGCTCCTCCTCCGGCGCAGTCAGCCGCAGGTTGGACGCCAGGCACTGCGTGACCGCGGCGGCGCAGCCGGCGCGGCTGAAGACGAAGACGATCGCCGGGAGGAGCGCGCTGCGGTCGAGACGGTCGACGACATCGACGCGACTTGGCGTCCAGTGCCGGGAGCGGTGCCGGGCGGCGGCGTAGGTGTCGCCGCGCCCCGGCTCATGACTCCGGCCACGACGGCCGCCCGGTCGGCCACCGGCGCCTCTTCCCACCCGCGCCGCCCGTAGGTCCTCCCGGGCGATCCGCTCCAGCTCGGGGTTCACGCGTGCGCCGTCGCCGCCGTCGGAGGCGAACAGGTCGAGCAGCTGCCGGCCGACCAGCACGTGCTGGAACAAGGGCACCGGCCGGCGTTCCTCGACCACGATCGAGGTGTTGCCCCGCACCTGGCGCAGCCAGTCGCCGAACTCCTCGGCGTTGGACACCGTCGCCGACAAGGAGACCACCGACACCGAGTCAGGCAGGTGGATGATGACCTCCTCCCACACCGCGCCGCGGAAACGGTCGGCGAGGTAATGGACCTCATCCATCACCACGAAGCCCAGGCCGGTCAGGGCCGTCGAGCCCGCGTACAGCATGTTGCGCAGCACCTCGGTGGTCATCACCACGACCGGCGCGTCGCCGTTGATGGTGTTGTCGCCGGTGAGCAGCCCCACCTGCCCGGCCCCGTAGCGGCGCACCAGGTCGGCGTACTTCTGGTTGGACAGCGCCTTGATCGGCGTGGTGTAGAAGCACTTTCGCCCGCTCTGCAGGGCGAGGTGGACCGCGAACTCGCCTACGAGCGTCTTGCCCGATCCAGTCGGCGCAGCGACCAGCACGCCGTGGCCGTCCTCCACGCTCTTGCACGCACTGACCTGGAAGTCGTCGAGCGTGAAGTCGTAAAGTCCGCGGAACTCCGCGAAGACCGGATGCTCCCGGTCGGCCCGCGACCGCGAGAACCGCTCGGCCGGTGAGGTCATGGGCGTCAGGCTACGTGGTCAGCCTCCTCGACGGCCGGTGCGTACACGCGCAGGGCGCCCGGCCGAGCGGTGACCGTGAGCGGCAGTGACCCCAACCGCTCGCCGTCCCCGTAGGCCACCACATCG
>JBBSGC010000171.1:0-2588 GCA_038254525.1 Propionibacteriales bacterium | reverse complement strand
TCAGTCGGTGCTGGGCGGCGTGCTCGAGGCGCTCGACATCGAGGAGACCGTGCTGGACCGCTCGATGGCCTACAGCTCCGAGGACCGCGACACCGACCTGCGCGCCCCGGTGCACCACGACGGCTGCCCGCACCTGCGGGAGTACGAGACGGTGCCCCGACCCCGCACCCCGACCGGCTGCGAGGAGTGCCTTCGTGACGGCGACGAGTGGCTGCACCTGCGCGAGTGCATGATCTGCGGCCACGTAGGCTGCTGCGACTCATCGCCGCGCCAGCACGCCGACGCGCACTGGCAGGCCACCGCCCACCCGGTGATCCGCAGCTTCGAGACCGGTGAGGCGTGGCGTTGGTGCTTCGAGCACCAGCTGCTCGGCTGAGCCCCCACCCGCTGACGCCTGGCCGCTAAGCCCCCCGGCGCCCGCAGACGCGCGCCGAAAGACGGGAAGGTCACCACGTCGGCCGCGGCCGGTGGGTGGTTTCCCGTCATTCGGCCGGCAGCGGCGTCTCAGCAGCCGTGCGAGACCTGGTTGCAGACCGTCTGCGCCCCAAGTGGCACGCGCACCGTCGAGGAGCCGCCGGTCCCGTCCGCGATCTCGACCAGAACCGGCCCGGTCGTGTTCAGGTTGCCGGACCACGACGTCGTAGAGAGGTACTGCACCACCCAGTAACCGTCGCTGACGACCGCGGGCTCGACGTGACCGTCCGGGAAGGTGAAGGTCAGCGCGGTCGCGCCTGGTGGCAACACGCCACCGGCCCAGGCCAGGTCTCCTCGACCGGCGCCGTAGTTGCTGGCCGCGTTCAGCGCGAAGGCGAAGGTGGAGGCGTCCACACTTTGTGGCGCGGCATCGGCCACCGGTCGCGAGACCGCCCGGTCCGGCGCGACGTTGCACGCCCAGGCGTGAACCCCGTCGCTCACGACGACCGTGGTTGCGTCCGGGGCCGAGGCGAGCACCCGACCGCGTAGGTGCCCGGTTGGTTCGCCGCCACCCGCGCGCCCCCGCACCTGGGCGAAGCACTGCTGGTAGGCCTCGGCAGGACTCGAGACAGTCTGTGGAGCAACCGGCGGCGGAACCAGCTGCCTTGGCCGGGTGGGCGCCACCGGGCGGGTCGGGGGAGCGGTTCCGGGCGGCGCGTACGTGGGCTTCGGGCGCGGCGACCTCGGCCGCACCGGCGTTGGCCGGACCACCGACGGCCGGGGCACTTCCGGCCGGGTCACCGACGGCCGGACCACCGACGGCCGGGGCACCCCCGGCCGGGTCACCGACGGCCGGACCGGCGTCGGCGGGGGCGGCGCCGGCGTCACGGTGGTCGATGCCGTGCTGGGTGTCGCGCCGTCCGCCGGGGCGATGCCACCAGATCCGGCACCGCCGCCGTCGAGGGCGGACGCCACGGCGTACCCGCCCACCGCGATGGTCGCCACGGTCGCCGCGACCAGCAGTGGCAGGGTCGAACGGTGCATCGACCGCTCGTCGCTCACCTGGTCCTGCAGCAGCGCGCGGATGCGTTGCCGGTCGTGGCTGGACAGTGGACGTCGGGGCGGTGGCATCAGGTCGTTCATCGCTGCTCCTGGATCGAGGTGGTGGCAAAGGCATCAGTCAGCCGAGAACGGGCGCGGGCCAGCCGTGAGCGCACGGTCCCGACGGGTACGTCGAGTGCCGCCGCCGCTGCGGCGTAGTCGAGCCCCTCCCACACGACCAGCGACACGACGTCGCGCTGGGCGGCCGGCAGGGTGGCGATCACATCGAGGACCTCACGCATGCGCCGCTGGTCGTCGACCCGGCCGGCCACCTCGTCGGCGTGGTCGTCGCTGCGGTGCTCCTGCGGCAGGCGCGAAAGCGCCCGGCGGGCCCGGTAAGAGCTTCGACGGGCGTTGCGACACACGTTGGTCGCTATGCCGTAGAGCCAGGGCAGGGCCGACCCGTGGTGCACGTGCAGCCGCTGGTGGCCGCGCCACGCCTCGAGGAACACCACCGACGTGAAGTCCTGGGCGAGGTCCCACGAAGCAGTACGGCGGAAGCAGTAGCTGTAGACCGCGTCGCCGTGCCGCTCGAACAGCTCGCCGAACGCCGCGCTGCTGCCGGCCCGGATCTCAGCAGCAAGCTGCTCGTCGGGCGGCAGGACGTCCGCGGTCATGGCTCCTCCTCGGCCTCGCTGCCCTACCTATGTCCGCAGCGACTACCGAGTTCCCGATCAGACCTCGTCGCGGGGATCGCGGCGCCGGATCTTGCTGCCCAGCCAGACCAGCGGGTCGTACTTGCGGTCCACGACGCGCTCCTTCATCGGGATGATCGCGTTGTCGGTGATCCGGATCCCTTCCGGGCACACTTCCGTGCAGCACTTGGTGATGTTGCACATGCCCAGCCCGGCGGCAGCCTGGGCGAGCTTGCGCCGGTCATGGGTGTCCAGCGGGTGCATGTCGAGCTCGGCGTAGCGCAGGAAGAAGCGGGGGCCGGCGAAGGCCGGCTTGTTGTCCTCGTGGTCACGCACGACGTGGCAGGTGTTCTGGCACAGGAAGCACTCGATGCACTTGCGGAACTCCTGCCCCCGCTCGACGTCGATCTGCTGCATGCGCCGCTTGCCGTCGGCGTC
>JBBSGC010000170.1:0-2642 GCA_038254525.1 Propionibacteriales bacterium | reverse complement strand
GTCAAGATTGACATACCTCGCGCTCGCCGGCTGCTGCCTGCTGCTCGCCGGCTGTTCGAACGATGCCCCGGTCTCCGGCACGACGCCGAGCCCGCCGACCACGAGCGCGGCGACCGTACCGTCGAACAGCGGCACACCGTCCGCGCCCACGCCAACCGCGCCGACCCCCGCTGGCGGCAGTGTGCAGAAACGCTGCGGCGGGCCGGACGACCCGGCTCGGTGGATCACTCTGCACGGTCCCGACGGCGACCGGCTCGCGGCGCTCGTGGTCGGGCACGGTCCGGTGACTGCGGTGTTCGCGCACCAGACCGATGCCGAGGGACTGTGCGGTTTCTGGCCCTTCGCCGACTGGCTGGCGAAGAACCATGGCGTGCGCTCGGTGCTCGTCGACTTCTGCGGTCACGGGGGCTCGGCGTGCAGCTTCGACAACGACTTCTACTACGACCAGCCGGCCCAGTTGGCGCTGGCTGTCGACTGGGCGCGCGCGCACGGCAGCACCGACCTCTCACTGGTCGGGGCCTCGCTCGGCGGCACCATGGCCAGCGTCGCGGCGTCCACGATCCGACCGCGCGTGGACGCGGTGGTCGACCTGTCGGGGCCGGTGACCTGGCCGTCCTACAACCTCCGAAAGGCCATGCCGCGGCTGACCATGCCGACGCTGCTGGCGCTGGCCGGCAACGACACGGACGCGACCGTTCCGCAGTTCCGCATGCTGCTCTCGCTGGTGCCCAGCCGGACGAAGCGCTTCGTCGTCGAGGATGCCGGCCACGGCTGGGACCTGCTGGGCGCCTACACCGCCCACGGCTTCCGGCCCACCGCGCTGGCTCAGACGGTGGCCGGCTGGGTCGGTCCTGGCCACGGCCGCTGAGAGCCAGCTGGCGCCGCTGCGATAACCACTCGTCCGGCTCGCCGGCGGTAGGTCAGAATCGACCCTCGTGGGTCACCTCGAGCTGTCCGGGATCCGGTTCGAGCTGCCCGACGGCCGGGTGCTGCTCGACGACGTGTCGTTCCGCGTCGGCGAGGCTGCGAAGGTGGCGCTGGTCGGGGCCAACGGCGCCGGCAAGACCACGTTGCTGCGGATCATCACCGCCGACCTCAAACCGCACGCCGGCACTGTCGTGCGCAGCGGCGGCCTCGGCGTCATGCGGCAACTGGTCACCCAAGGCCACGACGACTGGACCGTCCGAGACCTGCTGCTGTCGGTGGCGCCACCACGGGTACGAGCGGCGGCCAACGACGTCGACACCGTCGAGCTCGCGCTGATGGAGTCCGACGACGAGAAAACGCAGCTGCGCTACGCCGGTGCGTTGGCCGAGTACGCCGACGCCGGAGGCTACGGCGCTGAGGTGCTGTGGGACACCTGCTGCATCGCCGGCCTGGGCGTGCCGTACGAACGGGCCCGGCACCGCGACCTCGGATCACTGTCGGGGGGTGAACAGAAGCGACTGGTGCTCGAGGCCTTGCTGCGCGGCACCGACGAGGTGCTGCTGCTCGACGAGCCGGACAACTTCCTCGACGTGCCCGGCAAGCGGTGGCTCGAGGAGCGGTTGTCGGCGTCGGCCAAGACGATCCTCTACGTCAGCCACGACCGCGAGCTGCTGGCCAACACCGCCACCCGAGTGGTGACGATCGAGCTGCGGCCGGCCGGCAACGGGGCCTGGATGCATCCAGGGGGGTTCGCCGGCTACCACGATGCCCGCCGTGAGCGGTTCGAGCGCCTCGAGGAGCAGCGGCGCCGGTGGGACGAGGACCACGCAAAGCTCAAGGCGCTGGTGTTGATGTACAAGCAGAAGGCCGCCTACAACTCCGACATGGCCGCGCGCTACCAGGCGGCTCAGACGCGCCTGCGCCGCTTCGAGGACGCCGGCCCGCCGGAGACCGTCCCGCTGGAGCAGCACGTGAGCATGCGGCTGCGCGGGGGCCGCACCGGCAAGCGCGCGGTGATCTGCGAGCAGCTCGAGCTCACCGGCTTGATGCAGCCGTTCGACCTGGAGGTCTGGTACGCCGAGCGGGTGGCCGTGCTCGGCTCCAACGGTTCGGGCAAGTCCCACTTCCTGCGGCTGCTGGCCGCGGGTGGCACGGACCCCGAGGTCGGGCACCGGCCGGTCGAGGACGTCGACATCGCCGCGGTCCGCCACACGGGCCGCGCCCGGTTAGGTGCCCGGGTCCGGCCCGGCTGGTTCGTGCAGACCCACACTCATCCCGAGCTCGTCGGCCGGACCTTGCTGGAGGTCCTGCACCGCGGCGACGAGCACCGCGACGGGATGCCGCGGGAGCAAGCGTCGAGGGCGCTGGACCGCTACGAGCTCGCCGGCGCGGCCGAGCAGCGCTTCGAGTCGCTGTCGGGCGGTCAGCAGGCGCGCTTCCAGATCCTGCTGCTGGAGCTGTCAGGCGCGACGCTGCTGCTGCTCGATGAGCCCACCGACAACCTCGACGTGCAGTCCGCAGAGGCGCTCGAGGCCGGGCTTGAACGCTTCGAGGGCACGGTGGTGGCCGTCAGCCACGACCGGTGGTTCGCTCGCGGTTTCGACCGGTTCCTGGTCTTCGGCGCCGACGGGTCGGTGTACGAGTCGGACCATCCGGTGTGGGACGAAGGCCGGGTCGCCCGTGCGCGCTGACGGAACCGACCGGGCATCGGGCAG
>JBBSGC010000169.1:0-2676 GCA_038254525.1 Propionibacteriales bacterium | reverse complement strand
GGCTCCGCCACGTTGAGCCCGGCGCCGAACTCCGCCTCCGCATCGAGGTAGGCCAGCAGCCCGTGCACCGAGGCGAACGGGTCCTGCACGGCGAACTCGGCGACGGTGTCCAGCAGCAGGGCCAGGTTGTCGCACGCCTGGTCCGCCCCAGGCCCCGGGGCCGCGGCCGCCAGCTCCACGTCGAGACCCAGCACGTCGACGACGCGGCGCACGAAGTCGGTCAGCGGGTCCCCGGCGTGTCGACGCAGGCCGGTCAGCTCGGCCGACAGGCGAGCGAAACGCTCGCGGGCCGCCTCGGAGTACGCCTTGGCGCCGGGATCGGCGAGGGCGTCGGACAGCGACTCGACGTCGGTGAGGTCCACCCCACGTACGGCAGCGTCGAGCGCACCGGTCAGCCCGGCACCCGGCGTGCGGTCACCGCGGACCAGGTCGTGCGACCGCTCACCGAGCAGGGCCAGGTCGCGGACGCCGATGCGCCATCGCGGACCCGTCAGCAGCCGCAGCACGGCCGCGTTGGCGGTCAGGTCCGACACCACCCGCAACGTCGCCAGAACCTCGCCGACCTCCGGCTGGACGAGCAGTCCGGACAGGCCGACCACCTCGGCCGGGATCCCCGCGGAGCGCAGGCCGCCGGCCACGTCGGCCAACTCGTTGCGGTCGCGGACGAGCACCGCGATGTCCGCCCACGAGACCGGCTGGTCGCCGCCCTCGAGCGCGGACCTGATCCGGCTCACCTCACCGGGGATCCAGCCGACCTCGTCCGCCACCGACTCGTGCAGCGCGAGCCGGATGCGACCGGACGCCGCGCCGGCGCGCGGCCGCAGCGGCTCTGCTCCGGCGTGCAGGGCGTAGAGCGGGGCGGCGAGTTCGTTGGCGGCCTGCAGGATGCGCACGTCGCAGCGTCGGTTGACGGTCAGGTGATGTCGGGTGGCCGGCGTCCGGTCAGCTCGAGGGAAGTGCCCGGGGAACTGGTCGATGTTGTCGACCGAGGCGCCTCGCCAGCCGTAGATCGCCTGGCAGGGGTCGCCGACGGCGGTGACCGGATGCCCCAGGCCGTCCAATGCGGTGGTCCCACTGAACAGGCCCTGCAGCATCCGTCGCTGCGAGACGGACGTGTCCTGGTACTCGTCGAGCAGGACGACGCCGAACCGGGCGCGCTCAGCGGCCGACACGTCCGGGCACTCGATGGCCAACCTGGCCCCGGCGGCCATCGCGTCGGAGAACTCCATCAAGCCGGCGTCCGCCTTGGCGGCCCGGAGCTCCTCGACGAGGTCGAGCAGCTCCTCCCGGGCCCGCGTCCTCTCGAGCGCCTCCAGCACCTTGGCCAGCGGCTTCTCCCGCCCCAGCCGAGCCGCGAACTCGGCATCGAACTGCCGCACCCGCGCGACGTCGACGAGGTGGTCGCGCAGCTGCGCATCGAGTGCGAGCAGGTCGTTGATGACCGTCGGCAGGTGGTTGCTCAACCGCCGCGGGGTGGCCGGCGACGACGCGACGACGCGCGCGGCGAGCTGGTAGCGCGAGGCATCGGTGACGACGCGCAGGTCGGGCTCGATGCCGAGCCGCAGCCCGTGCTCGGCGATCAACGCCCCCGCGTACGCGTGATAGGTCGAAACCGTCGGCTCGCCATGCTCCTCCAGCCGCGTCTCGAGCCGTTGCGGGCCGTAGGCGTCCACGGCCAGCTCGCGCAACGCCGCGCGCACCCGAGCACCGAGCTCGGCGGCCGCCTTGTTGGTGAACGTCAGACCGAGCACCGAGGACGGGTCGACCTGGCCGGTGCCGACCAGCCAGACCACGCGTGCGGTCATCACCGCGGTCTTGCCGCTGCCGGCTCCGGCCACCACGACACCCGGCTCGAGTGGTGCGGTCACCACCGCCAGCTGTTCATCGCTGAACGGCGTGTGCAGCACCCGGCACAGGTGCTGCTCGTCACGGAGCAGCCGCTCACCCATCGCTGCTCCTCGCTGGCGGTGACACACCGGCGGAAAGGATGGAGAGCCCGGCCAGCTGCGCGGGGCAGCACGTGGCGAACTCGCAGTAGCCGCAGTGGGGGCCCGTGGTCGCGGCGAAGTCCTCGGACCGGATGGACCTGGCCGCCGCTACCAGCTGCGACTCGGCCAGTGGAAGGTCGCCGGCCAGCGGCTCCTGGCGCTGGACCTTCACCGCACCGCCCCGGCACTGCTTGCGCAGCTGCACCAGCTCGGCACCGCCGAGCTGGACCGGCGCTGCCACCAGGTCATCGGCGGCTCCATGAAGGACCGCCAGCTGGTAGGCACCGAGCTGCGGGTGGGCGGCAAGCTCCTCGTGGCTCGGCTGTGACTTGCCGGTCTTGAAGTCGATGACGACGACCCGACCGTCGGCGTCCAGCTCCACCCGGTCCATCGAGCCCCGCAACATGATCTCCTCGCCGGCGACGGTGAAGGTCACGGCGAACGGGTGCTCGGCGGCCAGCGCGCTGCGCCCCCGGTGGCCGCCGTGCCAGGCGAGGAAGCGGACCAGCGCATCGTGCGCCTCCTGCCGCTCGGAGTGGTCGGCCCACGGCACCGCGAAGTCGAGCTCGCCCCACACCCGGTCGAGGTGGGCGTCGAGCGCGTCGATGTCGGCGTCTACCTCGCCGGTGTGGACCGCCGCGGCGAGCGCATGGACGATGCTGCCGAAGCCACGCGCGCTGGTCTGGGC
>JBBSGC010000168.1:0-2679 GCA_038254525.1 Propionibacteriales bacterium | reverse complement strand
GATGATCGTGGTTGCGTTCGTCTGCCTGCTGCCTACGGTCCACGACGGGATCGTGCTGCCGCACCGCCTCGGCGACTGGGCGGCCGTGCTCTACATGGCGGTGGTCTGTGCAGCGTTGGCCATGTTGGCGCAGACGTGGGCCCAGGCCCACCTGCCGGCCGCCCGGGCGGCGATCGTGATGACCATGGAGCCGGTGTTCGCTGCCGGGTTCGCGGTTGTGTTCACCGCCGAGACGCTGAGCTGGCGGATGGTGATCGGAGGCGGGCTGGTGCTGGGCGCGATGTATGTCGTCGAGCTGTCGCCGCGGCGCCACGTCGAGGCGCAGGTCCCGCACCTCACCCAGTGAGCGGTCGGCGCCTGCGACCGGCAAAGTTTCCCCGCCACCCGGCGTCGGAGTGGCACCACGGCGTACGACTATGGGGACATGAGTGGGCCGGCGCCCGCCTCGGCGGCGGACCTTGACGCGTTCGTCGCCCTGTACGACGAGGCGCTGCCGCATGTCTACGGTTACCTGCTGTCGCGGTGCACGAACCGCACGCTGGCCGAGGACCTCACGGCGGACACGTTCCTGGCCGCGGTGGATGCGGTGCGGCGGGTACAGCCACCGACGCTGAGCCGGGCCTGGCTGATCGGCGTGGCGCGGCACAAGCTGGCCGACCACTGGCGCCGGCAGGCACGGGAGTCGGCCAGGCTCAAGGCGGTCACCACGAGCGGCGAAGAGACCGAGGACTCGTGGGACCAGCAGCTCGACCGGATCGTTGCCCTCGACACCTTGTCCCGGTTGGCTCCGCAGCACCGGCTGGTGCTCACCCTGCGCTACGTCGACGACCTGCCGGTGCCGCGCGTGGCCGAGCTGGTCGGGCGCAGCGTGCACGCCACCGAGGCGCTGCTGGTCCGCGCCCGCCGGGCTTTCCGTCGTGCCTACCCGGGCGACCAACCCGCCGACGACCCGCCGCCGGCGAGCCGCAAGGAGGTCCGCTGATGTCCGATCCGTTGACCATCCTCGTGACGTCCGTCCCACCAGTCGCCCCCGACGACACCTTTGCCCGTGCCCTGCGCCACCGGGTGCAGCGCGCCCTGTCGCTTCCCGAAGGAGTCGTTGTGACTGACGTGTCCCTGCCACAGACCATTGCGGCGGCGGTGGACCAGCCGGTGCCTCGTCCGGCAGCCATCCCTTACCTGTCCGTCGACGGGGCCAGCGCCGCCATCGACTGGTACGTCGAGGTGTTCGGTGCCTCGCTCGTCGGCGACCCGATCGTGATGCCGGACGGTCGGATCGGGCACAGCGAGCTCAGCCTGGGCGGCGGCGTGCTGTACCTGTCCGACGCGCATCCGGAGCTCGGCGTGGTCGCGCCGACGCCCGGGCAGGCCTCGGTGAGCCTGATGCTCGCGGTCGACGACACCGACGCCACGTTGGCCCGGGTGGAGACCACGGGTGGCCGACGTGACCGCGACCCCTACGACGGCTACGGGCACCGCAACGCCTGGGTGTACGACCCGTTCGGCCATCGATGGGGGCTGCAGGGCCCGATTCCCGCGCCCGCCGGTGGGGGCGGTGTCGGCGACCCGATCCGCCACGGCGACGTGGGCTACGTCTCGTGGTGGACTCCGGACGTAGCGATGGCGGCGACCTTCTACCGAGCAGTGCTCGGCTGGGAGTATGCGCCGGGTAGCGCCGATCAGGGACGCCAGATCACGAGCGCCTCGATGCCGATGGGCCTGTGGGGCGAGCAGGACGAGTCCACGCTGTTCTGCACGTACGTCGTCGACTCCACCGACGAGGCGGTGGCGGTGATCAGGTCGGCCGGCGGCAGTGCGGAGGACCCGACCGAGGAGCCGTACGGACGGGTCGCGATGTGCGCCGACGACCAGGGGATGCGGTTCTCGGTCTATGAGGGTCGGGCGTCGCAGCCGCGCCCAGCCGTGACCGGGAGACGGCACGGCGACCTGTCCTACATCACCTACGAGGTTCAGGACGGCGCCCGGGCACACGCCTTCTACGGCACGGTTCTCGGCTGGGACTTCGACGGCGGCACCAGCGAGGACCACTGGCGCGACGACGACCCGGTGCCGATGTTCGGCATGCCCGGCGGTCACGCGGGAGTGGTCGTGCCGATGTGGCGGGTCGATGACATCGCCGCGGCGGTCACCCGGGTGCGCGAGGCCGGTGGCACGTCGACCGACCCGGAGCGGCGACCGTACGGCACCACAGCCCAGTGCACCGACGACCAAGGGGGGCGCTTCCATCTCGGCCAGCTGTGAGGGGTCACGCCGCCACCGCGTCAGGTGACCAGCGGCCCCAGCACAGCGGCCGCCCGCCGCGCTTCGGGTGCCGAAACGTCCAGGTGGGTCACGAGCCGCAGCGTCGAGGCACCCACGGCGCTGGTCAGCACGCCGGCCTCGCGGGCCGCGGCGACCACGGCAGCGGCGTCCCTGCACGGCACGACCACGATGTTGGTGTCGACTGTCGAGGGATCGACGCCGCAGACGCGGGCGAGCAGCCGGGCGTGCTCGTGGTCCTCGGCGAGCCGCTCGACGTGGTGGTCCAGCGCATACAACCCCGCCGCGGCCAGCACGCCGGCCTGCCGCCAGCCACCGCCGAGCCGCTTGCGCCAGACCCGCGCCTCGGCGATCCGGTCGACCGAGCCCAGGAGCAGCGAGCCGATCGGGGCACCGAGG
>JBBSGC010000167.1:0-2743 GCA_038254525.1 Propionibacteriales bacterium | reverse complement strand
GAACAGGATCACTACCGAGACCACCGCGATCGCGAGGTCCGCCAGGGCCGCCGCGACCGAGGTCGAGATCCCGGCGCGCACTCCACCACGCAGGGTGTTGGCACAGGCCAACGCCAGCGAGGGCCCGGGCGCCAGTGCCACGCTCAGGCCCAGAACCGCAGCGAGCAGGCCGACCTCCATGTGGGGGTGATCCTAGGGGCGGGCGGGGTCAGCTCCGTCCTCCAGGTAGAGCGGGCCGCCGCCGGTGTGGTGGCGCAGCCGACGAAGGAGCCGAGCGGTGGCGGCTGCGCTGTGCGTCTCGACCTGCTCGGCGGTGCACCAGTGGACGGCGCGGATCTCCGTCGGCTGCAGGCGTAGCCCCTGCACGAGGCTTGCATCGTGGACGCCGAGGTCGAACACGAACGTGCAGGCGTCGTCCCAGCCGTCCCAGGGTGGCAGCCAGTTGACGGCCAGCAGCGCACAAGGGCGCGGCTCGATGCCGAGCTCCTCGCGCACCTCGCGGGAGACCCCGGTGGCCGGTGACTCATGCGGCTCGACCACGCCGCCGGGGAGGTCCCAGTCAGACTTGTAGGTCAGCTCGCACAGCAGCACCCGTTGGTCGCGGTCGCGGATCAGGCCCTGCGCGATGACCCGTTTGGTCGGCAGGGCGGCGTTGAGCACGCGGATGAAACCTGCGCGCGCGTGCGGCTCCGGGTCATCGGCCAGCCGGGCCAGCAGCACATAGTCACGACGCTCACCTGCGGTGGTCTCCCGCCGGCGAAGCACGCCCTCGCGGCGCAGTCCGGCGCGGGCGGCAACCCGCAACGAGACGGTGTTGGCCGGCTCGACGTAAGCCTCGACGCGCGCCAGGCCGAGCTCGTCGAAGGCATAGCCAAGGAGCAGCCGCAGCGCCGTCGTCGCGATCCCTCGGCCGCGGTGCTCGGGATAGAGCGCCCACGACAGCTCGCCCCTGCCGTCACCCGCCTGCCGCAGCTCCACGGTGCCGGCCACCTGGCCGGCGTGCTCGACAAGGAAGTTCACCACCCGCCGGTCGTCGGCGTAGGCCTCGCGCCAGCGACGCACCGCGGCTGCCTGCTGCTCGGCGGTCGGCACGATCGCCGGGAACCCGAACCAACGGGCGATCTCGTCGTCGTGCTGCAGCCGAGCCGGCTCGATGTCCTCGTCGGACCACGGGCGCAGGACCACGTCCTCGTCGACCAGCGTCGGCTGCTCCGGCAGTTCCATCGCCTCAGCCGGTGGGGGAGAGCCAGACGGTGCCGAGCGGAGGCACCCGCAAGGTCACCGACGCGGCTCGCCCGTGCCACGGCTCCTCGCTGGCCTTGACCGAACCGAGGTTGCCGACCCCGGACCCGCCGTAGACGTCGGCGTCGGTGTTGATGACCTCCCGCCAGCTACCGGCGTGCGGCAGTCCCAGCCGGTACGCCTCGTGCGGAACCGCCGAGAAGTTCGCCACGCAGGCGAGGACCGAACCGTCCGGAGCCCACCGCAGGAAGCTGAACACATTGCTGTCCGGGTCGTTGGCGTCGATCCACCCGAAGCCGGCCGGGTCGCTGTCGAGGGCCCACAGCGCGGGTGTCCGTGCGTACAGGCCGTTGATGTCGCGCACCAGCCGCCAAAGCCCGGCGTTGTCCGGGTTCTCGAGCAGAGCCCAGTTGAGACCCCGCTGCTCCGACCACTCCGCGTCCTGCCCCAGCTCGACCCCCATGAAGACCAGCTGCTTGCCCGGATGCGCCCACATGTAGGCCAGATATGCCCGCAGGGTGGCCAGCTTGCGCCACGGGTCGCCGGGCATCTTGGCCAGCAGGGAACCCTTGCCGTGCACCACCTCGTCGTGCGACAGCGGCAGCACGAAGTTCTCGGTGTAGGCGTACATCATCGCGAACGTGAGCTGGGAGTGGTGGTACGACCGGTGCACCGGGTCACGGGCTAGGTAGTCGAGCGAGTCGTGCATCCAGCCCATGTCCCACTTGAACCCGAAGCCGAGCCCGCCGAGGTGGGTGGGTCGGGTGACCCCGGGCCACGACGTGGACTCCTCGGCGATCGTGGTGATCCCCGGCACCCGCTTGAAGCAGGTCGCGTTCATCTCCTGCAGGAACGCGACCGCCTCGAGGTTCTCCCGCCCGCCGTGGACGTTCGGCGCCCACTCGCCGTCCTTGCGGGAGTAGTCGAGGTAGAGCATCGAGGCGACACCGTCGACGCGCAGTGCGTCGACGTGGAACTCCTCGAGCCAGTAGAGGGCGTTGGCGACCAGGAAGTTGCGCACCTCCCGACGCCCGTAGTCGAAGATGTAGGAGCCCCACTCCGGGTGTTCACCGCGGCGTGGGTCGGCGTGCTCGTACAACGGTGTGCCATCGAAGCGGGCCAGCGCCCAGGGGTCGGTCGCGAAGTGCGCCGGCACCCAGTCGGCGATCACCCCGATTCCGGCCTGGTGCAGGGCGTCGACGAGTGCTCGCAGGTCGTCGGGGTCACCGAGGCGGGCGGACGGCGCGTAGTAGCTGGTGACGTGGTAGCCCCAAGACCCGCCGTAGGGATGCTCCATGACCGGCATGAGCTCGACGTGGGTGAATCCCAGCTCGCTGACGTAGTCGACCAGCTCACCGGTCAGGTCACGGTAGCTGCGCCCGAGCCGCCACGAGCCCAGGTGCAGCTCGTAGATGCTCATCGGACGAGCTTGCCAGCCACCCTCCGCGCGGGTCGCCAGCCACCGCTCGTCGCTCCAGGTGTAGGCGCTGGTGTAGACGCG
>JBBSGC010000166.1:0-2786 GCA_038254525.1 Propionibacteriales bacterium | reverse complement strand
TCGGCCAGCGGGTCGTGGGCGTACGCGTGGTGCGACTCGACGGGGGACCGCTCGGTATCCCCAGAGCGATGGTCCGCTCGGGCCTGATCTGCCTCGCGATCCCCCCGCTGATCTTCGACCGCGACCGACGGGGTCTGCACGACCTCGCCGTGGGCACCGTTGTCGTGCGGTCCTAGCCTGTCGGGCCAGGTGCTCAGCCGAGGCCGCGCTGGTCCTGCTTCAGCGCTGTGTCGACCGACAGGGCAGCGGCCACGACCAGGCTCCGCAACGGGTCAGGCAGCGGCCGGTGGATCTGCACGACGTAGTTGTCGGCCGTGGTGAACATGGTCTTGGCCAGGCCCTCCCACGTCTTGGTGATCCGGGCGACCTCGTTGCCCTGGGCGTCGGCGACGTTGAAGTTCCAGGCGCGCCAGTTCTCGGCGTTGATCGAGCCCTGCACCACTCCACCGGAGACCATCTCGAAGCGGATCTTGCCGAACAGGTTCTGTTGGGCGATCTCCCCGACCGGACGTCCCGCGCCGTCCTCGATGATGATCCGCGACTTCATGACCTTCGCCGGGCGGGTCAGGGCCAGCAGCACGTTGCCGCTCATGTCGACGATCTGCAGCTTGTGGGTCATGAACTGGTCGTAGGAGCTCAGCAGCCGCACGGCCTTCTTCAGCGCGTTCTGGCCGACCTGGCGGACCGCACCGACCTGGTTGCCGTGCTGGTCGTAGACCGCGTACTCGTTGTTGATCTCGATGAGCTTGGCCTTCTGGTTGACCACCAGCACCGGCTCGTTCATCAGGTGGCCGCCGCCGACGGCGCCGCCGGTCTGCACCCCGGCCTTGGCGACGTCGCGGACTATCTTGTCGGTGGCGCGCGCCACCTGCGGGACGTGGCCAGGTCCGGTCGGCGGCGGCGACACGTTCTGCCGCCCGTGGGACCCGACATGCTCGGTCCAGTGCGCGCCGTCGAACCAGCGGTGCTCGTGCTGTCCCCACGGGTCGGGATACCAACCGGGCGGGTGCTGCTGGGGCGGTGCCGGCTGCTCGCTCATGGGCGCAGCCTAGCCAGGGGTAACCCGGGCGGGCACCGGTTCAGCGGCCCTGCATCATCCGCCTGGCACCCTTGGCGCTGGTTGGCACCGGTCCCCGCGGCAGCGGCGCCTGTGGGCGCATGGCGTCGAGCGCCCGCAGCCGCGAGATGAGCTCGGTCATGTCGCCGGGGCGGATGCTGCGCGGCAGCCTGCGAACGGAGTTGACCAGCTTCGGCAACGGCACCTCGCCGGCGCCTTCGCCTACGATGAGGTCGTGGATCGGCACGTCGGGAGCCACCCGCGCGTGCCGCTTCTTCTCGACCGCGAGCAGGTTCCGCACCCGGCTGGGGTTGCCCTCCCCGACGAGCACGATGCCGGGCAGGCCGACCACCCGGTGCACGACGTCCTGGTTCTTGGTGAACGCGATCGCCGGCTTCACTGACCAGCCGCGGCGCAGCATCTGCAACGCGCCTGCGGCGGCGCCGACCTGGCCGTCGACAGAGGCGTAGGTGGCCCGCTCCGCGCGGCGGCCGAAGACGATCAGCGCGGCCAGCAGTCCCGCGAGCAGTCCCAGCACGACCCCGAGGACCGGAAACAGCTGCCAGGCGAGGAGCCCGACGACGGCACCGACGCCGAGGAACCAGGCCAGCAGCACCAGACCGATGCGCCGGTCGTGGTGCTTGGTGATCCGGTAGGCGGCGGCGATCTGCCGCAGGCGTCCCTTGGGCTGGGTCGCGGGAGCGGTGCTCGACATCGGGAGGCCTGCCTGACGTGCGTACGCGGGAGGGACGGCGGCCAGCCTACGCTGGCGATGCGACGGCTCAGGCGCTGCGGGCAGCAGGAGACCGCCGGGTCGCGACCGCCTGCTGGTAGAGCCGCCCCGCCCGGTAGGACGAGCGCACCAGGGGCCCGGACAGCACGCCGGCGAAGCCGATCCGCTCCGCCTGCGCCGCCAGGTCGACGAACTCCTCCGGGCGGACCCAGCGCTCGATCGGGTGGTGGCGCACCGACGGCCGCAGGTACTGAGTGATCGTCAGCAGGTCGCATCCGGCACCGTGCAGGTCGCGCATGGCGGAGCCGACCTCCTCGATCGTCTCGCCCATGCCGAGGATCAGGTTCGACTTGGTCACCAGCCCGTGCTCGCGGGCGGCCCTGATCACGTCCAGCGAGCGCGCGTAGCGGAAGCCCGGGCGGATCCGCTTGAAGATCCGAGGCACCGTCTCGATGTTGTGCGCCAGCACCTGTGGGCCGGAGCCGAAGACCTCGGCGAGCGAGCCGCGGTCGGCGTTGAAGTCGGGAATGAGCAGCTCGACCCCGGTGCCCGGGTTGAGGGCATGGATCTGGCGCACCGTCTCGGCGTAGAGCCACGCTCCGCCGTCCGCCAGGTCGTCACGCGCCACTCCGGTCACCGTGGCGTAGCGCAGGGCCATCGCGGCGACCGACTCGGCGACCCGGCGCGGCTCGTCGGCGTCGAAGTCAGCTGGCTTGCCGGTGTCGATCTGGCAGAAGTCACACCGCCGGGTGCAGGCGTCGCCGCCGATCAGGAAGGTCGCCTCGCGGTCCTCCCAGCACTCGAAGATGTTGGGGCAGCCGGCCTCCTGGCAGACCGTGTGCAGGCCCTCCGACTTCACCAGCGACTGCAGCTCGCGGTACTGCGGCCCCATCGTCGCCCGGGTCTTGATCCACGCCGGCTTCTTCTCGATCGGGGTCTGCGCGTTGCGCACCTCGAGGCGGAGCAGCCGGCGACCTTCGGGGACCACACTCACGC
>JBBSGC010000165.1:0-2832 GCA_038254525.1 Propionibacteriales bacterium | reverse complement strand
CAGGGCCGCCACCAGCACCACCGACACCGCCGGTGTCGCGATCATCTCCGAGCTGACGCAGGACGACATAGCCCGCGCGATCGACGCGGCTCAGGCGGTCGGCGACGACCGGATCCAGCAAGAGTCGGGCGGCCGGATCGACCCCGACCAATGGACGCACGGCTCGGCCGCCGAGCGCGAGCACTGGTTCATGACCGGTTACCAGCAGGGCAGCCTGCAGGCCTGCGACACGTTCTCGGCCTCGTCCCTCTAGGCCGTCGACGGCAGCGCTCACGCCAGCGCGTTCAGCTCGATCCGCACGGCTCGAGCGGTGGCCACCGACGCCTCGAGCACGGCCCGCCGCGGCTCGTGCACGTCGAGCCAGTCGGGCAGCACGCGGTCGGCGGCCCCGGCCACCGACGACTGCTCGAGGACGGCACGCACCATCGGTCGGTCACCGCCGCAGGCCAGCGCGCACGCCACCTGGTCCTGGCCGCCCAGCACGTCTCGCACGGCCTGAGCCGCGGCCGTGACGACGGTCCCCGCCTGGTTCGCCCGGCGCCTGGCGTACCGCTGCTGGCTCCAGCCGCCGGCCTTGGTCCGTCCCTGCACATATCGGGTGCCGCACCGCGAGCCGATGAGCCGGGCGCCCCGAACCGCTCCGATCGAATAGCCACCACGGCGGACGAGTACCAGCCCGAAGTCGCAGAACGCCTCCGCCGCCGCGACCAGCTCGGCCGTTGACAGGGGTACGGCTGTCGACGCCGGCGGTCCGGGGAGCCGGAGCAGCGCACGTGCACCGTCCGCGGCTTCGATCCGAGCCCCACCGGGCTCCGCTGACCACCGCAGCGCGCCGTGGCGCTCGGCGAACCGGTTTAGCCAACCCGCCAGCCGGCCCGGGTCGACGCTCACCCGGCGCAGGTCCGAGGTGCTCACGCCGGGCGTCGTCGGTGGCCGGGGAGCAGCTCCTCGACCAGGGCAGCGGTCTCCGCCGAGATGGCCGCCACGGCACCGGATGCAGCGATCGCGTCGTACATCGAGTCGGCGACGGCTCGCACGTCAGCGCGGCTGCCCAGCCGGGCGGCCAACCGCAGGGCGTCTCGCCAAAGGTCCTCGCACGCCGGGGCCGCGGTCAAGCCACCCAGCACGGCATCCCGCGCACCACGCCCGTCGCCGCCCAGCGCGCACAGCGCAGCCAGTCGGCGCGCGACCAGGACCACCGCAACCACAGCATCGGTGTCGGCGCGCTCGCCTGCCAGCCAGGAGTAGCGACCCGGTGGCAGCTGCGTCCAAGGTTCACCCCGCACACAGTCCAGGGCTGCCCGCAGCGCGCCCACCTCTTCACCACCCTCGCTTCGGTCATCCCTAGCTGCCTCGACGGCGGCGGCAACGTGCGCAGTGAAGACGTCCCAGTCGAACCTGACCCCGGTGCGCCGCACGACCCAGCGGCCGTCGACCATGCCGAGGCGGGCATCGCCATCGGCGTCCAGGCCGAGCCAGCGCTGGGCAGCGACCAGGGACTCGTCGCGGACCTCGTCAACGACTCCGTAAGGCCACAGCGCGTCGGACAGCTGCTGGGAGGACAGGCCGTCGCGGGCCACCGCGACGCGGAGCACCAGCTCCGTCAACAGCTCGCGCTGACCCTCGTCGACAGGACCATCGGCCTCGAGCTCGACCGGCCCGAGCACGCTGAGCACGACCGCGTCCTCGAGCCCGTTGGCGAGGACCTGCTGGATCGGCGTGGCCGGCGCAAGCGCAGCGACCGCCGCCAGCTCGTCCGCGCGGTCGGCGCCACCGCCCAGTGACTGGGCGCCCAGTGACTCGGCGAACAGCTCGCCCAGCTCCCGGCAGGCATCGACGCTCAGCTGCTGGGCCCGCACGTCCAGCCCCAGTGGTGCGTTCCACAGCCTGCCTTCGGCCGAGGCCACGAGACGTACCTGGGCCTGCGGGCAGTTGCCGACCACCACCACGCTCACCCCGGAGTCAATCCGCGCGGCGAGCCGCTGCAGGCGCTCCAGGGTCTCGGCTGCCGGCACGCCGGAGCAGACAATGAGCGAGCTGGCCCACAGCTCCGCGTCCTGAGCGACTTGGCGGGCCAGGTGAACGTCGCGGACGTCGAGGCGCCGGCAGGCCTCCGCGCGCCGGTCGGCAGAGTGCTCCACCGCCGCCAACACGTGGTCTACGTCGTCGACCAGCCTCAGTGCTGGTCCGGTGGCGGCCACCGGCGCCTCCGCGAACCCGCCAAGCACAACCGACCTCCGGTCGGCCCACGGGTGGACGGCGTGGTCGACCGCCCAGCTCATCGCCACCGCCCGGGCTACGGTCTCATCGCCACCGATCGCAATCAGACCACCGAGAGACTCGAGGTCGGTGAGGACCAGGGAGTCGTCGTCGCGACGCCCGATGGTGACCAGCGCCGCCGGATACGGCGCCGCAACCTCGCGGAGTGCCGGCGGGTCGTCCCCAAACAACCTTCGTGCGGCGTAGCGCGCGAGGGTCCACACCCGAGGGTCAGGACCGGCCGCCCAAGGCGCGGGCAGGGCGTTGGTGGGCGCGCTCGAGAAGATCAGCCGCAGGCTGTCCTCGCTGAGCACTGCGTTGCGCAAGGTCGGCAGCGCGGCGCCGGCCTTGGGCACTGCGGCACGCAGGCCGACGCGCAGAAACGCCGCAGCCGAGGGATCGGCCTCCGCGCGCAGCGCCGTCTCCGCCCAGACGCCGGAGCTGCCCGCGGTGCCGTTGCCGGCGGGGAGGAAGGGTCCGCGCGGCCGCAGCCAGCTGCCACTGGTCCTGCGGCGACGTAGCTCGGACAGCATCGCGGCCGCGATCAGACCGCCCGCGGCACCGAACACCAGT
>JBBSGC010000164.1:0-2851 GCA_038254525.1 Propionibacteriales bacterium | reverse complement strand
CCACGACCCGGCCGGCCCGCTGCTCGAGGGGCGTTGAGATGGCCGCGCCGGACCTGCTTTTCACCGGTGGGTCAGTATTTCGGCCCGACGCCCCGCCCACCGGGGCAGTCGCGGTCACCGGCGGCCGGATCGTCGCTGTCGGCAGCAACGACCTGCGGGCGCTCGCGGGTCCACGCACCCGGATCGTCGACCTGGCGGGTGGACTGCTCGTCCCCGGTTTCGTCGACGCGCATGTGCACCCCGTGCAGGGCGGCCTCGAACGCATGCGCTGTGACCTGTCGGCGACCAGTGGCCGCGCAGGCTGCCTGGCGGCGGTGGCCGCCTACGCCCGGACGCAGCCGGACATCGAATGGGTCACCGGCGGCGGCTGGAGCATCGCGGACTTCGACGGGGGAACTCCGCTCGCCGCCGACCTGGACCGGGTCGTGGGCCATCGCCCGGCGTTCCTGCTCAACCGCGACCACCACGGCGCCTGGGTCAACAGCGCCGCGCTGAGGCGAGCCGCCATCGACGCAGATACGCCGGACCCGGCCGACGGGCGCATCGAGCGCGGCGCGGACGGCCACCCCTCGGGGACACTGCACGAGGGCGCGATGGCACTGGTCGCCCGGCTGGTGCCCGCGGCCACCCCCGACGACCAGGTCGCCGCGCTCCTCGAGGCGCAGAGCCATCTGCACTCTTTCGGCATCACCGGCTGGCAGGACGCGATCATCGGCGAGTACGCCACCATCACTGACTCGTCGTCGGCCTACCTGCGGCTGGCGAACGATGGACGGCTCACCGCGCGGGTCGTCGGTGCGCTGTGGTGGGACCGGGAGCGCGGGACCGAGCAGGTCACCGAGCTCGTGACGCGCCGGTCGGCGCTGCGGGCGGGCCGGTTCCGCGCCACCAGCGTCAAGATCATGCAGGACGGCATCGCCGAGAACTTCACTGCAGGCATGGTGGAGCCGTACCTCGACCGTTGTGGCTGCCCAACTGCCAACCGGGGGTTGTCGTTCGTCGACCCCACCGCCCTCGCGGCGGCGGTCACCGCCCTGGACGCGAAGGCCTTCCAGGTGCACGTGCATGCGATCGGCGACCGTGCGGTGCGCGAGACGCTCGACGCGTTCGCCGCGGCCCGGACAGCCAACGGCATCGGCGACGGTTGGCTCGACCATCGGCACCACATCGCACACCTGCAGGTCGTGCAGCCCGACGACGTGCCGCGCTTCGCCGAGCTTGGCGTCGCGGCGACGGTGCAGCCGCTGTGGGCAGCTCACGAGCCGCAGATGGACGAGCTGACCATCCCGTTCCTGGGGGCGGAGCGGGTGGCCTGGCAGTACCCCTTCCGGGACCTGCAGCGCGCCGGAGCCCGGCTGGCCGCGGGCAGCGACTGGCCGGTCAGCAGCGCCGACCCGCTCGCCGGCATCCACGTCGCGGTCAACCGGCGACTGCCCGACGCCTCAGCCGGCACCCCGGCCTTCCTGCCCGGGCAGGCGATCGACCTGAGCAGCGCGCTGGAGGCGTACACCAGGGGATCGGCCTACCTCAACGGCGACGACGCGGGCGGCCGGATCGCGCTCGGAGCGCCGGCCGACCTGACCGTGCTCGACCGCAACCCGTTCGCCGGCCCACCGGAGGAGATCGGGGACACCTCGGTGGTGGCCACCTACGTCGATGGGGTCGAGGTCTTCTCCTGCTGATGGCCGGGCAACCGATCGGTCCTCCCGCACGGTAGTTCGACCGAGGCGGTTGGAGTGCCGTTCGACCGAGGGAGAGCTCATGACGCGCGATGCCACGGTCGCCGATACCGGCTGGCAGGATGCGTCGCCAGGTCACGAGCGGAAGAGCGCGCCGGTGTCGGAGAGGGTCGGCTTCGAGGAGTTCGTCGCCTCGCGCTCAGAGGCACTGCTGCGCACCGCCTACCTGCTCACCCACGACCACGGGCGCGCCGAGGACCTGCTGCAGACGTCGTTGGCCAAGGCCTGGTCGGCCTGGCGCCGCATCGACGAGAACCCCGAGCCGTACGTACGCAGGATCCTGGTCAACACCTACGCCTCCTGGTGGCGACGCAAGTGGCGGGGCGAGTCACCCACCGAGGCCCTGCCGGAACCGATCGGCTCCAGCCGGGACGAGCAGGTGGTCGACGCGGCGTGGCTGTGGGCGGCGCTCGGCCGGCTGCCGGTGGGGCAGCGTGCGGTGGTGGTGCTGCGCTTCTACGAGGACCTCTCCGAGGCAGAGGTCGCCCGGGTGCTCGGCTGCTCGGCGGGCACGGTCAAGAGCCAGTCGGCGAAGGCCCTGGCGAAGCTTCGCATCGACCCCCAGCTGCTGGCTGGGAGAAAACCTGGAGACACGTCATGAGCGGACTCGCCGTACTGCGCGAGGTTTTGACCGAGCACGCGGAGGGGCTGCCTCAGCGGCCACTCGATGCCCGGCTGTCGGACGTGCGCGGCAAGGTACGCGTGCGCAACCGGGCACGCACCGGCGTCGTGGGCGTGCTGGGCGCGCTGGCTGTCGCGGCTCTGGTGACCGTTGCGCCAGGGTCGGGCATCCCACCGGGAGGGCCGGCCGACGTGCCGTCCGCACCGGCCTCGGGCCTGTCCGGCGCGCCGGTGCCGATAGTGGCGGACTCCGGCATCGACATGTACGCAACGCCCGGGACCGCGACGCTCATCGGCCACCGGTTCGCTCGCGCCGGCCAGCAGCAGCCGTCGTTCTCCTTCACCGCGACCTCCGGCGACCTGGCCTGGACCCTCTACTGTGCCGGGCCGCCCGGCGAACCCAGCGCCGCGAACCCTTATCTGGTGGCCGTCACCGTCAACGGCCACCCGTTGGGTAGCTCGAGCTGCGCCGGCGGCAATCCGAGCGTCCT
>JBBSGC010000163.1:0-2860 GCA_038254525.1 Propionibacteriales bacterium | reverse complement strand
TGTGCACCGCGGCCAGCCGCTTGTACATCTCCAGGCGCAGCCGCTCGCTCGGCACGTAGTCGTGGGGGAGGTGCGCGTCGACCGGCAGCTCCAGGCGGACCTCGCGCTGCTCGGGCTCGCCGTCGCCGCGGAACTCGGCGACCGCCTCGCCGACCAGGCGGACGTAGAGGTCGAAACCGACGTCGGCGATGTGGCCGGACTGCTCACCGCCCAGCAGGTTGCCGGCGCCCCGGATCTCCAGATCCTTCATCGCCACCGCCATGCCGCCACCGAGCTCGGAGTGCTGCGCGATGGTGGCCAGCCGCTCGTGCGCGGTCTCTGTCATGGGCTTATCCACCGGGTAGAGGAAGTACGCGTAGGCCCGCTCGCTGCCACGGCCCACGCGCCCGCGCAGCTGGTGCAGCTGGGAGAGCCCGAGCAGGTCGGCCCGCTCGATGATCAGCGTGTTGGCGTTGGAGACGTCGAGACCCGCCTCGACGATGGTGGTGCACACGAGCACGTCGAAGCGCTTCTCCCAGAAGTCGACCATCACCTGCTCGAGCTGGTGCTCCCCCATTTGGCCGTGGGCCGCGGCGACCCGCGCCTCTGGCACCAGCTTGGCGATCCGCTCGACCGCTCGGCCGATGCTCTGCACCCGGTTGTGGATGTAGAACACCTGGCCCTCGCGCAGCAGCTCCCGGCGCACGGCGGCGGTCACCTGGGCGTCGTCGTAGCCGCCGACGAAGGTGAGCACCGGGTGGCGCTCCTCCGGTGGGGTGGTGATCGTCGACATCTCGCGGATGCCGGTGATCGCCATCTCCAGCGTCCGCGGGATCGGGGTGGCCGACATGCTGAGCACGTCGACACCGACCCGAAGGTGCTTGAGCGCCTCCTTGTGCTCCACGCCGAAGCGCTGCTCCTCGTCGACGACCACCAGGCCCAGCTTGGGGATCTGGATCTCCGGTGACAGCAGCCGGTGGGTGCCGATCACGAGGTCGACACTGCCGTCGCGGAGGCCGGCGACGACCGCGGCTGCCTCCTGGTCGCTCTGGAAGCGGCTGAGCGCCTTGACCACGACCGGGAACTGCCCGAAGCGCTCGGCGAAGGTCGCGAGGTGCTGCTGCACGAGCAGCGTGGTCGGCACCAGCACGATGACCTGCAAGCCGTCCTGGACGGCCTTGAACGCGGCGCGCACGGCGATCTCGGTCTTGCCGTAGCCGACGTCGCCGCAGACCAGCCGGTCCATCGGCACCGTGTGCTCCATGTCGTGCTTGACCTCCTCGATCGTCGAGAGTTGGTCGGGTGTCTCGACGAACGGGAATGCCTCCTCGAGCTCGCGCTGCCAGGGAGTGTCCTTGCTGAAGCGGTGGCCTCTGGTCGCCTGCCGCGCGGCGTAGAGCTTGATCAACTCGGCGGCGATCTGTCGGACCGCCCGGCGCGCCCGCCCCTTGCGCTTGGCCCAGTCGGCTCCACCCAGCCGGTCCAGCGAGGGCTGCTCGCCCCCGACGTAGCGGGTCACGGCGTCGAGCTGGTCGGTCGGGACATAGAGCCGGTCCGGCGGCTGCCCGCGTTTGGACGCGGCGTACTCGACGACCAGGTACTCGCGGGTGGAGCCGGACACCGTGCGCTGCGCCATCTCGACGTAGCGGCCGACGCCGTGCGCCTCGTGCACGACGAGGTCGCCGGTCTTGAGCTCCAGCGGGTCGATCTGCTTGCGGCGCCGGCTCGGCATCCGCCGCTCGTCGCGCTCGGTGGTGGCGCGCTGCCCGACGAGGTCGTCGGTGGTGACGACGGCCAGCCTGAGCGCGTCGCTGACGACGCCGTGCCGCAGGGCACCGGTGACCACGTGCACCACATCGGCGGTCAGGTCCGCCGTCACCTGTGGGCTCAACCCGTCGTGGCGGCGGGCCGCGAGGTCGTGCTCGGCCAGCACCTCGACCGTGCGCTGCGCCTGGCCGGGACCCGGGGTGACCAGCACCACCCGGTCACCGTGCGCCTGCCAGCGCCGGATGTCGCTGATCGCCTGCTCGGTGTCGCCGCGGTAGGCCGGCGTTGCGGTGAACGGCAGGGGGCGGCCTTCGACGGCCGCGGCAGCCGGGTCGACGTCGATCGAGACCAGCTCACCGGCCTCGGTGCGCACCGGCGCGCTGGGGAGCGCGTCGGGGTCGAGGCCGAACGGCGAGGTGCTCCACCACAGCCGGCCGGCGGCCAGCGCCGCGAGCCGCACGTCGCCGAGCTCGCGGTAGGCGGCGGCACCGAGGTCGATCGGTGCCTCGCCGCCCGAGGCGGCCGCCGCCCAGGAGGCGTGCAGGAACTCCTGACTGGTCGCGACCAGGTCGTGCGCCCGCGCGCGGACCCGCTCGGGGTCACAGACCAGCACCGCCGCACCGGCTGGCAGCAGGTCGGTGAGCATCTCCAGCTCGTCGACGAGCACGGGCGCCAGCGACTCCATGCCCTCGACCGCGTGGCCCTCGGCCAGCTTGCTGAACAGCTCGGCGAGCTCGGGGTGCTGGGTGCCGAGGACCGCCGCCCGCCGGCGCACCTCGTCGGTCAGCAGCAGCTCCCGGCAGGGCGGCGCCCACAACCGCTCGACGGCGTCGAGGGAACGTTGGTCGGCGACCGCGAAGGAGCGGATCTCCTCGACCGAGTCGCCCCAGAACTCGACCCGCACCGGATGCTCCTCGGTCGGCGGGAAGACGTCCACGATGCCGCCGCGCACGGCGAACTCACCGCGCCGCTCGACCAGGTCCACCCGGGAGTAGGCCGCAGCAGCAAGCTTGCGGACGACGTCGTCGAGGTCGGCGTCGGCGCCGGGAGCCAGCTCGACCGGCTCGAGGTCGGCCAGGCCCTTGACCTGCGGCTGCAGCACCGAGCGCACCGG
>JBBSGC010000162.1:0-2886 GCA_038254525.1 Propionibacteriales bacterium | reverse complement strand
TCGGTGGCGAAGGTGGCCGTCAACCGCCTCGCCTGACAGCGAGGAGGTTGAAGAGTCCCCCTCTGCGTCGCGCTGGCGGAACCCGTCAACCTGCTGCACGGCATGAACGCGTGGCCGGCGAGTGGACGCGACCTTGCCATCCACAGGAGGGCGGTGTCTGACGACGAAGAAACATGACGGCCAGACCGAACGAGCCGGGCGCGCTGATGTCCGCACACTTGAGGTCGAGGCGGGGGCTACCGAGGCGCTACCAGCGGACACGCAGATCACCGGCCGAACCGGCCCGGCCACATGTTCCACGTCAGGCTGACCGACGCGCTGTTCAGCGAGTTGCAGGGGCTGGCTCGCTAGCACCACCTGCCCATGTCGACCATGGCAGGATCATGGCTACTCGAACGCCTCAACCGAGAACACCGCGCCAGCTAACGACACCCGGCAAGAGCGTCCGGAAGGAGATCGGTCGTCGGGAGTGGTCGGTCCAGTAGTCAGGTCCGGTCAACAGTAGAGGTCGCGCGCGATGATCGAGCGCTGGACCTCGGTGGCGCCCTCGTAGATCCGCGGTGCCCGCACCTCGCGGTAGAGGTGCTCGAGCAGGTGGCCGGTTTGCAGTGCGCGGGCGCCGTGGATCTGGATGGCCGCGTCGACGACGTACTGAGCGGTCTCCGTGGCCAGCAGCTTGGCCATCGCCGAACTGCTCGTAACCCCGGGCCGACCGGCGTCGTAGGCGGCCCCGGCGGCGTAGACCATCAGCCGGGCGGCCTGGGTGCGGGTGGCCATCTCGGCCAGGCTGTGCGCGACCGACTGCAGCTGCCGCAGGGGAGCACCGAAGGCCTCCCGGGTGCCGGCGTGTGCCACCGCGGCATCGAGCGCTGCCTGCGCCATGCCAACCGCGAAGGCGCCGACGCTTGGCCGGAACAGGTCGAGCGTGCGCATGGCGACCGCGAATCCGCCGTCGGGCTCGCCGAGCAGCTCGTCGCGCTCCACGCGTACGCCGTCGAGCACGAGCCGTCCGATCGGGTGCGGCGACAGCATCTCCTGGTGCTCGCCGGACACGCCGGCGCGATCGCCTGGGACGACGAAGCCGCTCACGCCGTGCGGACCCGCCTCCGCGGTGGTCCGAGCGAACACGCAGTAGAAGTCGGCCTCGGGGGCGTTGGAGATCCACGTCTTCTCACCGGTCAGCCGCCAGCCGTCTCGGTCAGCCTCGGCGCGCAGCTGCAGCGCGGCCGCATCCGAACCGGCCACCGGCTCGGAGAGTGCGAAGGCGGCAACCGCACTACCGCGGGCGACGGCAGGCACCCAGCTGCGGACCTGTTCCGCCGATCCCGACTGCAGCAGCGGGTAGGTGCCGAGCCCCTGCAGCGCCAGGGCGGTCTCCGCCTCGGTGCACACCGTCGCCAGCGCCTCGCGCAGCAGGCACAGGTCGAGCGCTGCCGCCTCCCGAGACGTTCCGCCGTCGTGCGCGCCGGGGAACAGCCGGGCGAGCAGACCGTGCTCGCCCAACGCCCGGACCAGCTCACGGTTGACCCGGCCGGGCCGGCCCCGCTCGGCGATCGGACGCAGCTCCGAGCGACCGATCTCGCGGACCCGCGCGACCAGCTCCCGCTGCTCCGGCTGCAGCTCCCAGCTCATGCTCAGCGGCCCTGCCACTTGGGCGGCCGGTGCCCGGTGAACGCGGCATGGAACTCGCGGTAGTCGGCGCCCTTCATCAGCAGGGCCTGGGTCATCGCCTCCAGCTCCACCGCTCCCGACAGGCTCATGTCGAGCTCGCGGGTGAGCAGCGCCTTGGTCAACGAGTAGGCCTGCCACGGGCCGGTGGCCAGCCGGGTGGCCAGCTTCTGCGTGGCGGAGTCCACCTCTGCGTCGTCGACGAGCTCGCTCACCAGGCCCCACCGATCAGCCTCCTCGGCTGACAGCGAGTCGCCGAGCATCAGCAGCGAGGTGGCCCGCCCCAGGCCGACCAACCGGGGGAGCAGGTAGGCGGCACCCATGTCGGCACCGGCCAGGCCCACCTTGGTGAACAGAAAGGCGAACGTCGCCGAGCGCGCCATGATCCGAAAATCGCTGGCCAGCGCCAGCACAGAGCCGGCGCCGGCTGCGGTGCCGTGGACGGCCGCGATGATCGGCGCCGGGCACTCCCGCATGGCGCGGACCACCTCGCCGGTCATCCTGGTGAACGACAACAGCTGGTCGGGGCGCATCGCCAAGGTTGCGCCGATGATCTCGTGCACGTCACCACCGGAGCAGAAGGCCCGGCCCTCGCCGCGCAGCACCACCACGCGGGTGTCCTCGCGCGAAGGCAGCTCGGTGAGCAGGTCGCGGAGATCGGCGTACGCAGCGAAGGTCAGTGCGTTGAGCTTGTCCGGCCGGTCGAAGGTGACGGTCGCGACGCCGTTCTCGCGCTCGAGGCGGAAGTGCTCCCAGTCGGGGTTGAGGGGCACCGACCCACGGAACGCGCACATCCTCGACTCCTCCCGGGCGGCCGGCCACAGCCTAGCCGCGCGCTCCCTGTCGTGTCATTGACGGTCGTCTCCGACCCGGCATAGCCTCGCCTCGAGCTGACGGACCGGAGGCGCGCAGTGCGGATCGCGGTGATCGGTGGTGGCCCCGGGGGGCTGTACTTCGCCGCGCTCGCCAAGCAGCTCGCACCGGCTTGTGACATCACCGTCTGGGAGCGCAACGCCGCGGACGACACGTTCGGCTTCGGCGTCGTCTTCTCCGACGAGACACTCGGCGGGATTGCGTCTGCGGATGCCGAGATCTCCGACGCCATGACGGCCGAGTTCGCACGCTGGGACGACATCGACGTGC
The DNA here is from genome assembly GCA_038254525.1 of Propionibacteriales bacterium. Lineage (GTDB taxonomy): Bacteria > Actinomycetota > Actinomycetes > Propionibacteriales > Nocardioidaceae > JBBSGC01. Next base: position 75 of record JBBSGC010000162.1, on the reverse strand, counting down.
ACTTCAGGGGCCAGGTGGTGACCAGCGGCGGCCACGGTTTCGCGGCGATGAGCCGCCGACGCCTGCTGGAGATCC
>JBBSGC010000161.1:0-2911 GCA_038254525.1 Propionibacteriales bacterium | reverse complement strand
GCCGTCAAGACCTGCCGCCCACGACGCCGGAGCCGCAGACGCAACGGCAGGCCGAGCCCGAACAGGTGCCGGCGCAACCCGCATCACCACCTTCGCCCCGTCCGGTCTCCGCTCCCGACTCGGGCACCGGCGGCGCCGAGTCGTCATACGTCACCCCGCTGGTCCGCAAGCTGGCCGCCCAGCACGATGTGGAGCTCGCCGGCATCACCGGGACCGGCGTCGGCGGCCGGATCCGCAAGCAGGACGTCCTGGCGGCCGCCGAGGCGGCCAAGGCGACTGCTGCGGCACCGGTGGACGAGCCCACGACACCGGCGGCCCCCAGCACGCCGGCGGTCTCGCCGCTGCGCGGCAAGACCGAGAAGATGTCGCGGCTCCGCCAGACGATCGCCAAGCGGATGGTCGCCTCGCTGCAGACCTCGGCCCAGCTCACGACGGTGGTCGAGATCGACGTCACGGGCATCGCGCGGCTGCGTGAGCGGGTCAAGGATTCGTTCGCGGCACGTGAGGGCGTCAAGCTCTCCTACCTGCCGTTCTTCGCCAAGGCCGCCGTCGACGCGCTCAAGACCTACCCACAGCTCAACGCCGTCATCGACAGCGACAGCTTCGAGGTCACCTACTTCGACGTGGAGAACCTTGCGGTCGCCGTCGACACCGAGCGCGGGCTGCTGACACCGGTGATCAAGGGCGCCGGCGACCTCTCGGTCGCTGGGTTGGCGCGCCGGATCGCCGATGTGGCGGCGCGAACCCGCGACAACAAGATCGGCCCCGACGACCTGACCGGCGGGACCTTCACGCTGACCAACACCGGCAGCCGGGGGGCGCTGTTCGACACCCCGATCATCAACCAGCCACAGGTGGCGATCCTGGGGACGGGTTCGGTGGTGAAGCGCCCGGTGGTCATCGACGACGCCAACCTCGGCGAGACGATCGCGATCCGGCAGATGGTCTACTTCGCGCTGACCTACGACCACCGGCTCGTCGACGGCGCCGATGCCGCCCGCTTCCTGGCGGAGATCAAGCAGCGCCTGGAGCAGGCGGCGTTCGAAGGCGACCTCGGGCTGTGAGCACCGACGGTCGGAGCCAGTCGTGAGAGTGGTGGTCGCGGGCGCGTCCGGTTTCCTCGGCACGGCGTTACGCGAGCAGCTGCACGCGCATGGTCACGACGTGGTGACCTTGGTACGCAGTGGTGACGGGTCCGCGACGCAGTCGCTGTGGGACCCGTACGCGGGGAAGGTCGACGACGCGCTCATCTCCTCGGCCGACGCGGTGGTCAACCTGGCCGGCGCACCGATCGCGCACTGGCCCTGGACCAACAGCTACCGGGACACCATCCTGGCGTCCAGGGTCAGCACGACGGCCACGTTGGCCGGTGCGATCGCCCGCGCTGCGACGCCGCCGGCGCTGGTGGTCGCGTCCGGCATGGCGATCTACGGCCCTGACCGGGGGTCCGAGGAGCTCGACGAGAGCAGCGTCCACGGCGCCGGCTTCCTGGCCGACGTGGTGCGGCAGTGGGAGGCGGCTGCCGACCCCGCGCGGACGGCCGGTGCACGCGTCTGCCACCTGCGCACCGGCGTGGTGATCGACGGCCGCGGCGGGGCGTTGAAGCTCATGCTGCCCGCCTTTCGACTCGGGCTCGCCGGCCGGCTCGGCTCGGGCAGGCAGTACTTCTCGGTGATCTCGCTCGCCGACTGGGTCGCAGCAGCCACCTTCCTGGTCGAGCACCCCGAGTGCGAGGGGCCTTACGACCTGGTGGGTCTCGAGCCGCCGACGAACGCGCAGTTCACCGCCGCCCTGGCGAAGGCGCTGCACCGACCCGCCGTGCTGCGGGTGCCGGCGCTTCCGTTGCGCTTGGTCCTGGGACAACTGTCGGCGGACTTGCTCGGCTCGCTGCGGGTGCGACCGACCCGGCTGGTCGAAGCCGGCTTCGAGCATCGCCACCGCGACGTCGACGCGATCGTCGCAGCCGCGCTCGCCGACTGATCGGGTCCGCTGCTCAGCCGCTCAGCCTGCGGACGGCCGCGATCTGCCACCGGCCGCTCTCCCGGCGCAGGAGCACCAGGTGCTCGGTCGGCAGGTCGTGCGGCAGGGCGACCCGGCCAGCTGCCACCAGCGCCGAGGCGTCGGCGAGCTGGTCGACGACGTCGAGCGTGACGCGCCCGGGCCTGCGGTGCCGGACCTGCAACGCCAGCACGCGCATGCGCAGGCCGACGACGGCGACGCCACGGCGCGACCACTGGCCAAGCATCTCCCGATCCGCGCGCAGGACGGCCGACCCGTCGACGTAGGTCGCGCGCAGCGACATGGAGTCGTCGCGGGCGTACGCCTGGGCCCGGTCGGCATCGAGCGAGTGCAACACGGCGGTCCAACGGGCACAGGCTGTTGAGCACGCCGATCGGGTGCTTGGGGCTGACGCAGCTGCGCCCGACGCCGCCAAGCCGATGGACGTGGTGACCGCCGGGGGCACCGGTGCAGCCGGCCCCGCCTCCACGGCCGGCGAGCAGCCGAGCAGCAGCCCGGCGAGCACGGCGGCGGCGGCCAGCTGGGTGGCGACGGACACCGGGTGGCTGTTCACCGCTCCACTGTGCCCCTGAGCCGCCTCGGTTCGCTCCGGTCGTCCACAGGCTCGGCGATAGGCTGGCTCGGTGCCCGACCTGCAGGTGTCCCGGCTTGGCCTCGGCGTCGCCCCGGTGGACTACGCCGGCGCATGGCAACTGCAGCGGGAGCTGCACGCGCAGCGCGTCGCCGGCACGATCGGCGACCGGCTGCTGCTCCTGGAGCACCTCCCGGTCTACACCGCCGGCAGGCGCACGCAGCCGCACGAGCGGCCGCTCGACAAGACGCCCGTCGTGGACGTCGACCGTGGCGGCAAGATCACCTTCCACGGTCCGGGACAGCTGGTCGGCTACCCGAT
>JBBSGC010000160.1:0-2998 GCA_038254525.1 Propionibacteriales bacterium | reverse complement strand
GGCCACGATGTCACTGCCCGAGCGGGCCGAGCAGGGGCGCGACTACGACTACCGCTACGCCTGGATCCGCGACCAGTGCTACGCGGGCCAGGCCGTTGCCGCGTTCGGCAACCATGCCCTGCTCGACGAGTCCGTCCGCTTTGTCGCTGCCTGCCTGGTCCGTGACGGCAAGCAGCTGAGGCCGGCGTACACGGTCGACGGCGAGGACGTCCCGCACGAGCACCGGCTCGACCTGGCGGGTTACCCCGGCGGCAAGGACATCGCCGGCAACTGGGTCCGCGGCCAGTTCCAGCTCGATGCTCTCGGTGAGGCGCTGCTGCTGTTTGCCTCCGCGGCGCGGCACGACCGGCTGGACACCGACCACTGGCGTGCGGTCGAGACGGCCGTACGAGTGATCGAGGAGTGCTGGAAGCAGCCCGACGCCGGAATGTGGGAGCTGGACAACGAGCGGTGGGCACACTCGCGGCTGATGTGTGCGGCCGGCCTGCGCGCCATGTCAACGGCGGCGACTCCTCCTCAGGCGGCCCAGTGGGTGGCGCTGGCCGACACCATAGTCGCCGACACCAACACCGACTGCCTGCACCCCAGCGGGCGATGGCAACGTGCTCCGGACGACCCCCGCGTGGACGCCAGCCTGCTGCTCCCCGCCCTACGTGGGGCGGTTCCACCGACCGATCCGCGCAGCCTGGCCACGCTGGCCGCCGTGCGCGAGGAGCTGGCCGTCGACGGCTTCGTCTACCGGTTCCGCCAAGACGCGCGCCCGCTCAACGACGCCGAGGGGGCCTTCTTGTTCTGCGGGTTCACCATGGCGCTGGCCACCCATCAGCTGGGGCGCGAAAGCGAGGCGGCTCGCTGGTTCGAGCGCAACCGGGCGGCCTGCGGCCCCCCCGGGCTGTTCACCGAGGAGTACGACGTCGTGCAGCGCCAGCTACGCGGCAACGTCCCCCAGGCCTTTGTGCACGCGCTGCTGCTCGAGTCCGCGAGCACACTCGCCAAGCCGCCGCCGCCCGCCGGCTGACCCGCTCACCACCGTCAGCCCCATAACCCCAAGGAGCCCGACCATGTCCAAGCCCCCTCCCGGCCAAGTCGTCGTGATCACCGGCGCAAGCGGCGGCATCGGCCGCGCCACCGCCCGTGCGTTCGCGGCTCGCGGTGCCAAGGTGGCGCTGCTCGCGCGTGGCGATGCCGGGCTTGCGGGCGCGCAGCGAGACGTCGAGGCCGCCGGTGCAGAGGCGATCAGCATTCCGGTCGACGTCTCGGACTCCGCGGCGGTGGACGCCGCCGCGAGCCAGGTGGAGGACCAGCTGGGACCGATCGACGTGTGGATCAACGTTGCGTTCACCTCGGTCTTCTCGCCGCTGTCGCAGATCACGCCAGAGGAGTTCCGCCGCGTCACCGAGGTCACCTACCTCGGCTTCGTCTACGGGACGATGGCAGCCCTGAAGCGGATGCGGGCTCGCGATGCGGGCACCATCGTGCAGGTCGGGTCCGCGTTGGCCTACCGAGGGATCCCGCTGCAGACCGCCTACTGCGGTGCCAAGCACGCCACCCAGGGGTTCCACGAGGCACTGCGCTGCGAGCTGCTGCACGAGAAGAGTGGGATCAAGGTCACCATGGTGCAGATGCCGGCGGTGAACACGCCGCAGTTCTCGTGGGTGCTGTCCCGGCTCCCGCACCAGGCGCAGCCGGTGCCGCCGATCTACCAACCGGAGGTCGCCGCTGCCGGTGTGGTGTACGCGGCGGACCATCCCCGTCGCCGCGAGTACTGGGTCGGCGGCAGCACGATGGCGACCCTGGCCGCCAACGCGGTTGCGCCGGGTCTGCTCGACCGCTACCTGGCCCGTACGGGGTTCTCGTCCCAGCAGTCCGACGCCCCCAGGGACCCCGACTCACCGGCGAACTTGTGGGAGCCGGCCGACGGTGCCGGCGGCCACGACTTCGGCGCCCACGGCATCTTTGACGACAAGGCAACCGACCGGAGCGCCCAGCTGTGGGCGTCCCACCACCACGGGCTGCTGGCCGGCGCAGCCGTCGGGCTCGCCGGGCTGGTCGGCGCCGCCTGGGCCCGCCGCTGAGCCGTGGCCACCGGCAGGCGATGTGCGGTGGTCAGCCTCAGCCCAGCGTCCACCCAGGCGCATCCGGCACCTCACCGGCAGCCGCCGCGAAGGCCTGCAGGTCGCCGGCCAGGCCGTCGCGGAGAGCGGCCGGCATGCCGGCCAACACCCGCTCGATCGCCGAACGTCGGTGCTCGATCACCGACTGCACGAGCTGCCGCCCCTCATCGGTCAGCGTCAGCGCGACGTGACGCCGGTCGCCCTCGGCGTCGCGACGGTCGAGCAGGCCCGCGGTGACCAACCGGTCGCAGGTTCGGGTGGCATTGGAGGCATGTACGCCCAACCCCTCGGCGACCGCCGACAGGTTCAGCGGTCCCGACGTCGACACCATCACCAACACGCGCAGCTGGGGAAGGCTCACGACGTCTTCCACCGCGGCCACCGAACGCGCCACCACCGCCACAAGCACCCGCGCCGCAGCCAGCACCGCGTCGACCTGCTGGGGGGTCGCCGGCGTCGGGGGATGCACGGCTGCGGGTGCCACAGGCAGCAGTATAGGTGGTTGCGCAGACGCACTAGTTGCATGAACGCAAGGGTTGGGCGATGCTGGATACGCTGGCGCTGACTCGCGGACTTCTCGGTCCGAGGAAGCGGGAGCATCTTGCGAGAGGCACACTGGCGCCGTAAGTCATCTGGCGAGGGAGCAGCCATGAAGCTGAGACAAGACGCCAAGCGCGTCGCCTACGACGTGCACACCGGCCGCCTCGAACGCAGCCTGTCCGGGCTCACGGCCGTGGGGGCGTTGACGGCGGCCGCCGAGATCTATTTCGAGCACGACCGGGCCAGCTTCGGCAACCGACTGATGTGGCTGCCGGTCGCCCTCGGACCGGTCGGCGCGGCTGCTGGCGTGGCTGGCGTCTTCAGCGCGCGGGCCGCGCACACCG
>JBBSGC010000159.1:0-3002 GCA_038254525.1 Propionibacteriales bacterium | reverse complement strand
CGTGATGGGCCGCAATCGCCGACGCAGGCGCCCACAGGTGCGGCCACAGCTCGGTGTCCGCCTGAAGGTCAGCGCTCAGCTCCAGGAGGTCCTGCCAACGTTCGGCTCTGACCCGGTCCTCGGCCTCGACCCGCAGCTTCTGCAGCTCGGGGCTGGGCGGTCGCTCGCCGTACGGTGTCGTCTCGGTCATGGGGCTACCCTCACCGGTCCGACCGGCCGATCCCGGCCACCAGCTCGGCGATCTGGACGGCGTTGAGGGCGGCGCCCTTGCGGAGGTTGTCGCTGCTGACGAACATGGCCAGTCCGCGATCGCCGGCGACACCGGGGTCGCTGCGCAGACGTCCCACCAGCGTCGGGTCCTGCCCCGCCGCCGCGAGCGGGGTGGGGACGTCGACCAGCCGCACGCCGGGCGCCGCGCTCAGCAGCTCGATCGCCCGGGCCGCCGACAGCGGCCGGGCGAACTCGGCGTTGATCGACAGTGAGTGCCCGGTGTACACCGGCACCCGCACGCAGGTCCCGGACACTCGCAGGTCCGGGATGCCGAGGATCTTGCGGCTCTCGTGGCGCAGCTTCTGCTCCTCGTCGGTCTCGAACGACCCGTCGTCGACCAGCGAGCCGGCCATCGGGAGCACGTTGAAGGCGATCGGCCCGACGTAGGTTCGGGGCTCCGGGAACGCCACGGCCGAACCGTCGTGCGTCAGCTCCGCGGCCCGGTCGGCGACCTCGCGTACCTGCTTGTCGAGCTCGTCGACACCCGCGAGCCCGGACCCGGACACCGCCTGGTAGGTGCTGGCCACGAGCCTGACCAGCCGGGCCTCGTCGTGCAGCGGCTTGAGCACCGGCATCGCCGCCATGGTGGTGCAGTTGGGGTTGGCGATGATCCCCTTCGCCGCGAACCGCACGGCCTGCGGGTTGACCTCGCTGACCACCAGGGGTACGTCGGGGTCGCGCCGCCAGGCCGAGGAGTTGTCGATGACCATGACCCCCGCGGCCGCGAAGCGCGGCGCCTGCAACCGCGACGTGGCGGCTCCGGCGGAGAACAGCGCCACGTCGAGCCCGCTCGGGTCGGCGACTGCGGCGTCCTCGACGGTCACCAGCTCGCCTGCCCAGTCGAGCCGGCTGCCGGCCGAGCGCGCCGAGGCGAAGTACCGCATGGCGGCGATCGACAGCCCCCGCTCGGCCAGGATCGAACGGAGCACCGCACCGACCTGCCCCGTGGCACCGACGATGCCGATGCGCAGCCCGTTCATCGGCCGGTCCCGCCGTAGACGACGGCTTCCACCTCGTCGGCGCCGAGTGCGAAACGCGAGTGCGCCGCCGCCACCGCGTCGTCGACCTGGGACTCGTTGACGACCACCGAGATCCGGATCTCCGAGGTCGAGATCATGTCGATGTTGACCCCCGCGTCGGCCAGCGCGCTGAAGAAGCGGGCCGACACCCCCGGGTGCGTGCGCATGCCGGCGCCGACCAGCGATACCTTGCCGATGCTGTCGTCGTAGAGCAACGTGTCGTAGCCGACGGCGCCCTGCAGCCGCGCCAGTGCCGACATCGCGGTCTGGCCGTCGGTCCGGGGCAGCGTGAAGGAGATGTCCGTACGCCCGGTGGCAGCCAGCGAGACGTTCTGCACGATCATGTCGATGTTGATCTCGGCTTCCGCGAGGGCGGAGAAGATCTGGGCTGCCTGACCCACCTTGTCGGGCACGCCGACCACGGTGATCTTTGCCTCGCTCCGGTCATGCGCGACGCCGGAGATGATCGCTTGCTCCATGCTGTCCAGCCTCGTCTCGTCGACCACCCAGGTGCCGGTCCGGTGCGAGAACGACGACCTTACGTGGATGGCTATGTCGTGGCGCCGGGCGTACTCGACGCACCGTAGGTGCAAGATTTTGGCCCCGGAGGCCGCCATCTCCAGCATCTCCTCATAGGAGATCGCCGGGATGCGCCGGGCCGTCGGCACGATCCTGGGGTCGGCGGTGAAGACCCCGTCCACGTCGGTGTAGATCTCGCACGCCTGCGCGTGCAACGCGGCGGCCAGCGCGACCGCGGTGGTGTCCGAGGCGCCGCGACCAAGCGTGGTGATGTCCTTGGTGTCCTGCGACACGCCCTGGAAACCCGCAACGATCGCAACCGCTCCGTCGGCCAGCGCCTGCTCGATCCGGCCGGGTGTCACGTCGATGATCTTGGCCTTGCCGTGCGCGGAGTCGGTGATCACGCCGGCCTGCGACCCGGTGAAGGAACGCGCTTCCTGGCCCAGGTTGGCTATCGCCATCGCCAGCAGCGCCATCGAGATCCGCTCGCCCGCGGTCAGCAGCATGTCGAGCTCGCGAGGTGGTGGCAGCGGGCTCACCTGCTGCGCAAGGTCGCGCAGGTCGTCGGTCGTGTCGCCCATCGCGGAGGTCACGACGACGACATCGTGACCGGCGCGCTTGGTGGCGGCGATCCGCTGGGCGACCCGCTTGATGCCCGCAGCGTCGGCGACCGAGGAGCCGCCGTACTTCTGCACCACAATGCCCACGAGCAGGATCCTTGATCGGCTAGGCGAGGCCTCCCCGTGCGTTGCCGCGCTGGCGCAGAGTCTATCGGCCGCACCCTCGCGACCTGGGCAACGTCGGATCCTCGACGCGGGGGCCCTCCATGGGGTCAGGCTCGCAGCTGCGCCGAACAGTAGGACCCGGCCGAGCCACGTCGGATGAGGTCGATGAAGGTCTCGTGCCAGAACTGAGCGGGGAGCGACTGTCGCACGACGATCGTCCCCTTTCGGTCACTCGTCCACTGCCCGTCGGCGGCCAGGCCGCGCTTGCCGTGGCGGGTCTTCCACGACGACTCGTAGCCGCCGCCCCACGTCGACTTCGGGGCAGCCCCGGAGATCGTGAACACGATGACCACGCCGGTGCCGTCGGAGTCGTTGCGCATCACCAGGCGGTAGGTTGCCCCGCCGACGCACGCGCCCGTGGTGACGACGTGCCGGGCCAGCGCCGGAGTAGGCAGCTCGGGGGCGGCCT
>JBBSGC010000158.1:0-3036 GCA_038254525.1 Propionibacteriales bacterium | reverse complement strand
CACCGACGTCCCGACGATCAGCATCCCCAGCCCGACGCCGTGCCCACCACCAACGACCACGCAGCCTCCCGGCGGTGGCGGCGGCGGTGGCGGCGGCGGTGGCGGTGGCGGGCACGGCGGCCGGACGGCAGCTCCGGAAGGGGTGCAGAGCTGCATCCCGCCGACCACCTCGCCGACCACGTTGCCGACCACGTCGCCGACCACGTCGCCGACCACGTCGCCGACCACCTCGCCAACCTCTGCGGCAGCGACCCCGTCGGGTGCCACCTCGGCGGGAGGTGGATGACGTGCGTACGCAGCGGGCCCTCCCGGTGGTCCTTGGTTGTGCTGCCGCGCTCGCTCTCGTCGGCTGCAGCGACCGGGGGAACGCCCTGGCGCAGCCTGCGAGGACCTCCCCGGGGACGCCATCCGCTGTCACGACTACCCGCAGTGCGGTGCCCTCAGGTGACCGCTCGGCCGCCGCGCATCCGGCGGCGCGACCGGGACTGCGGATCGACCTGCGCTCGTGGCAGGACAGCCGTCCGGTCGAGGTCGCGGCCGACTACCTCGCGGCCTACCAGGTCAGCATGCGGGAGCGGCGAATCGTGCCGGCCATGGTGCGCAGCACGGCATTCCAAGAAGTGCAGAGTTCCCGGTCGGTCATCGCTGCCGCTGCGCAGCGGGGATGGACCGTACCGGGACAGGCGCTGGCCTACGTCGCCGCGCTGGACAGGTCAGGCGACTCCGCGGTTGTGTCAATGTGCCTCTGGGAGCCTTCGGTGGCCTACCGGCAAGAGCGGACCGGACGGCCGGTTCATCCGCGGGCGCGCCGCTGGGATGCCAAGGATGTCAAGATGGAAGCCGTCGGTGACCGATGGTACGTCGTCGAAGCGAAACGGGGGAGCGAGCCGTGTCGGAGAGAAGCGCCATGAGCACAACGATGTTCGGCCGTAGGCTGCCGCTCGCGCTCGCGCTGCTGGTCAGCGGTGTCCTGCTGACCACGTCGACCACCGCACAGGCCGACGACGGTGTGCTGGAGACGCCCACCTGTGCTGCCTACGCGAGCAGCGTTGGCGTGAGCCTCTACTGCCTCAGCGGCGCTGCCGGCACCGGCGGGATCGTGAAGACGCTTCGCCAGCTCTACCCGGGACAGAGCTTCGACCCGTGTCTGCTGAACCCGATCCCGGCCGGGATGCGGGCCCCCAACGACCACCCGCGCGGAACCGGCCACTACTACCTACGCTCCTGCCTCAGCAACGTCAACCTCGACACGGTCGACGGTGGCGACATCCGGGTCACCCTGTCGTTTTTCTGGGTCGAGAACGGTGGGCCCGTTCACGACTACGCCAACGCCACGCCGCTGGAGAAGGCGCTGTGGGCGCAGGTAGAGGAAGGCAAGTACCCGATCCCGTTCGCGACCGCATGGCCGACCCATGTGCCCCGAGTCAACGGCTACTCGTTCTTCCAGTTCCGCTGGCTGTTCCTGCGGCCCGACGGCACCACCACCGTCGCCCACGCGCCGGGCAGCTCCGGTGCCGACGGCGATCCCTACCTCCAGCTCAGCTCCGGCGGGGTCACGGTCACGGCACAGTCGACGAAGGTGGTCCTCGACCCCCTCGTGGACGGCATGAGTCCACAGGACTGCGGTGCGAACCCCCCGGCCTATGACCAGACAGCGGCGCCGGACCCTCGGGTGCAGCCGAGCAGCTGCTACGTGCGCTTCCTCCACTCCAGTGCCGCCGCGCCCGAGCTCTCGACCGTGCCGTTGCCGAAGCGATCGGCCGACTATCCGGTCCCCATGTACGTGCTGCAGGTCAACGTGACCTGGCACGTGACCATGCAGCTTCCCGACGGGACGGTGCAGACCGTCGGTGACCCGGTGTTCACCGCCAACCAGGAGATCCCGGTCACCGAGGTGCCGAGCTACGTCGGCTCGGAGAACTGATCGGTGGCGGCGCCCAGCCCCCAACCGCTTCTCGCCAGTCGGCTCCCCGTGGACCAGCTACGCGCCGGGCGTGGCACGGAGGTCGCCGTCGGAACCGCAGGCGCTGCCGCGTTGCTGGCTCTGCTGGTCGGCGTCCCGGTGTGCCTGGTCGCGCTGGCGGGCAACCCGCTGCCGGAGACCGCGCCGCGGGTCGGCTGGCTGGCTGACCCGCTCACCGCACGAACCGTGGTGAAGCTGGTCGGCTTCCTGATCTGGCTGCTGTGGTTGAACTTCTGCGTCTGCGTCGTCGTCGAGGTGGTCACCGACCTGCGGGGCCGGGGCCTGCCGCCGCGGGTGGCTGGTGGCGGCATCGGGACGCAGCCGTTGGCGGCGCGCGTGGTCGGCGCCGTCATGATGCTCCGGCGTGCCACGACGGTGCCGAGGGTGGCCGCCGGACCAGTGCAACGAAGGAGCGCGACAGCACCCGAGCCAGCAGAGGACGGTTCAGCGCCCACGTCGGCGGCGCAGAACATGCCCGGGACAACCGAGCCACGCCAGGGGGCCGTCGAAGCAGAGAGCACGGCCGCGAAGTACTACGAGGTGCAACCGGCCGAGGGTCGCAACTTCGACACGCTGTGGGATATCGCCGAGCGCTTCTTGGGCAACGGACTGCGCTACCGAGAGATCTTCGGGCTCAACGCCGGAGTCCTGCAACCCGACGGGCGCAAGCTGGTCAGCGCTGAGCTGCTCCACTCCGGTTGGCTGCTTCGACTTCCGGACGACGCCGAAGGCCGGGGGCTGCAGATGGTCGAGCACCCCGGAGCCGGGGTCGCCCACGTCTCGCCGGCTGTCGCGGCCACTTCCTCCACCAGTCCGGCCACCGCTTCCGGCGTCACCCTCGGCACGACGGGCGCGGCCGCTGCACCGGCGGTGCTGCTGCCCACCACTGGGCGACCGATGTTGCGCCCGGTGACCGAACCAGCATCTCGCTCACTGGTGTTCGGTGCCGCGGGCGGTCTGATCGCGGCCGCGATGCTGTCCGAGCTACGTCGCCGCAGGACCAGTGGCAGCTGGCTGCGGCCGCGCGGACCCTTCCTCCCCGCCGGCAACGGCACCGCGGGCAGCTCCGGCGT
>JBBSGC010000157.1:0-3045 GCA_038254525.1 Propionibacteriales bacterium | reverse complement strand
GCTCTATGAGGCGGCGCTGTCCGCCGGTGCGCCGGAGGACTACCTCGAGGACCTGCGCGGTCGGCCCTGCCGGTCCGTTGGCCACTGAACTCATCCGCACCCGGCCGGGCTCCTGCGCGCGGTCACTGGGGTCCCCTACGCCACTCCTAGCGTTGTAGGGGTCCCCCTCGCCAGTGCGCGAGTGGCGCAATCGTCCCCAGTACGCTTCGCTGCGTGACCGACTCCACCGGCGGTGCCGCGTACTCGCCGACCGAGCTGGCCCGCGCCGCCGCAGACGCGCTCCGAGTGGTCACCGGCGCCGCCGACCACGACGTGGCGCTGGTGCTGGGCTCGGGCTGGCTGCCCGCCGCGGACGCGCTGGGCACAGCGGAACACGAGCTGGCGACCACGTCGCTGCCCGGCTTCGCCGCACCAGCTGTAGCCGGACACGTGGGAGTCATCCGCTCACTGCACGTCGGCGACCGGCGGGTGCTGGTGTTCCTCGGCCGCACTCACCTCTACGAGGGTCGCGGCGTGCGCACGGTCGTGCACGCAGTACGCACCGCGGCCGCCGCCGGCTGCACCACGCTCGTGCTCACCAACGGCTGTGGGGGGCTCGACCGGTCATGGCCGCCAGGCACGCCCGTACTGATCGGTGACCACATCAACCTGACCGCGACGTCGCCGATCGAGGGCGCGCACTTCGTCGACCTCACCGACCTGTACTCAGCCAGGCTCCGCGCCCTGTGCCGCGAGGTCGAGCCGGACCTGCCGGACGCCGTGTACGTGCAGTTCCCGGGACCGAACTACGAGACGCCCGCGGAGATAACCATGGTCCGCGCGATCGGCGGTGGTCTGGTCGGCATGTCGACGGCCCTGGAGGCGATCGCCGCACGGGAAGCCGGGATGGAGGTGCTCGGCATCTCCCTGGTGACGAACCTGGCGGCTGGCATCAGCGGTGAACCGCTCGACCATGCCGAGGTACTGCAGGCCGGCCGGGACGCCGCCGCACGCATGGGCTCGTTGCTCTCGGCCGTGCTGCCGCGGGTCTGATGCGCGTCCTCGTCACCGGCGCGGCCGGCTCCATCGGCCGGGTCGTCGCCGCGGGTCTCACCGCCGCAGGGCACGCCGTGCGCGGCCTCGACCTGGTCGAAGCCGACGCCAGGGGCTGCCCTCTCGGCGTACTCGTCGGCGACTGCACGCAGACCGCGACGGTCAACCCTGCGGTCGACGGGGTCGACGCGGTCGTGCACCTGGCCGGACGACCCGACGAGTCGGCGCTGGCCGACGAGCTCACCTCGCACGTGACCACGACCGCCACCATCCTGGACGCGATGGTCGAGCACGGGGTCTCCCGGATCGTCTACGCCAGCAGCAACCACGCCGTGGGCATGCACGAGCGCGCCTCGCTGCTGGGAACTGACGTGCGACCGCGGCCCGACACCTTCTACGGCGTGGCCAAGGTCGCGGCCGAGGCGCTGCTCAGTCTCTACGCCGACCGGCATGGCATCGAGGCGGTTTGCCTGCGCATCGGCAGCTTCCTGGAGCGCCCGACATCGGTCCGCGGCCTGTCGACGTGGCTGTCCCACGAGGACTGCGTACGCCTGGTGCGCGCCGCCTGCACGTCGCCGACGGCCGCCGCCGGCGGCAGCTTCGCGGTCGTCTACGGCATCTCGGCCAACACCCGCGGCTGGTGGGACCTGGCGCCGGGACGCGCACTCGGCTACCAGCCGCTCGATGACGCGGAGGTTCACGCCGGTGACATCGCCTCCCGCCCCGACGACGAGGTGGAGGGCGCCCGCGTCGGTGGCCCCATGGCGGCTCCCGACGGCAACCGAGCGAGCCGATGAGCGCGCAGGTGCAGCCCTGACGACGCCGCCCCCCGCCGAGTCGCTGGTCGCGTCGACGCTGCTCGACGCGGCGCGCGCCTGGATCGCCGAGGACCCCGACCCGGCCACCCGGGCCGAGCTCACCGGACTGGTGGAGCTGGCCGCCGCGGACCCCGACGCCGCTGCGGACCTCGGCGCCCGGTTCGCCGGCCGGCTCGAGTTCGGCACCGCGGGACTCCGCGGCGAGCTGGGCGCCGGCCCGCGCCGGATGAACCGGATGGTCGTCGCACAAGCCGCGGCCGGGCTGGCCGAGTTCCTGCAGGGCAACCCCGTCGCCGGGCAGAGCGGCGTGGTGGTCGGCTACGACGCCCGGCACGGCTCGGCGGTGTTCGCGTGCGACACCGCCCAGATCATCCGGGGGGCCGGGCTTCGCACCCTGCTGCTGCCCCGCGCCCTGCCCACGCCGGTGCTCGCCTTCGCGATCCGCCACCTCGGCTGCGCCGCCGGCGTCATGGTGACCGCCTCCCACAACCCCTCGCGCGACAACGGCTACAAGGTCTACCTCGGCGACGGCATCCAGATCGTGCCACCGGCCGACACCGAGATCGCCGGCTGCATCGCACGGGTCGGCCCGGTGCCGGAGCTGCCGCGCAGCGAGGAGTACGCGACGCTCGACGACTCCGTGGAGCGCGCGTACGTCGAGGTAGTCGCCGCGCTCCCCGACCCGGCCGCTCCGCGCGAGCTGTCCGTGGTGCACACCGCGTTGCACGGCGTCGGCGCCTCGGTGGTGCGGCAGGTGCTGGCGCGCAGCGGGTACGGACCGGCTCACGAGGTGGCCGGCCAGGCCGATCCCGACCCGGACTTCCCGACGGTCGCCTTCCCCAACCCGGAGGAGCCGGGCGCGATGGACCTGGCGCTGCGCACGGCCCGCGAGGTCGGCGCGGACATCGTCGTCGCCAACGACCCGGACGCGGACCGGTGCGCTGTGGCAGTCCCCGCGTCGGACGGCTGGCGGATGCTGCGCGGCGACGAGGTCGGCGTGCTGCTCGCCGACTTCCTGCTGCGTTCCGGCCTCGAGGGCACCTACGCCACCACGATCGTGTCGTCGTCGTTGCTGGGCAAGCTCGCCGCCGCGGCCGGACAGCCCTATGTGGAGACGCTGACCGGGTTCAAGTGGCTGGGCCGCGTCGACGGGCTGGTGTTCGGCTACGAGGAGGCCCTCGGCTACGCGGTGGCG
>JBBSGC010000156.1:0-3185 GCA_038254525.1 Propionibacteriales bacterium | reverse complement strand
GCGACGCCCTGCAGGAGGCCGTCGTCGTCACCGCCGACGGACGTCGGCACACGGCCAACGCCGACCAGCAACCTGACCTGTTTTGGGCGCTGCGCGGCGGCGGTGGTGGCAACCTCGGGATCGTCACGTCGCTGACCTTCGCCACGTCTCCCGCACACGAGATGGGCTTTGCCTTCCTGGACTGGCCGGCTGCCGCCGCCGTGCGCGTGCTCCGCGGTTGGCAGCGGCGGCTGCCGCACGCACCGCACAGCGCGTCGTTGACGTTGCACCTCGACGCGGTCTCGACCGGGGTCGGGGTCCGGATCCTCGCGGTGTCGCTCACCGGCGACGCCCACGACGAAGCCGCGGCGTTGGAGGCCGCCGTCGGACAGGTGCCCTCGAGCGCGTCGTTCACCGCCACCTCCCACGCCGACGGCATCAAGCTGCTCGGCGGCTGCTCTGGATCTGGCATCTCGCAGTGTCAGCTGCCGCCGGCCGGCTCCTTCCCCCGCGAGGCGTTCGTCGCGGGCAGCGACATCATCGGCTCGCGGCTCAGCCTGTCGACGGCGCATGACGTCGTCTCCACGGTGGCCCGCCGGGGCCGCGCCGGAGGTGGCGGCGCGCTGCTGCTGGACGCCCTCGGTGGACGGATCTGCGCGCTTGCCCCGGGCGACACGGCGTTTCGGTGGCGGACCGCATTGGCGAGCGCCCAGTGGTACGTAGGGCTGCCCACTGACGCCGGAACCACGGGCATCGCGTCGGGTCGCCGATGGATCGCCGACGGCCATCGTGCGCTGCGGCCGGTCAGTGCCGGTGGCTACGTCAACTATCTCGAACCAGGCCGTCCGGTCGCGTCCTACTACGGACGAAACGTGGGCCGGATGCGCCGCCTGCGAGCTCGCTACGACCCCGAGGGCGTCTTCGACTCGCCGTGGTCGGTATGAGGTGGGCTCAGATGAGTCGTCACGTAGCGCGGAACCGGCCGGTCAGCCGCCAGGTCCGGTGCATCGACCGGTGCACCGGCGGTCAGGTGCAGCGGCAGTACGCCGGCCCAGACCGGCGCCGCGAGGTCGCTTGCTGGGTCCTCGGGCGGTCCGTCGCTGACCTTGAGGGACCACTCCGACAGGGGAAGCGCGACGATCAGCGTCGCGGCGAGCTCCTTGCGCGTGGGTGACAGCAGCTCTGTCCAGCGGCCGGGCAGCAGGTGCTCGGTGAGCACGCGCAACGCGTCGAGCACACCGTCGGCGGGGACTGGTGCCGCGCGACCCAGAATCGTCGCACTGCGGTAGTGCATCGAGGACTCGAACGCTGACCGGGCGTAGACCAGCCCGTCGAGCAGGGTGACCGTTGCGCACGCCGGGGCGCCGCTCGCCAGCGTCGTCATCAGCCGACTGGCCCGAGAACCGTGCAGGAGCAGGTCGTCGCGGTCGCGCGCGCAAGCCATCGGTAAGACGTACGGCTGGTCGCGGTCGACGACTGCGACATGCGCGACCTGGGCCGCGTCGAGCACGGCATGCAGAACGCCCAGGTCTTGCATCGCCTTGTCGGGCAGCCGACGGATCCGCGTGCGTGGCTGTTCCCGGCTCATGGCCGCAGCATGGCAGCCACGACTCCTGCGCCATGCCCACGCTGCGCCTACTCTCCCCGCGCCCCGTCGATGAGCTCACGGGCGACGTCGAGGTGTCCGACGTGCCGCGCGTACTCCTGCACCAGGTGCATGAGGATGCGCCCCAGCGACGGGGCGTCCGCCGCGGCGGGGAACCGGCCGCCGAGCGCAGCCTGGTCGAGCAGGCCCGCCCGCGCGGTGACCGAGCGGGCGTGCTCCACCTCGGCGTGGTAGGTGGTGACGACGTCGGCGGTGAAGGTGGTGTCAGCGATGTGCCACTCGGCCTCGTCATCACCGGGTGGATAGCCCGGCACGTCCTCGGCGGCGAAGCCCCAGCGCAGCCACCGGCGCTCCACCCAGGTCAGGTGCTGCACCAGTCCCAGCGGTGACCAGCCCAACGGCTCCACCGGGGTGCGAAGCTGCACGTCGGAAAGTCCATCTAGCTTGCCTAGCAGCCGCTCGCGGTACCAGTCGAGGGTGCCGATCAGCAGCTCCCGCGGGTCGGACACCCGTACGCCGGGGTCCTCGAGGACTGCGGGGGTCCGCTCCGGAGGCGTCCGCACGGCCAGGAGCCTACGCGGCAGCCGCGCCCTACCTGGCCGTGGCGGACTTATCCTGACCGGGTGAGCGAGGCGCGGATCTGCTGTCGGGTCGTGGTCCGGGGCAGCGTGCAGGGCGTCTTCTTCCGGGACGGCACGCGTGAGCAGGCGGATTCGGCCGCAGTCGACGGGTGGGTGCGCAACCTTCCCGATGGGAGTGTCGAGGCGGTTCTCGAAGGCGCGCCGGAGGCTGTCGAGACGGTGCTCGCCTGGTGCCGGAGCGGGCCGTCGGGCGCCGACGTGCGCGACGTGGACGTCGAGCCGCTGGAACCGACCGGTGCCCGTGGCTTCGAGGTACGTGGCTGACCTCGCCGAAGCCTAGGTGGCTGCTCGGGGCCAGGCGACGCGGCGTCGCACGGAGAAGAGGTTTGCTGCCCGGCCCGTCGGGCACGGGTCTGCACCACCGTCCACCGCGGGAGTCCAGTCATGCGCATCGTCGTCACCGGCCTGTCCGGCAACCTCGGCACGGCCCTGCTTCGGCGGCTGGCCACCACACATCAGCACGAGGTCGTCGGTATCGTGCGCCGTCCGCCGAGCGGGGGTGAGCCGTACGAAGCGGCCAGCTGGGTGGCGCTCGACCTCGCTGACGGGTCGGCGGAGTCGGGACTGCGGCGAGCGTTCACCGGCGCCGATGCGGTGGTGCACCTGGCGTGGGAGTTCCAGCCGTCTCACGACGTCGACTACATGGATCGCGGCACGGTTGGCGGCACCGCTGCCGTCCTGTCAGCCGCCGACGCAGCGGGAGTCGCCCATCTCGTGCACCTGTCCTCGCTCGGCGTCTACTCCCCGGCGCCGCGCGCCGCGAGCGACGGGACGCCGGCCCGCGTCGACGAGGACTATCCACGCGACGGCATCTCGTCGCTGTCGTACAGCCGCGAGAAGGTAGCCGCCGAACGGCTGCTCGACGACTACGAGGCGGTGCCGGCGACTGGTCACCGGGTGGCCATCACCAGGATCCGGCCAGGCATCGTCATGCAGCGCGCCGCGGCCAGCGCGATCCT
>JBBSGC010000155.1:0-3225 GCA_038254525.1 Propionibacteriales bacterium | reverse complement strand
GGTGGGTGGACAGGGCCTCAACACCGGTGTGCAGGACGCGGTGAATCTGGGATGGAAGCTGGCCCAGGTGGTCAAGAAGACGTCGCCAGAGAGCCTGCTGGATACCTACCATGCCGAGCGGCACCCGGTCGCTGCCCGCGTGCTGCGCAACACGCTGGCGCAAACCGCGCTCCTCCGCCCCGGCGCGCATATGGACGCCTTGCGCGACACCATGTCCGAGCTGCTGAGCATGGAGGAGCCGCGCAAACGATTCGCCGCGATGATCTCCGGTCTGGACATTCATTACGACCTCGGTGAGGGACACCCGCTGCTCGGGCACCGCATGTCCGATCTCGACCTGGTCACCGCCAACGGCCCGCTGCGGGTAGTCACCCTCCTCCACGACGCCCGGCCGGTGCTACTCAACCTCGGCGAGCCCGGCAGCTTCGACATCACGCCATGGGCGGACCGGGTTCAGTTGATCGACGCTAAATATGTTGGCCTGTGGGAGCTTCCGGTACTTGGCGCGGTCACTGCTCCCACCGCCGTGTTGATTCGGCCCGACGGATATGTGGCCTGGGTGGGAGACCGAACCCACCTGGGGCTCCCTGACGCGCTAACCACCTGGTTCGGACCGCCCACTGCGTGAGATCGCGTTGACGAGAGCGTCGATGACCTGCTGCTTCTGGTCCTCGGTTGGTTCAGGTCGGTCACGTCCTCCAGGATGGCGTGATGACCGTCGACGGGCTACGGCCCAGCTCGCCCGCGATCGAGCGCACCGTATAACCACGACGATGCAGATCGGCGATCACGACCCGCTCGTCCTCGGACAGGTAGCGCGGCGAGATCTCCCGGCTCGGCCTGTTGATCACAGGCGGATAGTGCCGCTTGCGGCCGTCCCGAGTCGTGATTGTGCGCCCCAACCGCCAGCGCGTCCCGGTCTTCCGCGCGATGCCCACGACCTGGCACGCCCGGCGATTACTCACCCCCTGCGCGATCAACCGAGCGAACTGCTCACGCTTGTCCACCTGCGCCACACCACGCACACCGCGACCCATCGCAACCCCCGAACACATCCGGTGTTGCGACGATCGCTAGAAACCGCCCAGTCGGGTGCGGTCCCGGTGTTCCTGCTGTCGGTCAAGGCCGGTGGGGTCGGGCTCAACCTCACCCGGGCCACCCATGTCATGCACTACGACCGCTGGTGGAACCCGGCGGTGGAGGACCAGGCCACCGACCGGGCCTATCGGATCGGTCAGGACCGCGCCGTGCAGGTGCACCGGCTCATCGCCGAAGGCACCCTGGAGGACAAGATCGCCGCGCTGCTGACGAGCAAGCGCGAGCTGGCGGACGCCGTCGTCGGCTCCGGCGAAGGCTGGCTCGCCGAGCTCTCCGATACCGACCTCGCCGACCTGGTCTCCCTCGGGACACAGCGGTGAGTCCGGCGGCGCGGGGGGGCTGGCCGGTGTACCGGCGCGGGCATCGCAAGCCCGTCGCCAAGGGAGCCGGCAGCAGACGGGGTTTCGGGACCACCTGGTGGGGTGCCGCCTGGGTCGACGCCCTCGAAGGACGCGCGCGGCTGGACCCGAACCGCTTGCCCCGTGGTCGTTCGTACGCCCGCTCCGGCGCGGTCGGCGAGCTCCGGGTCGCCCCCGGCGAGGTGCGTGCCGCCGTGCAGGGCAGCCGAACGCGTCCGTACGACGTGCACGTGCGAGTGCGGCAGTTCGACGTCAAGGACTGGGATCGGCTGCTCGACGTGGTCGCCGGACAGCTGGGCCACACCGCCGCGCTGCTCGACGGCGAGCTGCCGCCAGAGATCCTCGACGACGTGACCGCCGCCGGACTGGAGCTGCTCCCTGGCCCCGGTGACGTGCAGCCCCGATGCTCCTGCCCTGACTGGGCCGATCCGTGCAAACATGCCGCCGCCGTGTGCTTCCTGGTCGCGGACGTGCTCGACGCCGACCCGTTCGCCCTGCTCCTGCTGCGTGGCCGCGACCGCGAAGCCGTCCTCACGGGGCTGCGGGGAAGGCGCGGAGTCAGGGTGACCGAGGGTGAACCCGAGCGACAGCACGACGCCGGCGTTTCGGCTCGCGACGCCTTCGCCCGCGGTCGACCGGCGCTGCCCCGGCCTCCCCTGCCTCCCGCCAGGCCGGGACGGCCGGCCCTGCTCGCCACCGGGCCGCCGGTGGGCGCCGGCATCGACCTGCCCGCGCTGGCCGCACTCGCGGCGGACGCGGCGCACCGGGCCCACCAACTCGTCCTGGGTGAAGGCGACGGCGACCTGGACTTGGATCGGCAGTCCGACCTCGCCCGGCGCGCCGCCGCCTCCCTCGGGACACCGGACTTCGAGCCGTTGGCCCGCCGGGCCGGAATCTCCGGTCGTGAGTTCCTGCGCCGCGCTCTGGCCTGGCGCTACGGCGGTCCGATCGGGCTCCAGGTCCTGGCGCGGTCCTGGCAACCCGGCCGGGATGAGTTGGACGAGGGGCGGCAGGCGCTCGGGAGCGGCGTGCACGCCCGCGGGAACAGACTCACGGCGGGCGACCGGCAGCTGCGGTTGGGAGCCGATGGCCATTGGTATCCGTTCCTCCGACGCGCCGGCGGCTGGGACCCGGCTGGTCCGTGCTCCGCCGATCCCTTCGAAGCGGTGGCCTCATTCGACGCGGCGAAAGCATGACGTCATCGACCGTGGGCCTATGCCGCATCCACGGCGACCACTGGCCACGAGTTTCCTACCGGAAGCAGCCAGCGCGCCGCCTCAGGCGGTCATGCCCTCGACCACGGGGTTGACAGCGAGGTCGGCGAGGTCGGCGGCCGCCGTGCCGGCCGCCCAACCCGCGAGATCGGTGACCGAGAAGCGCTGCTGCTGCAGCTCCGGGAACAACTCGCGAACGGTGCCGTCGACCTCGTCGCGCCGGCTGGCCAGCACGGGCAGCAGCCGCTCACCCATCTCGTCGGTGGCCGCTTGCACGGCCGCCCCGGCCGCCGCCTCCAGGCGTACACCGATGCGGCTGGCATAGGCGACTAGGAAGGACCGGCGAAACGACGGTCGCCGAGCCCGTGCCTGGTGAGAGGCGTCGGAGGCGTCGGCGGCTATGCGCCGGGTGGCCTGCACCAGCAGCGAGGTGAACAGGACCTCGGAGGCGTCGATGTCGTCGGGATGCCCGATGAGCGTGACGAACCCGAGCTCCATCGATGCGACCGCGCGGCAGCGGTTGGCCTCGGCCACCGTGGCCAGCAGCAGTCCCT
>JBBSGC010000154.1:0-3229 GCA_038254525.1 Propionibacteriales bacterium | reverse complement strand
CTGGCGCTGTTCCATCCATGGATCGCCCTCGGGGTGTCGGCGGTTCTCCTCGTCGTCGGGATCGTCACGATCTTCCTGCTGATGCGGCTCGTCCGCCGTGGCTGGCGCCGCTGGAAGGGCCGACCGGCGCTCGCCTGACGTCGCGGTCCACCCTCCGGCCCCACCGATCTCGTGACAGTGTGGTCGCCCGGGCAGCCCGGAGGTCTCGAGATCGGTGAGCGGCGCAGCGGTCCGCCTAGGCTGCCGACCATGCCGACTGATCTCACCGCCGCCGTGCAGTCCGTGCTCCCCCGCGTACGCGCGGAGCTGGAGCGCCTCGTCGCCATCGAGTCGGTGTCCGCAGACCCGGTCCGGGCCGAGCAGGTGCAGCGCAGCGCGGACGCGGTGGCGCGGCTGCTGGCCGATGTGGGGTTCGCCGACGTCCAGGTGGTGGCCGAAGGCGGCCGACCTGCGGTCATCGCCCGGCACCCGGCCCCCGACGGAGCACCCACAGTGCTGCTCTACGCGCATCATGACGTGCAGCCCGAGGGCGACCGCGAGACGTGGGACACCGAGCCGTTCGTGGCAACCGAGCGCGGTGAGCGGCTCTACGGGCGCGGCGCCGCCGACGACAAGGCGGGCATCGCTGCCCACGTCGCTGCGTTCCTGGCTCACGACGCAGCGCCGCCGGTCGGTGTCACGGTCTTCGTCGAGGGTGAGGAGGAGGACGGCTCGGAGTCCTTGCCGGCCATCCTGGAGCACCACAAAGACGCACTCGCCGCCGACGTGATCGTCATCGCCGACTCGACGAACTGGGACATCGGTGTTCCGGCGCTCACCACCACGTTGCGCGGGATCGCCGACTGCGTCGTCGAGGTGCGCACCCTGCACCACGCCGTCCACTCCGGCATGTGGGGCGGGGTGGCTCCGGATGCGCTGACCTGCCTGGCCAGGCTGCTGAGCACCCTGCACGACGAAGCCGGCGATGTGGCGGTCGAGGGCCTGTGCGCCGGGCCGGCGAGCGACCTGGACTATCCCGAGGATCGGCTGCGCAAGGAGTCAAGCCTGCTCGACGGCGTGCAGCTGATCGGCACCGGGTCGGCGGTCGCCCGGTTGTGGGCCAAGCCGGCGATCGCCGTGCTTGCGATCGATGCGCCGCAGGTCGCTGGTGCGTCCAACACGCTGGTGCCGGTGGCCCGGGCCAAGGTCAGCCTCCGGGTCGCGCCGGGTGACGATGCCACGGCCGCGTGCGATTCGCTTTGCGCGCACCTGCGCCGCAACGCGCCCTGGGGAGCCGAGGTCACCGTGACCGCCGGCGACCTCGGCGAGCCGTTCGCCGTCGACGCGGTCGGACCGGCCTACGACGCGGCCCGCTCGGCTTTCCGCGACGCCTGGGACGGGGTCGAGCCGGTGGACATCGGCGTCGGCGGGTCCATCCCGTTCATCGCACAGTTCGCCGAGGCGTTCCCCGACGCCGCGATCCTGGTGACCGGCGTAGAGGATCCAGACACCCGAGCCCACGGCGCCAACGAAGGCCTGCACCTGGCGGAGTTCGCCCGCGTCTGCCTGGCGGAGACCCTGCTGCTCGACCGTCTCGCTAGACTCCGGTAGTGGCTCGAGCTGACGGTCGTCTCACCCACGAGCTCGATCCCCACGACACCGGACCTCAGGACGCCTGTGGTGTCTTCGCGGTATGGGCGCCCGGCGACGACGTGGGCAAGCTCGCCTACTACGGCATCTACGCGTTGCAGCACCGGGGGCAGGAGAGCGCCGGAATCGCGGTCAGCAACGGCAAGCAGATCCTGGTCTACAAGGACATGGGGCTGGTCTCCCAGGTCTTCGACGAGGCGACGCTCAACAGCCTCAAGGGGCACCTGGCCATCGGGCACACCCGCTACTCCACGACCGGAGCAAGTGTCTGGGCCAACGCGCAGCCGACCTTCCGGCCCACGGCCACCGGCTCGTTGGCGCTCGGGCACAACGGCAACCTCACCAACACTGCCGAGCTCGCCATGCTGGCCGAGCAGCGGGCCGCCGATTCCGGCCAGCTCGAGCTGGGCAAGCGCCTGCACGACTACGGCACGACCGACAGCGGTGTGATGACGGCTCTGCTGGCCTCCTATCCCGACCGCAGCCTGGAGGATGCCGCGCTCGACGTGCTGCCGAAACTGCGTGGCGCGTTCTCGATCGTGTTCATGGACGCGGTCACGATGTACGCCGCGCGCGACCCGCAGGGCATCCGGCCGCTGGTGCTGGGCCGGCTGGAACACGGCTGGGTAGTCGCCAGCGAGACCGCGGCGCTGGACATAGTCGGGGCCTCCTACATCCGCGAGGTCGAGCCCGGTGAGCTGATCGCCGTCGACGGGCGCGGGCTGCGCACGCGGAGGTTCGCGGAGCCGGCGCCGAAGGGATGCCTGTTCGAGTTCGTCTACCTGGCCAGGCCCGACACGAAGATCAGCGACCAGCGCGTGCACACGGTGCGCGTCGAGATCGGTCGGCGGCTGGCCCGGCAGTTCCCGGTCGACGCGGACCTGGTCATCCCGGTGCCCGAGTCCGGCACCCCTGCGGCGATCGGCTACGCCGAGGCCAGCGGCATCCCTTACGGGCAGGGGCTGGTCAAGAACTCCTACGTGGGCCGCACCTTCATCCAGCCGAGCCAGACGATCCGCCAGCTCGGCATCCGGCTCAAGCTCAACCCGCTTCGTGACGTGATCGAGGGCAAGCGGCTGGTCGTCGTCGACGACTCGATAGTGCGCGGCAACACCCAGCGCGCTCTGGTCCGGATGCTCCGCGAGGCCGGTGCCGCCGAGCTGCACGTACGCATCTCGTCCCCGCCGGTGAAGTGGCCCTGCTTCTACGGCATCGACTTCGCCAGCCGTGCCGAGCTGATCGCCAGCGGGCTCGCGGTCGAGGAGATCCGACGCTCGATCGGCGCCGACTCCCTCGCGTACATCTCACTCGACGAGCTGGTCTCGGCCACCAACGTCCCGCGCGACAATCTCTGCCGGGCCTGCTTCGACGGCATCTACCCAGTGCCGCTGCCGCACGAGAACCTGCTCGGCAAGGATCTGCTCGAGCCGGGCGGCTCGGATGCCGCACCCGCCGACGGGTTGCCCGACCTGGTGACCAGCCTGGTGACCAGCGGAGGTGCCGCGGATGCGCTGCGCCGACCGTGACCGTCGGACGACTGGCTGCTGATGGCTCGACGGTGAGCGGCTACGCCGCCGCGGGGGTGTCGATCGAGGCCGGT
>JBBSGC010000153.1:0-3251 GCA_038254525.1 Propionibacteriales bacterium | reverse complement strand
TCACCGACGACGACCCCCGCGGCAACCTGAGCCAATACAGCGGCACCATCGACTGGGGCGACGGCACGACGTCGGCAATCCCGGCCGGGAGTTTCGTGCGGTTCCGCGACGGCAGCTTCGGGGCCGGCGGACTCCACCACTACCCCGCGCGGCGCCCGACCACTTACACCGTGCGGATCACCATCAGCGACATCGGCGGGGCCAGCGTCACGGGCACCACCACGGTGACCGCACCGTCGCACTGAGCGGGATCAGGAGGGCACCGTTGACGTGGCGGTGAGCCAGCGGAGCACGGCCAGCACCCGCCGGTGCCGGGTCGTGTCGTCGATGGGCAGGCCCAGGGCGTCGTAGATGTGGGAGGCGTCGCTGACAACCCCGCGTTCGGACACCGAGAGGCGAGCGGCGATCTCGGCGTTGCTGCAGCCCTCGGCCATCAGCGCCAGTACCTCGCGCTGTCGGCTGGTGAGCTCCTGCAGAACGGTCGAGTTCCGGTCCGCGCTGGCCATGGCCTGCGAAACCACGCGCGGGTCCAGCACCGTGCCGCCCGACCCGACCAGCTGCACGTCCGACACGAATCGGTCCATGTCGGAGATGCGCTGCTTGAGCAGGTAGCCGATGCCCGAGGGTCGGTTCTGCAGCAGCTCCAGGGCATACTGCCGCTGGACATACTGCGAGAGCACCAGCACCCCCGTCCCGGGCGCGGCCTCGCGGATCGCCAGGGCCGCGCGAACGCCTTCGTCGGTGTGCGTGGGCGGCATGCGCAGGTCGGTCACGACCACATCGGGTCGCTCCCGCAGGGCTGTCTGCACCAGGGTCTGGCCGTCGCCGACCGCCCCGACCAGTACGAGCCCCGCCTCGCGCAGGATCGAGGCGACCCCCTCTCGCAGCAAGACGTCGTCTTCGGCGATCAGCACCCGCATGCGGCTCACCCTGCCTGACGCGGGCCCGGTTGCCAACGCACCTGCGTCACCCCAGGACCGATCCAGTCACCCTGCTCCAATCCGCCGGGGTTCCGACTACGAATAGTGGCTGTGAGGATCGAGGCCGCCCGAAGGGTGTCTCGTGCCCGCTCGACGTCGGCCTTGCCCTGGGTGGCTCTGGGCGGTGTCGCGGTCGCGGGCATCGAGCTCGTTCTCGGCCTGCGAACCCCCGCTCCCCACTGGCTGACCGGGCTGTTCGTCGGGGTCGGCGCCGCCTACGTGGTCATCGGCGTGATCGCGTGGCGGCAGCGGCCGCACAACCGGATCGGCGCGCTGTTCGTCGCGAGCGGCTGGGCGTGGCTCGCCTCAGCCCTCACCGTCACCGGCCTGGTCCCGCTCGTCGCCGTCGGCGAGGTGACGGCGACGCTCCCGCTGGCGCTGCTGTTCCACCTGGTCCACGCCTTCCCGGTCGGGCAGCTGACCGGCCGACTGTCCCGGATCACCGTCGCCGCCGCGTATCTGGTGTCCCTGGTGCTGCAGGTACCGCTCTACCTGTTCGCGGATGCGCCGTACGCCGCCGACCCGCTGTCGATCGCGCACCGGCACGACCTCGCCGACCAGTTCCTGCATGTGCAGCAGGGCACGGGGTGCTTCTGGTCTTGACCACGGCGTACGTCCTCGTCCGCCGGGTCCGCACCTACGACCGGCCGCAGCGGCGTCTGCTCGCGCCGCTCTTCGGCTACGGCGTGCTCGCTCTGGTGTTCGTTCCGCTCACGTCGGTGATCCTGCGACCAGTGCTGGCGTTGTCCGACGACCAGGTCGGCGGTGTACAGCTGACCGTCCTGGGGACGATCCCGCTCGCATTCGCCGGCGTACTGCTCCTCGGCGGCCTGGCACGAGCCGGGCAGGTCGATGAGCTCGCCACCCAGCTCGCGTCCGGCACCGGGGCGTCACCCGACCTGGGCAGTGCGCTGCAGGCCGTCCTCGGCGACGAGACGGCGACGCTGAGCTACTGGTCGGCCGACCGGGACCAGTTCCTGGACGACGACGGTGACCCGGTCGAGCTGCCCGGTCCGAGCCGAGGACAGCGCCTCTCCACTCTCGTCCGGCGCGGACAAGAAGTCGTCGGCGCGATCACCTACGACAGCGTGTTGAATCCCGACCGCACCTTCATCGACCAGGTGGCACAGGTCCTCGGGCTGGCCGTCGCCCAGCGCCAGTTGACCGCAGACCTCCAGGCCGCCCTGACCAGACTGGTACGCGCCGCCGACGACGAACGCCGCCGGGTCGCCCGTGAGCTGCACGACGGGCTGCAGACGAGTCTGCTGCTGCTCGCCATGGAGACGCAGCGGCTCGGAACCGGGGTCGCGGCCGACTCCGACCTGCGTGCCGCCCTGGGCAAGCTGCGCGAACGCATCGACGTGGCGGCCGACGATCTGCGCCGCTTCATCGAGGGGGTCATGCCGGCCCTGCTGCTCGAGCGCGGCCTCGCCGCCGCCGTCACAGACCTCGCCGACCGCGTCGCACTGCCCGTCCGCGTCGACGCCGACGGAGTCGAGGCGATCCCGCAGACAGTCCAGGACACCGCTTACCTGGTCGTGGCGGAGAGCCTCACCAACGTGCTCAAGCACGCCCACGCCTCGCGCGTCGACGTGAGCATGAGCACGTCGGGACGGACACTGGTCCTCGAGATCCGCGACGACGGCATCGGCGGAGCTATCGACCCCCGATCCACCGTCGGCCTCGATGCGGACGGCCGTAGCTGGCACGGCGGCATGGTCAGCATCGCCGACCGGCTCACCGCCCTCGGCGGCCATCTGGTTGTGACCAGCACGCCAGCCAGCGGCACCACGGTCCGCGCCGAATGCCCCTACTGAGCCAGCGCGAGGCCGCCTCGCGTCCGCGGGCTGCCGGTCATCGCTCAGCCGGGCACAAACATTCCGCAGTGGTCCTTCCCCCTATCCTCGGTCCATTACTGGTGTGAGGGCTAGGAGCCTGATCCGGTCCTCCGGACACGGCGGCTGGAACGCCCGCCTGGTCACCGGCGACGCTGTCACCGAGATCACCCGGCTCAAGACTGCGGATGGCGGTCCCATGGATGTCGGCGGCGCCACCCTCGCCGCGGCGGCCATGCGAGCCGGGCTGATCGACGAGTACGCGATCGTCACCCACCCGGTCCTGGTGGGCGGCGGCACGCCGTTCTTCACGGCCCTGGACAACTGGGTGAACCTGAACCTGGTGGAGACCCGGACGTTTCCCGACGGCGTGCTCCTGACCAGGTACGAGACCAGGCGCTGAATACCCGACCTCGGATCGGCGCGGGCTCGGGCC
>JBBSGC010000152.1:0-3367 GCA_038254525.1 Propionibacteriales bacterium | reverse complement strand
GGCGAGCCGCGCGCCCCGGATGTCGATGTTGCCCGCGAGGCGCGGGACGCCGTCGTCGCCGACGGCCTCGATCGCCCAGCCACGCGCGTCCCCGCGCTCCCAACCGCCCGGGACTATCTCCCGGACCCAGCGCCGCGCGTGTTGGCGCTCGTAGGGCACCGGCACCGACGTGTACGCGACGAACAGCGGGTCGTTGCACATCTCGACCAGCGCGTCGATGTCGTCGTCGGTGTGCCGGCGCAGGCGTACCACCCCATCGCTCAGCTCGGGCACCGTGTAGGGCTGCAGCATCACGTCATCCTCGTCGGCGCCGGGACCGCAGGCCGGCGCCGTCGGTGGCGGAGACGGTGAAGCCGTGCGGCAGCGCGTAGCCGCGCACGGAGAACGCGTGTGCGCACGCAGCTCCCACCGCGTCGCCGAGTCCCGCTGGAACCAGCGCGATGGCGCTGCCGCCGAAACCGCCACCGGTCATCCGGGCGCCGAGCGCGCCGGCGTCGACCGCCGACACAACTGCCACGTCCAGCTCGGGGCAGCTCACCTCGAAGTCGTCGCGCAGGGAGGCGTGCGACTCGGTAAACAGCTCTCCGACGGCCTCCCAGTCGCCGGCCGCCATCGCGGCGACCGTCTCGTGCACCCGCGCGGTCTCGCTCACCACGTGCCGCGCCCGCCGGCGCAGCAGGGGGTCGGCGAGCGACTCGGCGGCCTCCCGGTCGGCCTGCGCGAGGAAGTCGACGCCCAGCAACGCGGCGGCACGCTCGCACTCGGCGCGCCGGCTCGCGTAGCCGCCGCCGCTGTGTTCGTGGCTCACCCGGGTGTCGACGACCACAAGTGCGAGGTCGTGCCGGGTCCAGTCGGCGGCGACCGCCCGGACCGTTGGGCGGTCGGAGTCGATCAGCAGGGCGTGCCCGGCGACGCCACACATCGAGGCCAGCTGGTCCATCGCTCCGCTGGGCACGCCGACGTAGTCGTTCTCCGCACGCTGGGCGAGCAGCGCCAGCGCCAGGTCGTCGACCTCGAGGTCGGCCAGGTCGCGGATGGCGACCGCGACGGCGCACTCCAGCGCCGCCGACGAGGAGAGGCCGGCGCCGAGCGGGACGTCGGAGCGGATGTGCAGGTCCAGCCCGGGCACGTGGTGGCCGGCTGCGCGAAGCGCCCACACCACACCGGCGACGTACGACGCCCAGCCCGGGACGTCTCCGGGGTTGGTCGACGTCGGGAACTCCGCGCCGGCCGGCGCGGCGTCCGAACCTAGGGCCACGATGTCGTCGTCCCGTAGCGCCGCGCGTACGGTCGTCTGCCGGTCGATGGCAATCGGGAGCACGGGGCCGCCGTTGTAGTCCAGATGCTCACCGATCAAGTTGACCCGCCCGGGTGCCGACCACTGCCCTGGCGTCTGCGTCATGCGGCCCCCTCGCGGCTCCCCGGCTCGGGCTCAGGTGGCGTCACTCTCCCACGGATCGCGGAGGCGCCCCCGGATTGGGCAGCGACTACGCTGACCGGCATGAACGGGCCGGCATGAACGGAACCGTGATCAACATCGGTCTGGTCGCCTTCTTCATCGTGCTGGGTGGCGTGTTCGCCGCCGCCGAGCTGGCGCTGATCTCACTGCGCGCCGGTCAGGTCAAGGCGCTCGCCGAGCGGGGAAAGCGTGGCCGGACCGTCGCCGCGCTGGCCACCGACCCCAACCGGTTCATGTCGGCGGTGCAGGTTGGGGTGACGTTCAGCGGCTTCCTCTCGGCCGCGTTCGGCGCCGCCACGCTGGCCGACGAGCTGGCGCCGCAGCTGCAAGGGTGGGGACTTCCCGCGCAAGTCGCCGCCGCCATCGCGCTGATCGGGGTCACCGTCGTGATCTCGTACTTCTCGATAGTCATCTCCGAGCTCACCGCCAAGCGGCTGGCGTTGCAGCGCACCGTCGGCATCGCCTATGCCCTGGGCCCGACCGTCGACCGGATCTCGCGCTACTCCAAACCGGTGATCTGGTTGCTGTCGAGGTCGACCGACGCGGCGGTTCGCCTGCTTGGCGGCGACCCCACCTCGGCCCGCGCTGCGATGAGCGACGAGGAGCTGCGGGCCCTGGTGAGCTCCCACGAGACGCTGAGCGCGGAGGAGCGGCAGATCGTCGAGGACGTCTTCGATGCCGGCGACCGGCAGATCCGAGAGGTCATGGTGCCGCGCACGGAGGTTGACTTCATCGAGGCCTCGATGCCGGTGTTCCGGGCGCTCGCGTTCGTGCTCGAGCAGCCGCACTCGCGTTACCCGGTGACCGGCACCTCGACCGACGACGTCGTCGGATTCCTGCACGTGCGAGACCTCTTCGACCCGCGCGTGCAGGGTCGCTCCCTGCGCGTCGGCGACCTGGCTCGAGACACGCTCATGCTGCCCGGCACCCGCGAGGTGCTCGCGGCACTGAGCGACATGCGCCGCGAGGGCGTGCACCTGGCCATCGTCGTCGACGAGTACGGGGGGACCGCCGGGATCGTCACGCTCGAGGATCTCGTGGAGGAGCTGGTCGGCGACATCCAGGACGAGTACGACCTGGCGCCGGCATCCACGCTGCGCCTGGTGGGCGGTGCCGTCGAGCTCGACGGGCGGCTGAACCTCGACGACTTCTCCGACGAGACGGGCATCGAGCTGCCCGAGGGACCCTACGAGACCGTCGCCGGCTACCTGATCGCGGCGCTCGGTCACCTGCCGCAGGTTGGTGAGGAGGTGCCGGTCGGCGACCACCAGCTCAGCGTCGTCGAGGTCGACGGCCATCGGGTGTCGCGGATCCGGATCAGCACAGCAGCGCCGCCGCCCGACGAGCCGCCCCCCGCTGTCGCGGTCGACGTGCCCGACGCCACGCACGAGCAGCCCGCCCCGCCCGTCGCCAGCTCGCCTTCGACGCAGTCGGAGCTTCGCCGGGTGTCCGGCGCCACGGCCCGCAAGCCGTAGGAGCCACCCAGCACCTCGGGATCCGCCGCGCCGCGGCAGAATGTGGCGCATGCCGACCCAGTCCAGCCGCCGGCCGCGGGTCCTGTCCGGCATCCAGCCGACCGCGGACTCCTTCCACATCGGGAACTTCCTCGGTGCGCTGCGGCAGTGGGTCGCCTTGCAGGACGACCACGACGCGTACTACTGCATAGTTGACCTGCACGCGATCACCGCCGAACACGACCCCGACCAGCTGCGAGAGCGGACGCTGCGGGCCGCCGCACAGCTGCTCGCAGCGGGCATCGACCCGGCACGCAGCGCGTTGTTCGTGCAGAGCCAGGTGCCCGAGCACGCGCAGCTGGCGTGGGTGCTGAGCTGCATCACCGGTTTCGGCGAGGCCAGCCGGATGACGCAGTTCAAGGACAAGTCACTACGCGGTGGCGCCGAGCGCGCG
>JBBSGC010000151.1:0-3414 GCA_038254525.1 Propionibacteriales bacterium | reverse complement strand
CGCCACTGAGGTGACCATTCTGTTCTGTGCGGTCATCGGGGCGACTCGCAGCGCGAGACCCAGCTCAGTCGGAACGGTGCGACCGAGCAGTCGGTCATCCACGCCGGGCAGGTGGCTGTCCTCAGCGACCCGGGCCGCGACGAGTTGAGCGATGTCGCGGGCCTGCTCGGCTTGCAGGGTGTCGACCAGCAACTCGGTCGCGGTGATCCGGTCAATCAGCTGCTGGCTCGTCAGGGCACCTGATGGCAAAGATCCCGGCCAGGGCTCGACGCGGATCAGCGGATCGGCATCGCTCAACGCCTGCGCACGCCCGCCGTCGTGCGCGAGCACCAGCTGGAGCAGGTCGACCGCCCTTTCGAACATGACCCCATTCGAGCAGCCGCCACCGACATTTCCGGACGGCAGCTGCCGCCTGTGGAAAGCAACTGAGCCGGATCAGCAAATCCGCGGCGCCCGATCCTGGCGTCAAGGACGTGCAGGTGCAGATGCGACCGAATCGAGCCGGTAGCCGTAGCCGCGCAGGGTGGTGATCGTCGGCAGCCCGACCGGAGTCGGTGACCGGTGCGCAGCCGCGGACAGCTGACGCCGGAGGGCGGCGACGTGCACATCGAGGGTCTTGCTGGAACCGAACCAGTGGTCGTCCCAGACGTCCGCCATCAGCGTCTGTCTGCTCACGGCCTGGCCGGGGGTGCGGGCCAGGCGGGCCAGCAGGTCGAACTCCCTCGGCCGCAGGTCCACGGGCATCCCGCTGACCAGGCAGCGGCGCCCGGCCGGGTCCAGGTGCAGGTCACCATCCTCAAAGGGGACGGCGGGCTGGTCGTCCGTCCCTCGTCGACGCAGGTGCGCTCGCACCCGGGCAAGCAGCTCCGTGCGGCCGAAGGGCTTGGTGAGGTAGTCGTCAGCACCTGCCTCGAGAC
The DNA here is from genome assembly GCA_038254525.1 of Propionibacteriales bacterium. Lineage (GTDB taxonomy): Bacteria > Actinomycetota > Actinomycetes > Propionibacteriales > Nocardioidaceae > JBBSGC01. The sequence continues at coordinate 2,497 of JBBSGC010000151.1, read as the reverse complement.
CGATGACGACATCCATCTCGTCGGTGCGTGCGGTGAGCATCACCAGGACACAACCGGGCAGCAGCGAGCGGAGCTCGCGGCACACGTCGACACCGTCCATGTCCGGCAAACCGAGGTCGAGCAGCACGAGGTCGGCGCCATCTCGCGCCGCGTGTGCCAGCGCGCTGGCGCCGGTGCGCTGCCAGGTCACGGTGTGTCCGTTGGCGCGCAGCGCGGACTCGAGCAGGACACCGATCGTGGCGTCGTCCTCCACCAGCAGCAGGTGGGCCATGAGCACAGGCTAGGCGCCCGGACGCCGGATCAGCGCAGCTCCCTCAGCTCCTCCACCGCAGGCCGCCGGCTGCTGCGTGCGGCCAACGCCCCGGTGAACGCCAACCCAACCGCCGACGCCGCGACGACACCGACGACATAGGTCCACGGCACGGTCAACCCCGCCGGTGGTGGGTCGAAGACTCCGGAGAGCACCGCGACGAGCATCCGCGACAGCGCCCAGGCCAGCGCCGCTCCCGCGAGCAGCCCGACCAGACCCACGACCGCCGACTCGCCGAGCACCAGCCCGACCAGCTGGCGGCGGCGGGCGCCGAGGGCTGAGGCGATCGCGAACGTACGGCGGCGCTCGGCCACGCCCAGACCGAGCACGAGCCCCGCGGCGGCAAGCACCAGGACGACGGCGAACCCGAGCTCGACCCGGCTCAGCCCACGCAGGTCCACCGCGGTGAGGCTCGAGCCGATCAGGCCGCGGGTCTGGGTGATGTCGGTGACGGTCGCCGAGGTGCCGAGCGCCTGCGACAGCCGGGCAGCGACGGCTTGCTCGTCTCCGGGAGCGGTGTCCACGAGAAAGGAGCCGACGGCGTCGCTGCCGGTCTGTGCCGCGATGTAGGAGGCGTTGGCGACCAGGAAGCTGTCCTTGGGAGCAGTGGGGAACTCGTTGACGACCCCGACGTAGACGAACGGCACGGTGATCAGCGAGTTGGTCCGGCTGTCCCGCAGCCGTAGGTTCAGCTGGTCGCCCTTCACCAGCTGGAAGTCGGCGACCGTCTCGGCGCTGACCAGGATTCCGTTGGGTGTTGAGGACAGCGTGTCGAGCAGCTGGGAGGCCGACCCGCCCTGGAAGTACGCGTCCTGCAGCGTCGTGGCGTTGCCGATCGTGGCCGGGTCGATCCCGAACATGTCCTGCAGGTCAGCGCCCACGTAGGCGTACCGGTGCTGCACTGGTTCGACCGCTCGGACACCCGAAACCGACGCCAGCCTGGCCGCGCCCGCTGGGCCGACGGCACTGCCGGGGGGCTCGGTGACCGTCACGTCGGCGCCGTTGGACAGCTGGGCGTCGGCCTCTGCCTGGTTGGCGTACGTCGCGTTGAAGGTCGCGGTCGAGACGGCGAAGGTGAAGGCCAGTGCAATCAGCACCACTGCCCGGCTGAGCAGCCGCCGGCGGCGCTGCATGGTTGCCGCGACCGTGCCCGCGAGCGGTCCCGTCACCGGGCGCAGCAGCCGCGCGACGAGCGGCCGTCCGTGTCGCAGGAAGAGGTAGCTGACGCGCCAGGTGAGAAGCGCGGCGCCGAGCCAGAGCAGCGCCGGACCGCCGAAGGCCCAGTAGCTGATCGACAGCTTGGGCACGCCTTCGGGGGCTAGCACCAGCGCGTACTGGTTGCGGCCGGCCGCCCAGAAGATCGCCAGCGACAGCGCGAGCAGCACGAAGTCGACACCGAACCGCAGCCAGCGCGGGGCTGGCTCGCGACCGACGACTGCGCGGCCTTCGACTGTCGTCGCCTCGCGCAGGTCCCGGCGGACCGGACCCAGCACGGCGAGCGCCGCAACGCCGATGCCGGCCGCAGCGGCAGCGCCCGTCCACGCCAGCGCGGCCGCAGACGTCGCGCCGAAGGATGCCGTGCCGAAGACCAGCCGGCCGACCAGAGCGGCCAGCGCGATGCCGAGCGCGCTGCCGGTCACGCCGACCAGCAGGGCCTCCACGCCCGCGAGCCGCAGGACCTGTCCACGCGTCGCACCGCGGGTGCGCAGCAGTGACTGCTCACGACGGCGCCGGACCGAGCCTGCGGAGGTCACCGTCGCGGTGACCACGGCAGCGAGGATGGCTCCCGGTAAGCCCAGGAAGAGGAAGAGCACCAGCGAGTACGCCGCGTCCTCGCGCGCCGCGTCGAGAGCGGCTCCGAGGTTGTTGCCGACCTTGGCGGCACCGGAGACGGCTGCCTCGAAGTTGTTCGCCGCGGCCAGGCTCTGCGAGAAGGCGGTAGCCGGGTCCGGGGGCAGGACCTGGTCGAGGGCCACGTGCACCTGCTGGGTCAGCGCCTGCGGCTGGGCGCGAGCCACCGGCGCGGTGAGTCGGTCGAAGAGCGGACCCGGCAACAGCACGACGTTGTCCGGAGGCGCCACCGGTTGCGACTGTGCCGGCGCGCCGACCCGCTGGAACAACGAGTCGGCCTGCGGCAGCTCGACGACACCGGCAACCGTCACCTGTGCCCGCGGAGCCCCGGGCCGG
>JBBSGC010000150.1:0-3419 GCA_038254525.1 Propionibacteriales bacterium | reverse complement strand
GCGCCGTGGCTGCTCGCCGAGCTGCGCCTCGTGCTGCCGTCGTTGCGGGTGATCGTGGCACTCGGCTCCTATGGCTTCGATGCGGTGCTGCGCTCGGTGCGGGCGCTCGAGGGGTCGGTGCCGCGGCCACGACCTCGGTTCGGCCATGGCGTGGAGGTGGGGCTGAGCACTCCGACGGGCGGCCGGGTGACGCTGGTGGGCAGCTTCCATCCCAGTCAGCAGAACACGTTCACCGGCCGGCTCACCGAACCGATGCTCGACGCCGCCCTCGCCCGCGCCGCCACCCTCGCCGATCCGTGAGTTCTCGACCGCCCATCCGTGAGTTGTCGGCGCATCCGTACCGCACGTCGGTCAAGACCGTGCACCGGGCAAGCTCCCAGCTCAGCCACGCGCTACCGTCGCACGCATGAGCGAGCAGAATGCAGAGAAGCCCACCGAGCAGTGGGCCACCGGCGGCGAGCCGATGACCGGGCCACAGCGCAGCTACCTGGAGACGCTGGCGCGCGAGTCCGGCGAGGAGCTCCCAGACGAGCTGACCAAGGCGCAGGCGTCGGAGATGATCGACCGGCTCCAGAAGAAGTCGCCCCGGGTCGAGTCCTAGCTCTCGGTCAGCGGCGGCCATGCTCGAGGTAGGTGGCCGACATGTCGAGGTCGCCGTGACCGGCGTCCACGGCGCGTCGCAGGTGCGACTCGACGACCTCCAGGAGCGAGCTGTCGACGCCCGCCTCCTGCGCGGCGGCGACCACCAGGCCGGCATCCTTCGCCGCCCCGGCCAGGCCGAACGCGGGCGAGAAGTCGCCGGCCAGCATCGCGGCTCCCTTGAGCTGTACGTACGGCGCGTCCAGCGGACCGCCTCGCACCGCGTCCAGGAAGTGATGAGGGTCCAGGCCGAGGGCTTCGGTGAGCGCGAGTGACTCGGCCACGCCCTCGACGACCGTCAGCACCCAGGCGTTCACGGCCAGCTTGAGGCGGCTGCCGGCACCTGCCGGGCCGAGCCACAGAGTCGTCTTGCCGATCGCCTCGAGCACCGGCTGGATGCGTTCGCGGAGCGCCGGTTCGCCGGAGGCCAGCACGATGAGCTCGCCGGACTCCGCGGGCTGCTTCGTGCCGAGTACGGGTGCGTCGACGTAGCTGAGGCCAGCCCCCTGCGCGACGCCGGCCAACGCCTCGGCGCCGACGACCCCGACCGTGCTGGTCTGCAGCCACAAGACGCCCGGTGAGAGTCCCGCCGCGGCCATCGTCATCACTTCGGCGACACTGGCCATGTCGAACAGCATGGTCACCACGATGTCGGCGCCCTCGGCGGCTTGCGCTGGCGACTCCGCGACGAGCGCGCCGCACTCGCGCAGCGCTTCGGCCTTGTCGCGCGACCGGTTCCAGACCCGCAGCGGCATGCCGGCGGCGGCAATGTTTCGCGCCATGCCGGCTCCCATGGTGCCGGTGCCGAGGACAGCCACGGTGGGCGAGGTTGAGGTTTGGCTGATCGGCCGGTCGGGTCCTGGTGCGCTCACCTCGCCATCCTCGTGCGGCCGTACGGTGGCCGCAACCGCGGGCCGAACTCACGGATCGCCGGTCGAGAACTCACGGATGGGCGGTCGAGAACTCACGGATGGGCGCACTTAGGATCGCGGGGTGAGCGAGCCGGCAGACCCCAGTGCACTGAGCGACCCGACCACGCCACGCCCGACCACGCCACGCCCGACCAACCGGCGCGAGACCACGCCACGCCCGACCAACCGGCGCGAGAGCAGCCGGCGCGAGACCAGCAGTCGGGTGCGGTTGGACGTCAACGGGGTGCCGCGCAGCCTGCAGCTCGACCACCGCACCTCGTTGCTGGACGCGCTGCGCAACGCCATCGGGCTCACCGGCTCCAAGAAGGGCTGCGACCACGGCCAGTGCGGCGCGTGCACCGTGCTGCTCGACGGCCGGCGCGTCAACTCCTGCCTGGTGCTGGCGGTCACCGTGCAGGACCGGCCCATCACGACCGTGGAGGGACTCGCCGACGGCGAGCGGCTGCACCCGGTCCAGCAGGCGTTCCTTGACCGGGATGCCTTCCAGTGCGGCTACTGCACGCCGGGCCAGATCTGCTCGGCGGTGGGCATGCTCGCCGAGGCGGACGCCGGATGGCCCAGCGCAGTGACTCGCTCAGTGACCGGCGCGGTGCCGGACGGGGCCGACCGCTCCACCCGCGCCAACGATCTCGACGCCGCCGAGGTCCGGGAGCGCATGGCGGGCAACCTGTGCCGCTGCGGCGCCTACGTCAACATCGTGCCCGCCGTCCTCGATGCCGCCCTCGCGCGGGCTGCCCGGTGAGGGCGTTCGGGTACGAGCGGGCCACCGATCGGGAGGGCGCGCTGGACGCGGTCACCTCGAGCCCCGACGCGGCCTACCTGGCCGGCGGCACGAACCTCGTCGACCTGATGCGGCTCGGGGTCGCCACCCCCGACCTCCTGGTCGACGTGACCGGCGCCTTGTCGAACCAGGTGCAGGCGACCGCCGAGGGTGGCCTGCTCATCGGCGCCGCGGTGCGCAACAGCGACCTGGCCGCCGATCCGCGCATCCGCCGCGACTATCCGGTGCTCTCCCAAGCCCTGTTGGCCGGCGCCTCGGGCCAGCTGCGCAACCTGGCGACCGTCGGTGGCAACCTCCTGCAGCGCCCCAGATGCGTCTACTTCACCGACCCGACCAAGCCGTGCAACAAGCGCCGGCCCGGTTCGGGTTGCCCCGCGCGTACCGGCGTCCACCGCGACCTCGCCGTGCTCGGCGCCAGCGAGCACTGCATCGCCACCCATCCCTCCGACATGGCGGTGGCCCTCACGGCGCTGGACGCGGGGGTGCACGTGCACGGCGCCGGCGGTGACCGGGCGCTGCAGCTCGACGAGCTCTACCGGCTGTCCGGCGACGACCCGAGTCGCGACACGACCCTGGAGCCCGGTGACCTGGTGACCGCCGTCGAGCTGCCGCCGGCCACCGCGCTGCTGCGCCGCTCGGCCTACCGCAAGGCCCGCGACCGGGCGTCCTACGCGTTCGCCCTGGGCTCGGTGGCGGCCGCCCTGGACATCGCCGACGGGCGCGTACGCGACGTACGGCTGGCATTCGGCGCCCTGGCGCACCGGCCGTGGCGCGCCCGTCGCGCCGAGGACGCACTGCGCGGCGGCCGGGTCACCGACGGCACGGTCGCCGCCGCGGTCGACGTCGAGTTGGCGGCCGCTGACCCCCTGCCGGGCAACGCCTTCAAGCTGCCGCTGGCCCGCAACCTCGCGGTGGCCACGCTGACTGCCCTCGCGGCGGGCGCCGAGCCGGACGCAGGCACGCGATGAGCATCGCCGAGGCCCGCGGCCCCCGCCTGGACGCGCTGGCCCGGGTGGAGGGGCGCGACAAGGTCACCGGAGCCGCGACCTACGCCCACGAGTACCCGG
>JBBSGC010000149.1:0-3435 GCA_038254525.1 Propionibacteriales bacterium | reverse complement strand
GATGTCGAGGGCTATGTCGACGCCACCGTCGAGACACCCGGGCTGGCACCTGGTTGGCACCCGGTGGTCTTTCGCCTGGGGACCGCCGAGGTCGTGCCGGGCCGAGTGCTGGTGGTGGATCCCGAGGCGCGCGTGGGTGTCGTCAGCGACATCGACGACACCATCATTCATACCGGGCTCACCCGGCTCGTGGAGGCGATCCGGACCACCCTGCTGGTCGCCGAGGAGCAACGGCTGCCGATAGGCGGTGCGTCGGAGCTCTACGCCGGCCTGGTCGCCGGCGACCAAGGCCGGGCGCCGGTGTTCTACGTGTCCACGGGCGCCTGGAACCTGCATTCCGTGCTTGAGCGCTTCCTGGCCCGGCACGCCTTCCCGCCCGGCCCGATGCTGATGGCGGACTGGGGACCGGGTGGCACGTGGCTGTTCCGCGAGGACGGGATCGTATTCAAGTCGCGAGTGGTCATCTCGTTGATGGATGAGCACCCACAGCTGCGTTGGGTGCTCGTGGGCGACAGCGGACAGCACGACCCGGAGGCCTACGCCGCGGTGGCCCGGGCCCGGCCGGATCGACTGCACGCGATCTATATCCGAGACGTGACACCTCAGACGCCGGTCCGCTCGCAGCGCGTACGAGAGCTGGCAGCCGATCTCTCGGCGCTCGGCACGCCGATGCTGTTGGTGCGTGACAGCGTCGCCGCGGCCGAGCATGCTCACTCGCTCGGGCTGCTGGACGCGGCGACGGTTGGCCACGTGCGCCGCGTCGTGGAGCGCTCGCCGTAGTGACGGCGCACGATCTGACGATGGGAGTCGTGCTGCGTACGGCGTGGTGGGGGGTGCTCTCGTCGGCTGCGGCTCCGGTGCTGCTGATCGGCGGCTGGACGCTCGCTGCCGCGCTTCAGCCTGCTGGATTCGACTCGGTGACCGAGTCGATCAGCGCCCTGGCCGCACGGGGTGCCCAGGATCGGTGGGTGATGACCACTGCGCTCGCGGGGCTGGGTGTCTGCCATGGGGTCACGGCGGCCTCGTTGCGTCCGGCGGCTGCGGCAGGGAGGGTGCTGCTCGGACTCGGTGGTGCAGCTACGGTGCTGGTTGCGTTGCTGCCGCTGCCGGCCGACCAGGGCGGCTCAAGAGCGCATACGGTCGCGGCTGCGCTGGCGCTGACGTCACTGGCCGCCTGGCCGGCGTTGGCCTGGCGACGCCGGCCTCCGGTGGTGTGGGTGCTCCGGCCGGTGGTCGGCGCCGGTGCTGCGGTGCTGTTGCTGGGCAGTCTCGGTTGGCTCTTCGCCGAGCTGCTGGCTGACGGGGAGCGGATCGGCCTGGCTGAGCGAGTCGCGGCCGGTTCGCAGGCGCTGTGGCCGCTGGCGGTGGTCGCCGCGACACGACGCGACCGGAGCCTACGCGTCCCATCGTGACTAACGGCAGCGTCGTTCGAGGTGCGCGCGCTCAACGGCGTTGGTGGTCAGCGCCAGCGCCTGGTCGTAAGCCTGGAGCGCCTCGTCGTGCCTGCCCATGCGGCGGAGCAGCTCCGCGCGCGCGACGTGATAGGGCTGGTACCCCTGCAGCGGCAGGCCGGCCAGCTCCGCGTACGCGGCCGCGGGGCCGTGCACCTCGGCGAGGGCGACCGCACGGTTGAGTGCCACGACGGGGGTCGGCTGGCAGGCCAGGAGCTGGTCGTAGAGCTGCAGCACCTGGTGCCAGTCGGTGTCGGCCGCGGTAGCGGCATCGACGTGCACCGCGTTGATCGCGGCCTGGATCTGGTAGGGCCCGGGAGTGTTGCGGCGCAGGCACGCTCTGACCAACGCCTGCCCCTCGGCGACCAGAGCCTGGTCCCATCGAGTGCGGTCCTGGTCGGGAAGCAGCACGAGCGCTCCGTCCGGCCCCGTGCGGGACGCCCGCCGAGCGTCGAGGAGCAGCAGCAGCGCCAGCAGGCCCAGCACCTCCGGCTCGTCGGGCATCAGCGTCGCCAGCAGGCGGGCCAGCCGTACGGCCTCGGCACAGAGCTCGGCGCGGACCAGCTCGTCGCTGTCGGTGGCGCGGTAGCCCTCGTTGAACACCAGGTACACGACCGCCAGCGCTGCTCGCAGCCGGTCGGGGAGCTCCGCCTCGGCGGGCACCCGGTAGGGGATCGCCGCGTCCCGGATCTTGCGCTTGGCACGCACGAGCCGCTGGGCCAACGTCGGTTCGGACACGAGGAACGCTCTGGCGATCTGTGCCGTGTCGAGTCCGCCGAGCAGGCGCAGGGTCAGCGCGACCTGCGCTTCCGCAGCCAGCGCCGGATGGCAGCAGGTGAAGATCAGCCGGAGCCGGTCATCGTGCACGGGTCCCACCTCGGGCTCGTCGCCTGACGAGTTCAGCAATGCGGCTTGGGCGTGCCGGTCCACGCGGGTCGCCTCGCGCCGCAGCCGGTCGATGGCTCGCCGGCGGGCGGTCGTCACGATCCAGCCGCCGGGGTTGGCCGGCAGCCCCGCTTCCGGCCACCTCTGTACGGCCACGACGAAGGCGTCCTGGACCGCCTCCTCGGCGAGCCCGATGTCGCCAAGGAGACGGGTCAGCGTGGCGACCGCCCGGCCGTACTCGTCGCGGAACAGCCGGGAGACGGCCGCAACGTCGTAGGGCGCTGTTGTCATCTCAGCCTTCGGGCTCCTCCTGGAACGGCCGCACCTCGACCGGCCCGCCGCAGGCTGTCGCCGCCTTGCCGGCCCAGTTCAGCGCCACGTCGAGGTCGTCGGCCTGGATCACCCAGAACCCGCCGAGCTGCTCCTTGGTCTCCGCGAACGGGCCGTCGGTGGTGAGCACCTCCCCATCGCGCACCCGCACGACGGTCGCGGTGTCCGCCGGGTACAGACCGCCGGCGAACACCCAGGCCCCCGCCTCACGGAGCTGGTTGTTGACGGCCTCGACATCCTGGTACATCTGTTGCATCGCCTCGGCGCCCGGCACGGTCTCGCCCTCGACCGAGTGCACAGCCAGCAGGTACTGCTTCATGGTGATGTCCCTTCATTGCGGCCGACCCGATGTCGGTTCCTACTCTGTCTACGAACGAGACGGCCCGGAATCGACAGCTGCCTCGGGTACTACGACCAAGGTGCACTACAGCCATGCCCGCCAGGCGCGCATAGTCGGTGACATGCAAACCCAAGCCGTCGCCTCAGTCCGGCGTTCACCACGTACGCTCGTTGCCTTCGTGGCTGTGGGAGTCATCGCGTTGTCCGGATGTGGCTCCTCGGGCGACAGCTCGAGCACCACATCTACGACGACCACGTCGTCATTGCCGTCGACCTCTGCGTCGTCATCGCCGTCGACCTCGGGTGGCGTCTCGGCGTCCAGCGCGGCGGTCAGCATCAAGAACTTCGCGTACTCGGGGCCGGCCACGGTCAAGCCGGGTGCGAAGGTGACGGTGACCAACGCCGACACGAGCAACCACACGCTGACCTC
>JBBSGC010000148.1:0-3482 GCA_038254525.1 Propionibacteriales bacterium | reverse complement strand
GGACCACCTCGCCCTCCTCGACGGCCACTGTGAAGTCCTCGAGGTCACCGCCGCTGCTGTCGCCACGCCACAGTCGCATCGCCAGGTCGTAACCCATCGCGTCTCCTCAGCTCGTCGTCTCGAAGAGCTCGCGCAGCTCGTCGGGCATCTGCGGCAGCGGCTGGGGGGCCAGCGCGAGCTCGCCGTCGCGCAGCGTCAACGCCAGGTTGACCTCGCCCCAGGAGTCGGCCGCGCCCGGGTGGTCCTCGCGGGTGTGCCCCCCGCGGGACTCGGTCCGCTCCAGCGCCGCCTTCGCGATGCAGGTGCTGACCAGCAGCATGTTGGGCAGGTCCAGTGCCAGGTGCCAGCCGGGGTTGTACTGCCGATGGCCCTCGACCGACAGACCCTCGAGCCGGTCGGCCAGCGACTTCAGCTCGTGCAGCGACCGGGTCAGCTCCTCCTCGCGGCGGATGATGCCGACCAGGTTCTGCATCAGCTCCTGGAGGTCGCGTTGCACGGTGTACGGGTTCTCGCCGCCGGTCCGGGCGAACGGCTCGACTGCCGCCCGTGCGGCACCCTGCACCGCATCGGCGTCGACGACCGGGCGCGACCCGACGAACGACCGGGCGTACGCCGCGGCGCCTTCGCCGCATCGTCGGCCGAAGACAAGCAGGTCCGACAGCGAGTTGCCACCGAGCCGGTTGGAGCCGTGCATGCCACCGGCCACCTCGCCGGCGGCGAACAGCCCGTCCACCTTCGATATGCCGGTGTCGGGGTCGACCTCGACACCGCCCATGACGTAGTGGCAGGTCGGCCCGATCTCCATGGGCTCGGCGGTGATGTCGACGTCGGCGAGCTCCTTGAACTGGTGGTACATCGACGGCAGCCGCCGTTGGATGAAGGCGGCGTCGCGGCGCGACGCGATGTCGAGGAATACGCCGCCGTGCGGTGACCCGCGACCGGCCTTGATCTCGGAGTTGATGGCCCGGGCCACCTCGTCGCGCGGCAGCAGCTCCGGTGGGCGGCGGTTGTTCTTCTTGTCCTCGTACCAGCGGTCGGCCTCGTCCTCGGAGTCGGCCGTCTCGCTCTTGAAGAACTCCGGGATGTAGTCGAACATGAACCGCTTGCCCTCGGAGTTGCGCAGCACGCCGCCGTCACCGCGCACCGACTCGGTGACGAGGATGCCGCGCACGCTGGGCGGCCACACCATGCCGGTCGGGTGGAACTGGACGAACTCCATGTTGATCAGGCTGGCCCCGGCCCGCAGCGCCAGCGCGTGCCCGTCACCGGTGTACTCCCAGGAGTTGCTGGTCACCTGGTAGGACTTGCCGATCCCGCCGGTCGCCAGCACCACTGCTGGTGACTCGAAGACGATGAACCGGCCGGACTCCCGCCAGTACGCGAATGCGCCGCTGATCCGAGGCTCGCCGTCGCCACCCGTACCGTCGAGCAACAGCTCGGTGACCGTGCACTCCATGAACACGTCGATGCCGAGGGAGACAGCCCGCTGCTGAAGGGTGCGGATCATCTCCAGGCCCGTGCGGTCGCCGACGTGTGCGAGTCGCGCATAGCGGTGGCCGCCGAAGTCGCGCTGGGAGATCAGCCCGTCCTCGGTGCGGTCGAAGAGCGCCCCCCACTCCTCCAGCTCGAGGACCCGGTCGGGGGCCTCCTGCGCATGCAGCTGGGCCATCCGCCAGTTGTTGAGCATCTTGCCGCCGCGCATGGTGTCGCGGAAGTGCACCCGCCAGTTGTCATCGGCATAGACGTTGCCCATCGCCGCGGCGATGCCGCCTTCGGCCATCACCGTGTGGGCCTTGCCGAGCAGCGACTTGCAGACCACCGCCGTGCGTGCGCCCGCTTCGTGCGCCGCTATCGCCGCCCGCAGGCCGGCGCCGCCCGCACCGATGACGACCACGTCGTAGGCGTGGTGCTCGAAGTCGTGCGCGCTCATTCGGTCCTCTCAGGTCGCGCGGAGCTCATCCGTACGCCCGCCTAGAACAGCCGCGGGTCGGTGAACGCGCCGCTGGCGAGCAGGTAGACGTAGAGGTCGGCCAGCGCCACGGAGAACAGGCTGAGCCAGGCGTAGCGCGCGTGGTGGGCGTTGAGGCGAGACACCCACGACCAGGCACGGTAGCGAACCGGGTGCTTGGAGAAGTGCCGCAGCCGTCCACCAACGGCGTGCCGGCAGGAGTGGCACGACAGGGTGTAGAGCCAGATCAGCACGATGTTGACCAGCAGCACCAGCGTGCCGAGACCCACGTGCCCCCAGTGTCCGGCTGCATCCCGGAAGCCGAGCACCGTGTCGTAGGTGAGGATCAGCGAGATCACCACCGCGGCGTAGAAGAACCAGCGGTGGATGTTGTTGAAGATGAGCGGGAACCGGCTCTCGCCTGTGTAGGACCCATGTGGTTCGGCGACAGCGCACGCCGGTGGGGAGAGCCAGAACGCGCGGTAGTAGGCCTTGCGGTAGTAGTAGCAGCTGAGCCGGAATCCCAGCGGGAAGATCAGCACCACCAGCGACGGCGACAGCGACCACCACCCGATCGGCTGCCCGAAGTCACTGGACCCGGCCTGGCAGTTGTCGGTGAGGCACGGGGAGTAGAACGGCGACAGGTAAGGGGCCGCGTAGTAGTGGGAGCCCGCGAAGGCCCGGATCGTCGCATAGACGATGAAGGCGGCGAAGACGACGAAGGTGACCAGCGGGTAGGCCCACCAACGGTCCTGGCGCAGCGTGCGTGCGTCGATGGAGGCCCGCGTCGGCCCCTCGACCCCCGTGCTCATCAGGGTGCTCGCCGGCCGGGGGCGCCCGGCCCCTCGTGCTCGGCGTCGGACCAGGCTCCCTGGGGCACCGGGCCTCCTTGCGTCGTGAGGATGCTGTGAACTTAACCCTGCGATCCGGCGCCGGGGAAGTCGACGGAGCGTGACATGTCGCACGTCGACCGGGTCGGCCCGACCGTACAGCCGCGTGGTGACGGTCTAGCCTGACCTGCGCCATGGTCGTGCCTGTGTCGAGCCGCCCCGGGCGACTGGTGAGCGCCGCTGCGATCGTGGAGCACGCTCGGGTCCTGGCCACCCGGCGCACAGCTCCTCCGGAGCTCGCTGGCGGCTGGGAGCTGCCCGGTGGCAAGGTGCGACCAGGAGAGAGCCCGGCAGCCGCCTGCGTGCGCGAGGTGGGTGAGGAGCTCGGCTGCGCGGTACGGGTGCTGCGCCGGCTGCCTGGGGAGCAGCCGCTGCCCGGCGGCTACCTGCTGCATGTGCACGAAGCCGAGCTGGTGGCCGGCGAGCCCGAGCCGCGCGAGCACGACGCCCTGCGGTGGCTGGGGCCCGAGGAGCTCGACCAGGTGCGGTGGCTGCGGCCGGACGTGCCGTTAGTCGCGGCGCTTCGCGACCGGCTCCTCGACGGCGAGGCGCTGCCCGGCGGCAACGTCGGCGGCGCGGTGCGGATCGGCGCGACGGTACGCCGGCCCACCGGGCCGTGGACCCCGGCGGTGCATGCGCTGCTG
>JBBSGC010000147.1:0-3638 GCA_038254525.1 Propionibacteriales bacterium | reverse complement strand
TGCGGACGTACTGTGCCTGACCGCCGTCACGATGTGGCGGCACGACCATGCGACGCGCCACGGCAGCCGCCACCTGGGCACCGAACTCCTTCCGGAGCAGGTGCAAGCAGGCGTCGATCCCAGCGGCCGAGCCCGCGCTGGTGATCACGGGGTCCTCGTCGACGTAGAGCACGTCGGGGTCCACCACGGCCTGCGGGAACCGGGCAGCAAGCTCCTGGGCATAACGCCAGTGCGTCGTGCAGCGGCGACCGTCGAGCAACCCGGCCTCGCCGAGCACGAACGCGCCCGAGCACACCGACAGCACCCGGGCTCCACGATCGAGCGCGGCCCGCAGCGCGGCCAGCACCGCCGGTGGCGCAGTCGCGTCCCGCGGCATCGCCGGTACGCACACCAGGTCGGCGTCCCGCAGCACCTCGAGCCCGTCGCTGACGTGCAGGTCGAACCCGCCGGTGGTGGCGACACGACCGGGCACTGGGGCGCAGACGCGGAACCCGAAAGCGGGAACTCCGTCGTCGGCACGGTCCAGGCCCCACGCCTCGCACAGGACGCCGAGCTCGAAGGGCGCCACCCCGTCGTAGACGAGCACCGCGACGTCGCGCAGCAGGGCAACCTCCGCGTTTGGCAGTATCTAGTGCAGCAACGTCAATTCTGCCACTGGTGGCAGCAATGCGTTGGGCCTCACAATACTGCCATGACCACACTTTCGCTGCTCGGCATCCTGATGGCCGCTCTCGCAGTCGCCGGCCTGGCGCTGGCGACCGTGCTTCGCGAGGTGCATTCCGACGGCTATGGCCAGCGCCCCCCGCCCGCGAGCACGCCCGACCAGGCGGACTCGCGGGCGGTCGTGCTCTCGCGCTTGAGGTGAGCTCTCCGTGCGCCGCCGGACGCGGCTGTCAGCGCCCTGCCGGTGAGCGGAACGCCCGCAGGCCGCGCGGCGTACCCCACCCGGTCGGGCCGTCATAGCCGCGCCGCGCGGTGCAGATGTAGTTGCCGCGACAGAACCCGTTGGCACCGCGGACCACGTCGTGGAAGTGGGCATGGGACGCGTAGATGTCGGCCGGCTTGAGGCCACCGGCCCCGGCCTGCGCGATCACGCCGGCCACGAACGGCGAGGACGCGCTGGTGCCCCCGACGAGGAACCAGCCATGGTGGCCCCCATAGCCGAACGAGTCGTAGACGGCGACGCCACGGGCAGGCGCCGCGGCCGCGGAGACGTCGGCGAACGTACGGCCGTCGCAGACCGGGCTGTGCTGCCAACGAGGCTTGTCGAAGTAGGCGGAGCACCCGCTGCCGCCATAGGCCCAAGCGCGCTCCTTCCAGCCACGCGCATTGGGAGCCCGGGTCAGCGTGGTGCCACCGACCGAGACCACGTCGGGCGACGACGCCGGGAACGAAGCGGGCTGGTAGCCGTAGTCGCCGCTGGCGGCCACCGCGGTGACACCTGGAACGGCGTAGTGCCGGTTGGCCCGCAGGATTCCGGCGTACTCGGTGATCCCGTAGGAGTGGTTCGTGACCTTCGCACCGGCTCCCACCGCGGCGTCGATGGCCCGGCTCAAGGCACCGGTCGTGGGCGCGTCCGCCTCGGCCAGCACCAGATGGCAGCTTGGGCACGCCGCTGAGACCATCTGCAGGTCCAGGGCCGCCTCCAGCGCCCAGCCTTGGTCCGCAGGGGGATAGGAACCCTGCTCGCCTGCGTCGTTGATCTTGGTGAAGCAGCCATTGGCGGTCGTGCACTGCGGAAGGCCGTACTCCTTGCGGTAGGCGTTGAGGTCGGCCTCCGCGCTCGGGTAGTCGTAGGCCACGACGACGCCAACCGTCTGGCCGGGCGCGAAGCCGCTCAACCCGTAGGCGTCACGCAGGTCCTCCGCGCCGTATCCGGCTGGTTGGCCGACCCGGTTGAGGGCGGCCGCTCCGCCGGCCTGGACGATGGCCAGGCAGCGGGCCTCGTGACCGGAGACCCGCCCGCAAGCGCGTCGCCCGGCCGAGTCGGCGGCTGAGCGAGACGCTGCCGCCTGCGGCCCACTTTCGGCCTTCGGGCGAACGGTGGCGGACGGCAGGCTGTAGACCCGCGAGACCGTCTCGTCGACCTTGCGGCCAGCGGCGTCGACGCCGGTGACTCGAAGGTCGACGTAGCCGGCGCCACCCGCGAGCCGGGGTTGGGAGTAGCCGACCCGGAACGCGGTCGGGGAGACCCGCCGCAGCTCAGCGCGGCGCCAGCTGCGACCACCGTCGGACGAGTAGCGCACGGACGCCTCGGTGACCCGGGTGTCGATGCCGCCGACATGGCCGAACCCGAGGCGGAAGCCGACGTGACCCGTCGCACCGACGCCGCTCAGCGAGGTCGGCGGCGAGTAGCGCGGCATCAGCAGCGGAACGGTTGCCGAGCCCGCGGCCGACGTGAAGCTCCAGGTGGTCTGCGCGCGGGTGGACAACCGCCACGACTGCGGCGTCGGCGCATCGGTGACGCTCAGCCGGTAGGTGGTGTCGGCGGCGGGAAGTCCACGGACCCACGGGCCGAAGCTACGGCTGCGCGCGATGACCCGTCGGCCGGCGCTCAGCGTGAAGGTGCTCGCCTGGTCGCCGTAGACGAAGCCGGTGTGGTCGGTGCCGCTGCCGACGAACCCGGGCACGTTGACGTACATGGCGTCGCCGTCGCGGCAGATGATGCAGAACGGCCAGACCCGGGTGTGCTGCAGCCCTCGTTCCTGCCCCGGCCCGACCGGTGGGCGGAACCAGGAGGTGGCCGGCTGTCCACCAGCTGAGTAGAGCTGGAACGGCGATGACTCCTCGGCCACGGCGAAGTTGCGGAACCTCAGGTAGGCATCGATCGAGTGGCTCCACCGCACATCGGGCTGCGCGAGCACCCAGGCGACGGTACGGCTCGGGAAGTGCACCGGGTAACCGGATGCGAACAAAAAGAAGTCCCTGGGAGCGAAGCCGAAGCCGTACTCGAAGGAGTCCTTCGAGCCGGCATTGGCGTAGAGCGCCCAGGGAGTGCGGGCGAAGTCGCTCCTGGTGTAGGCCCGGGTGAGGTCCGTCGGGGTGCCGGGCAGCTGCTCCTTCGCGTCGACCGGACCGCTGCTGGCGCCGTCGCCGTGGGTGAAGTGACCGCCGATGTTGGTCCACGCCTCGCCGTGCGGCAGCGTCGCCGGCACCGGCTGAAGGCGTGGGTGGGAGAAGCCGGAGAAGCCTGCGGTGAACGATCCACCGCGTTCGGCAGAGCGGCCGACATCGAAGTCGAACTCGTTGATCCTGGCCCCGGCGACGGAGACGTCGGGCACGACCGTGGCGTCGGCCAAGGACAGCGTGATCGTGGTGGCGTCGGTCACCGGCGCGTCCGCGGCGACGGGGATGTGCAGCGTCCGGCCGAAGACGGTCGCCTGCACGTAGTAGGAACCGCCAGGGACCTGCAGCTTCGCCGGAGCGCCGGCGACGAAGGTGAACGCCGCGTACAACCGGGCGTCGACGGTGTTGAGCACGACGAGGTCGGCGTAGGGCACCGTGGCCCCGGATGCGTCGACCACATCGATGGTGAGCCGGTGCAGCCGGTAGCGCCCGGCCGCGGTGGTCGATACCGCGCGGGCGCCGCGCACTCCCACGTGCCGGACTCCGTGCCAGGTGCTGGCGAGCCGGCGGTT
>JBBSGC010000146.1:0-3641 GCA_038254525.1 Propionibacteriales bacterium | reverse complement strand
GGTGTCGGGGATCGCCGAGCCCAGGAAGATCCAGCTGAACAGCAACCACGGCAGCACCACGCTGACCGCCAGCCCGGCGACCAGGTGGAGCCGGCGCCACAACCCCGGCGTCGCGAGGGCCAGCACGGCGACGATCGCCACGGTGTCCAGGCGCAGCCACAACAGCAGGCCGGCGACCAGCCCGAAGCGGACCGCGTCACGGCGGGCGGCCGCCCAGGCGAGGTGCACCATGGCGGCGGCGACCAGCGTCGTCTCGAGCCCGACCGTGGAGACGAGCAGCGGGTTCGCGACCAGCAGCGGGGTGCCGAACAACGCAAGCCGGTAGCCCACACCGAGCTCACGCCCGAGGCCCAGCAACCCCAGTGCGGTGGCGACGCTGGCGCCGACGAAGACGACACCCGCAGCCACCACCGGGTCGCGCACGACGAGCGTCGCGGCGCCCAGCAGCAGCACGTTGAGTGGTGAGGTGGCGGTGTTGGCCTGGTAGCCGGGCATCATGCCCCACTGGCCGTGGAAGGCGAGGGTCCGAGCGTAGGAAAGCGTGATGTAGGCGTCGTCGACCAGCGCGGTGTGGATGACCCAGAAGATCGCCGCTGCGCCGAGCGCAGTGAGCACCGTCAGAGCGGTCGTGGCACTGGTGACCAGGGCGCCGACGCTGCGGTCGGCCGGCAACGCCGGGGCTCCCAGGCGGGCGCCCCCGATCCCGGAACTGGATGCCTGTCCCCCCGTCACCGCACTCATCGCACGTCCATCCCTTCACCCGACCCGGCCACGGGTCGCCCCCGGTGGTGCCCCCGGAGCTGCCCAGGGCGCGCTGCTGGCTCACTTCCCATGATGCCTGGGAGCCGCCCTTGGTTGTCCTCGGGCAGGTTGCGAACCGATCACGATGACAGTACGGGTGGGGTCTGAGAGGCCGCTGAGACGAGTGCTCGGCAGCAGCGCCAGATGCCCTTGCCCGCGCTGCGGCCCGCTGACGTCCCACCCAGGTGCCGCCCGATCTGGTCCCCGCTGCCAGGCCAGCCGTAGCGGGGTGCGAATGCGGTGCAGGGTGGACGGGTCGAGCCAGAGGTAGTTGAGGCGGTACAGCCAGCTCGAGTCCTGGCGCTGCTCGATGGCCGGCGCCAGCAGCGCCCGGTCGCTGAACTTGTCGACCATCGTGCAGTTGCAGTGATAGAGCAGGTCGCCGATCTCGCCGGGGCTGTGCACCGGCAGGTTGCCGACGAGGTGGGGCAGCCGCTCCCCGATGCGGGCGTACTGCCCCGGCAGCGCCCAGTTGCCGCGCACCAGCGCCCCGGCCAGCGGCACGTGGCCAGCGTCGAGCGTCCAGCTCAGCAGCATCGGCGACAGGCCGGCGGCAGCAACCGCGAAGCCGGCCAACCGGGCCCAACGGGTGCTCCAGCGCAGCGGCAGCGCGCAGGCGAGGGTCGCGGCGCACACCGAAAGGCAGGCCAGCGGCACCCCGTAGTACCAGAAGAACGGAGGGACCCCGAGGACCTTGAACGTGAGCATGTACGCGATCCCGGCGAGCCCGGTGGCGGCCACTGCCCCGGAGGCGGGCACCTCTCGCCAGCGACGCCACCACGGCCACGCGGCCAGCGCGACCAGGCCGATCGCAGCCGCGGTGGTGGCGCCGACGACTGCCAGCTTGTACGGATGGTCATAGCGGGTGAACAGCGCAGTCGCCAGGTTGCCCCAGTGGGCGTCCTGCTTGATCAGCAGCGTGTCGGGCACCACGGAGCCGAGCACCACCCAGCTGAACATGAACCATGGCAGGCAGACCAACGTTGCCCATCCGGCTGCGGCGCCAAGGCGCCGGCGCACCGCCGGTGTCGCCACAGCCAGCACGCCGACCACGACCACCAGGTCCAGCCGGGTGAGCAACAGTGCTCCGCCGAGCAGGCCGAAGCCCCGGACGCTGCCGCGCGCGGCCGCAGCGGTCAGCGACATCACCAAGGTGACGGCCAGGTTGGTCTCCAGGCCCATCGTTGAGGCCAGCAGCGGGTTGAGCAGCAGCAGCGGTGTCCCCACCACGGCCAGCCGCAGGCCGGTGCCGGTGCTGCGGCCGAGGTCGGTCAGTGCCCACGCCAGCCCGACCGAGGTCGCGACGTAGACCACGCCCGTCGCAACCACCGGGTCACGGACCACCAACGTCACCGCGGCGAGCACCAGCACGTTCAGCGGCGAGGTCGCCGTGTTGGACTGATGACCGGGGATGAGGCCCCACTGCCCGTGCTCGGCGAGTGTGCGCACCTGCACCAGCGTGATGTACGCGTCGTCGACCAATGCCCGGTGCATCATGTAGAAGACCGCAAGCCCGAGCAGTCCGGCGCCACCGAGCACGAGGCGCTCTGCTCCTGTGCTACCGGGGCCTGTTTGACGAATGACGACGCGCCGGGCGCCGGATTGTTCCCAGGTCGGGACCCGGCCGGCTCCGCGGTGGCGGTGCACCGTGGGCGAGCGATGCACGGTCGCCGTCGTCACCCCACCAGCGTCTGTCGGAAGCCTGAGGTGGCGCTGAAAGAGCGCTGTGGACTTGCCGGCGGCTACCGTTCCTCAGCGCGGCAGGGTGGCTGCGCGCCAACCGCCGGGCCCGCGGCGCAGCGGCTGCCGCACGGCGCGCTCCCGCGCCGCCCAGCGGGAGCCCGCCCGTGCCGGCGCCGGCGCGGCGCTGCCCGGTCCACGCGCCCGCGGGGCGACTACGGCGACCAGGGCCGCAACCTCCTCGTCGGTGGGTCGGCCCCGGACAAGTCTCAGCAGTGGCCCGGGCGCCGAGCTGTCCCCGGAGGCGGTGCGGCTCACAGCGGGATGTTCCCGTGCTTCTTCGGCGGCAACGTCTCCCGCTTGGTGCGCAGCAGCCGCAGGGCGCGCACGACCTCCAGCCGCGTCTCGTGCGGCGCGATGACCGCGTCGACGTATCCGCGTTCGGCGGCGATGTAGGGGTTGGCCAAGGTGTCCTCGTACTCGGTGATCAGCGCAGCGCGCTCGGCATTGGGGTCTTCCGCGCCGGCCAGCTCGTTGCGGTAGAGGATGTTGACCGCGCCCTGGGCGCCCATGACGGCGATTTGGGCGGTCGGCCAGGCCAGGTTCATGTCGGCGCCCAGGTGCTTGGAGCCCATCACGTCGTAGGCCCCGCCGTAGGCCTTGCGCGTGATGACGGTCACCAGCGGCACCGTGGCCTCGGCGTAGGCGTAGATCAGCTTGGCGCCTCGGCGGATGATGCCGTTCCACTCCTGGTCGGTGCCCGGAAGGAACCCCGGCACGTCGACGAACGTGAGCACCGGCAGGCTGAAGGCGTCGCAGGTCCGCACGAACCGGGCCGCCTTCTCGCTCGCGTCGATGTCAAGCGTCCCGGCGTACTGCATGGGCTGGTTGGCTACGACACCGACGCTGTGGCCCTCGACGCGCCCGAAGCCGACGACGATGTTGGGCGCGAACATCGCATGGACCTCGAGGAACTCACCGTCGTCGAGCACCGCCTCGATCACCGTGTGCATGTCGTAGGGCTGGTTCGGCGAGTCGGGGACCAGCGTGTCGAGCGTCCGGTCGCCTTCGGTGACTCCCGGCTCGGCCGGCTCCTCGTAGACGGGCGGCTCGTCGAGGTTGTTGCTGGGCAGGTAGCCGAGCAGCGCCTTGACGTAGTC
>JBBSGC010000145.1:0-3716 GCA_038254525.1 Propionibacteriales bacterium | reverse complement strand
GCTGCCCACCTTGCGCTGCACCTGCAAGGCGGCACCTCCACCCAGCCGGGGGAAGCGACCGGTCAGGTAGATCCGCTCATAGGTTGCGACGCTTCGCGGGGACGCCGCGAGCGTGGGCGCTCCCGACCGGTGTCCGCCGTGCCGAGGGGTCGGCTTCGACGTTGCGGTCGAGGTAGGCGACGGGTTGCCGGTGCGCGCGGTCGTGGGCGTCGAGGATGGGCTCGCACCGCCTCCCGTTGTGGCGCGGGGGACGGCAGCCTGCCGAGCAACCGTGCCCAGGCCGCCGATCAGCAGCGCCAGCACGACACCGACGGCCGCGACGCCGAGCACGACGTAGCCGATGGCGCGGTTGCGGGCGCCCGCGGAGGTGTCGGGATCGAAGTTCACTGTCGATTCCTCGGGCCGCTACAGCGGGATGTTGCCGTGAGCGCCACGGCGGGGCGGGTCGACGAGCGCCGCGCTCAGGGCCCGGGCTATCGCCGAACGGGTTGCGGTCGGCTCGATGACCTCGTCGACGACCCCGATCTCCACCGCCCGGTCGACCCCGCCGGCGATCCGCTCGTGCTCGCGGGCCAGCTCCGCCTCGACGTCGGAGCGGACATCGGCGGCTACGTCGGCCAGCTTGCGCCGGTGCAGGATCCGCACGGCGGCGACCGCTCCCATGACTGCCACCTCGGCGCCTGGCCAGGCGAACACCTTGGTGGCGCCGAGCGAGCGGGAGTTCATCGCGATGTAGGCGCCACCGTAGGCCTTGCGGGTGACCAGCGTGACCCGCGGGACCACCGCTTCTGCGAAGGCGTGCAGCAGCTTGGCCCCTCGCCGCACTACGCCGTCCCACTCCTGACCGACACCCGGCAGGTAGCCCGGGACGTCCACGACCACGATCAGCGGCACGCCGAACGCGTCGCACGTGCGCACGAAGCGGGCGGCCTTCTCCGCCGACGTCGAGTCCAGGCAGCCGCCCAGCCGCAGGGGGTTGCTGGCGATCACGCCCACGGTGCGGCCGCCGAAGCGCCCGAGCGTGGTCGTGATGTTGGGTGCCCACCGGGCGTGCAGCTCCAGGCCGCTGCCGTCGTCGAGCAGGTCGGCCACCAGCGGGTGCACGTCGTAGGCCCGGCGCATCGACTCCGGCAGCGAGCCGGCGAGGTCGATGTCCGGCACCAACGCGACGTCGAGGCGCCCCGGGTCGCCCAGCAGGGCGGCCAGGCGGCGGGCCGCCTCGATCGCCGCCGCCTCCGAGTCGGCCAGCACGTGCACGACTCCGGAGCGACGGCCGTGCGGCTCGGGGCCACCGAGGCGCAGCATGTCGACGTCTTCACCGGTGACCGAACGCACCACGTCGGGTCCGGTCACGAAGATCCGGCCCTCGGGGCCGAGGATGACCACGTCGGTCAGCGCCGGGCCGTAGGCGGCGCCGCCGGCGGCCGGGCCGAGCACCACCGACACCTGCGGGATCCGACCCGACGCCAGCGTCATCGCGTGGAAGATCTGACCGACCGCGTGCAGGCTCAGCACCCCCTCGGCCAACCGGGCGCCGCCGGAGTGCCAGAGCCCGATGATCGGCGCGCCGTCGGCCATGGCGCGCGCGTACGCCCGGACCACCACCCGGCAGCCGGCATCGCCCATCGCGCCACCCATCACCGTGGCGTCGGAGCAGAACGCGACAGTGTGCGTGCCGGCGATCCGCCCGACCGCGGCCAGCATGCCGCTGTCGTCGTCGTCGCTGACCAGCTGCAGCGTCCCCTCGTCGAACAGCGCGGTCAGCCGGTGGACGGGGTGGCGGGGGTCCTGGTCGCGCGGCGGCTTGCCGGGCCGGGCGGGGACGCTCGCGACGGCTGCCGAGGCGGGGGACGTGTTCACCGGTGCACCTCCCAGGTCAGGCGGTGGTGAAGGCCAGGGCGACGTTGTGCCCGCCGAAGCCGAAGGAGTTGTTCAGAGCCGCCAGATCACCCTCCGGGAGCTCGCGCACCGACGTGGCGATGTCCAGCTCGACGCCCTCGTCGACCGAGTCCAGGTTGATCGTGGGCGGAACCCGGCGCTCGTGCAGGGCCAGGACGGTGGCGATGGACTCCAGCGCCCCGGCGGCCCCCAGCAGGTGACCGGTCATCGACTTGGTGCTGGTGACGACGACCTCGTCGGCGGCCGGCCCGAGCGCCCCCCGGATCGCCAGCGACTCCGCCACGTCACCTTGCGGCGTGGAGGTGGCGTGGGCGTTGATGTGCCCGATGTCGGAGGGCTTGAGGTCGGCCTCGGTGAGCGCGCGCTCGATGGCCCGCCGCGCCCCGGCGCCCACCGGGTCGGGTTGGGCGATGTCGTGGCTGTCTGCGGTGATCCCGGCTCCGGCCACCCGCGCGTAGACCCGGGCACCGCGCGACCGGGCGTGCTCGGCGGACTCCAGGACCAAGATCCCCGCGCCCTCACCGAGCACGAAGCCGTCACGGGCGGTGTCCCAGGGACGCGAGGCGCGTTCGGGGTCGTCGTTGCGCTTGGACAGCGCCATCATGTTGGCGAAGGCGGCCAGCGGGAGCGGGTGCACGGCCGCCTCCGTGCCACCGACCACGACCAGGTCGACACGGCCCAGCCGGATCATGTCGACGCCGAGCGCGATCCCCTCGTTGCCGGAGGCGCAGGCCGAGACCGGGGTGTGCACCCCGGCCCTGGCGCCGACGAGCAGCCCGATGTTGGCGGCCGGCGAGTTGGGCATCAGCATCGGGATCGCCAGCGGCGAGACCCGGCGCGGTCCCTTCGTGATCAGCGCGTCGTAGTTGGACAGCAGCGTCTGCACCCCCCCGATGCCCGAGGCGACGGCGACGCCGACCCGCTCACCGTCGAGCTCGACGCCGGTGAGGCCCGCATCGGCCCACGCGGCCATCGCCGCCACCATCGCCAGCTGCGCGGAGCGGTCCAGCCGCCGCGCCTTGACCCGGTCGAGCACTTCGGACGGGTCGACCTCGACCTCGGCGGCGATCTGCACGGGCAGCTGAGCAGCCCAGTCGTGGGACAGCCGGCGCACCCCGGACCGGCCGGCGAGCATGGCGTCCCAGGTGCTGGCCACGTCGCCACCGAGCGGCGACGTGGCGCCGAGTCCGGTAATGACCACCGTGGTCGGACTCATCTCACACTTCCCTCGGTCTTGCGGACACGACGGCGTGGCGGGCCGACCGTGACGCGGGCATCCGGTCAGGCCTGGGCGCGCTCGATGAACGCGACGGCGTCGCCGACGGTCTTGAGGTTCTTGACCTCGTCGTCGGGAATCTTCACGTCGAACTTCTCCTCGGCCTCCACCACCACCTCCACCATGGACAGCGAGTCCACGTCGAGGTCGTCGGTGAACGACTTGTCCATCTGTACGTCCTCGACGGGGATGCCGGCCACGTCGTTGACGATGGAGGCGAGCGTCGTGCGGATCTCTTCGGTGGTGGCCATGAAGGCGCTCCTTGCTGTTGCGGTCGGGTGCTGCTGGGTTGGTTCGGGAAGGTCCGTACGCATGGCGGTCAGGGGATCGTGACGACCTGGGCCGCGTAGGCGAGGCCGGCCCCGAAGGCGATCAGCAGCGCCTTGTCGCCGGTCTTGAGCGATCCGTCGTCGATCAGCGCGGCCATCGCCAGCGGCACCGATGCGGCGGAGGTGTTGCCCTGCTCGGCGATGTCGCGCGCGATCACGACCCGGTCGGGCAGCTTCAGGGTCCGGGCCATCGCGTCGGTGATCCGCATGTT
>JBBSGC010000144.1:0-3757 GCA_038254525.1 Propionibacteriales bacterium | reverse complement strand
CCGAGGGCGTCCAGGACGTCCGCGACCACCTGAGCGGTGCGTCGCTCGTCGGCGACGAGGGCGCGTTGCACGGTGGCGATCCCACCCGGGGCCGACGGGTCGGCGTCACCGCGGTACTCGAACGCGGTGTCGTGGACGGTCAGCACGCGCTCGGGAGCCCCACCGAGGGCGGCCGAGGCGAGCGTCCCCGGTGCCGGCGCCGACATCGTGTGCCGGACCGGGCCGAGCTGCAGCGTCATCAGGTCGTCACACCCGTCACGTCGGTACGGGGTCGCGGTGAGCCCCAGCCAGCGCCTCGCGCGGACCTGTCGGACGGCAGCCTCGAACGCGGCGGCGGGTATGTGGTGGCACTCGTCGACCACCACCAGGCCGTATCCGCCGGTGAGCTCGTCGAGATCGTCCCGCCGGGCCAGCGTCTGCAGCGTCACGATGTCGACGGTGCCACGCAGCTTCGTCCGGCCGCCACCGAGCTGACCAACCGTGACCCCGAGATGCTCCTGCACCCGGGCCCGCCACTGGTCCGCCAACGCCTTCTTGTCCACCAGCACGAGCGTCGACGTCGCATGCTGCTCGATTACCGCGCACGCGATGACGGTCTTCCCGGCGCCCGGCTCGGCGACCAGCACACCGAGGTCGTGCTCGACCAGCGCCGCGACCGCCGCAACCTGGTCGTCCCGCAACGTCGCGGTGAGGCCGAACGGCTGTCGCTGGCCCTCGGCGCGCTCGTCGGCGAGCTCCAGCCGGCTCCCGGCGTGCTCGACGAGCGTCGCCAGCGGGTCGGCCAGCCCGCGGGGCAGCACCAGCCGACCGTCGAGGGTCTCGTCGTAGCTGTGCAGGAACCGCGGGACGCCCCACGTGGAGAACCGGCGCCGCTGGCGGTCGTAGAACAGCGGGTTGGGCATCGACGCGGCGTGCTTGAGGGTGGCGAGCAGCGCCGGCGTGAGGTCGGCCATGTCGACGGCGATCCCGGCACCCAGCGTGGCGTGCACGATAGGTGACGGTTGGGGCCGGGTCAGGGTCGCCGTCGACGCGACGAGCCGGTCGACCGCTGCACCCACCCGCACCGCGCCCACCTTCTCGGCGAGCCGAGCGACCTCCCGCGGCGACAACCGGTGCAGGCTCGACAGGTACGCCCACTGGTCCTCGTACGGCTCGAGGGTGGCCAGGTCGAGGAAGACGGTCGCGCCCTCCTTTCGGGAGCGGCCCTGCAGCGGTGCGGCGATCAGGTTGCCGACGCTGCCCGAGGCCGGAAGGACGTCCTGCGAGGGGAACAGTCGATCGTAGCTGGACAGGTCCATCCGGCCCCGCATCGCGATGGCGTCGCGGAGCAGGCCCGTTCCCAGCTTCCGGGCGGTCGCGGCCGGCACCCGGCCGGCGAAGAAGACCCACACATGCGCACCGACCCCGGACCGGGACACCTCCAGCGCCCCCGGCGCCCCGACCGCCCGCGCAGCCTTGAGGTAGGACAGCGCGTCGAGCATCGCGGCGGCGCCGTCGAAGTCCGCGGCGAGCCAGTGGCACGAGTCGCCGTCCAGCAGCGGGTAGAGGCCGATGTGGACGTTGCCGGACAGGTGCGCGGTCACCGCGTCGTCGGTCAGCGCCAGGTAGGGCCGCTTGGGACCCTTCTGCCAGCCTCCGGCCACCGCCGGCGCCCACCCCGACCGCCCGGTCCGGGCGTTTTCCCACCGCGTCGCGTACACGTCGCGCCGTGCCGCGAACAGGGCACGGAAGAAGCGGACTTTGTCCCGAGGCGACGACGACGCGGTGACCGGTCCGGGCTGCTCATGGAACAACCCCGTCTGGGTCGCGCCGGGGAGACGCGCCTGCTGCGGTGACAGCTCGAGCAGGCGGAGCAGGCGCGTGTTCTCCGCCCGCAGGCGGGACAGCTCGGCTTCGAGCGCGTCGACGCGGCTCGGGTCCACCGCCACATGATCCCACCCGCGCGCCGTAGATGGGCCGCTGACGAGCCGCGCTGCCAGGGATTCCGCCACGGCGTCGGCCGCACCGGTGGCCCGCAGAGGGCAGCCGCATGCCCCCGAGGTCGGCTCCCGACGGCGCGCGATACGGTCCCCGATGTGGGGTCCGTGGACGAGATGACCAGCACCATCCGCCATACCGAGTCCGAAGCGCTCGCCGACGTGGCGACCGTCCTGCAGCTCTGCGCAGCCGGAACGCTCCGCTGCAGCGAGAAGACCCAGCGCCCCTCGGCCGTCACGGTCCGCACGGTCGCCGAGGCATTGGCCGCAGGTGACTTCTACCCCGACGACGCCATCGCCGCGTTCGCCTGGCCACTGCTCCTGCAGGCCGGTGGGCTCGCCCGGCTGGACGGGCCGCGGCTCGGACTCACCCCCAAGGGCCGGGCGGCGTTGGGCAAGCCCGCGCACGAGGTGATCCGCGGGCTGTGGGACCGCTGGCCGCGGCACGCCCCGATCGACGAGTTCAGCCGGGTCGAGGCGATCAAGGGCCAGCGGGCGGCCTCGGCGCTGAGCGCGGCCGGACCGCGACGCCAGACCGTCGCCGCGGCACTGGAGCTGTGCCCGCCCGGCGAGTGGATCACCGTCGACGACCTGTTCGGACGGATGCGCCACGCCGACCTCAGCCCGACGGTGGCGCGCTCCGAGCGCGGCCTGTGGAAGCTGTACCTCAGCGACCCCGAGTACGGCAGCCTCGGCTACGACGGCCACCACGACTGGCCGATCCTGGAGGGCCGCTACACCCTCGCCGTGCTGTTCGAGTACGCGGCGACGCTGGGCCTGCTCGACGTCGAGTACGTGGCTCCGGCGCATGCGCGTGACGACTTCCGGCACATGTGGGGCGCCGACTCGACCGTTGCCCTGAGCCGTTACGACGGGCTGCTGGCGGTGCGCCTCACCCCGCTCGGCGCATATGCCGCCGGGCTGGTGTCGCCCTACCTCCCGCCGGAGCCGGTCGCGCCCGGCCGCGGGATCGAGGTGCTCGCCAACTTCGACATCGTCGCCACGGCGGACCTTTCCGCCGCCGACCGGCTCGTCCTCGACGCCTACGCCGCACACACGTCCGACCGGGTCTGGACGCTGTCGGCCGCCAGCCTGCTCACCGCCGTCGACGCCGGTCGTCCGCCAGCCGATCTCGCGTCGTTCCTGGCCGAGCGGGCCGTGCACGGGCTGCCGGCGACCGTCCGCACCCTGCTCGACGACGTCGAGTCCCGGACCCGGCAGGTACGCGACCTGGGCCTGCGCCGGGTGGTCGAATGCGCCGACGCGAACGTCGCGACCCTGCTCGCGCGGGACCGGTCGCTGCGGCCGTACTGCACGCGGATCGGCGACCGGCACCTGATGCTCGCCGCCGGTGGTGAAGTGAAGGTCCGCACGGCGATGCGCAAGCTCGGCTACGCTCTGGGCCCCGCCTTCTGAGCCCCGTCGTTACTTCCCCTCGCCGCCCGGGGAGGGGCCGGTGCGCAACCGGGCCCGCAGCTCACGCAGCATCGGCAACGTCGCGCGGTCCTTGGGTCGCCCAGCGGCCTCCTTGGAACGCACCACTGAGGTTGAGCACATACCGCACGCCGTGTCCGTTGAGCACGCGAAGGATCTCCTCGGGCCGAAACGGCGTCACCCGGCTGCCCGCATCGCCGCACGTCCGGCTTCCACGAAACGAACATGGGCGACAAGCCGCTCCAGCCGTTCCGCGACGGTGAGCGCCAACGTGGTCGTGAGCAGGGCAACGTCGTGGGGGTCGAGGTCGGGTTCGGAGAGCACGATGGAGAGGGTGGTGCCGGTGG
>JBBSGC010000143.1:0-3762 GCA_038254525.1 Propionibacteriales bacterium | reverse complement strand
GCATCAGCGGCGGCCTCGGCGACCCAGCCCGGTCCGGCCGACCAGCCTCCCCCGACGGTCGAGCCCACCTCGACCGGCGCGGCGGCCGGTGCCGCGACGCCCGAGTCGGCCGCCGCCGCCCCGGAGCCGCCCGGCGGTGCGATCACTCTGGTCGACGTCCGCCGGTTGTGGCCCGACGTGCTCGACGCGGTCAAGTCGATGCGGCGCTTCGCGTGGGTGGTGCTCAGCCAGAACGCCAACGTGCACGCGCTCGACGCCTCCACGCTCACCATCGCGCTGGTCAACGCGGGCGCCCGCGACTCGTTCACTCGAAGTGGTTCCGACGAGATCGTCCGGCAGGCCCTGATCGACAAGCTGGGCGTCGACTGGCGGGTCGAGACGATCGTCGACCCGTCGGCGGCCGACAGCAGCCCCGAGACTCACCGGGTGCCGGCCCCCTCGCGGACGCCCGAGGCGGACCGGCCTGGCGACGTCGCCAGGTCCCCGGCCGCGGGACCGGCCGACGCTCCCGGCAGTCCGACTCAGTCAGCGGCCCGAGAGGCGATCCGCCCGACCCGCAACGGTCCCAGCACCGAGGCCGGCGACTCGGCGCGGGGCAGCGACGATGCCGTCCACCCCGACGACCCGGCCGTGGCGGACGACAGCCTCAGCCACGGCGAGCTGCTCAGCAAGCAGCTGGGTGCCTCCATGATCGAGGAGATCCCACGCTCGGTGTGAGGCGATGCCGCTCGAGGCGGGCCAGGTGCGTACGCTCGTGCCACCGCGAAGGGCACACCGGCCAAGGGAGCGACAGTGACCGAAGGTGGCCTGCCTGACATGTCAGCGCTGCTGGCCCAGGCCCAGGCGATGCAGGAGCGGCTGCTGGCCGCCAAGGACGAGCTGGCCGAGGCGACGGTCACCGGCAGCGCCGCCAGCGGTCTGGTCACCGCGACGGTCAGCGGCACCGGCCAGCTGGTCGGTCTCGACATCAAGCCCGAGGCCCTGGACCCGGAGGACACCGAGACGCTCGCCGACATGATCGTCGCCGCCGTTCGCGACGCCAACGACAACGCCGACGCCCTGGCGCAGGAGCGGCTCGGCGACGTGACCGGTGGGTTCGGCGGCGAGTTGGGTGACGCCCTCGGCGGCTCGGGCCCCGGTGGCCCCCTCGGGTTCTAGGCGCGCCGGTGTACGAGGGCGTCGTCCAGGACCTCATCGACGAGCTCGGCAGGCTGCCGGGCGTCGGTCCCAAGAGCGCCCAGCGGATCGCCTTCCATCTGCTCGACGCCGATCCCGTCGATGTGCGGCGCCTGGCCGATGTGCTGGTGGAGGTCAAGGACAAGGTCCGGTTCTGCGAGGTGTGCGGCAACGTGGCGCAGGACGAGCGTTGTCGGATCTGCCGGGACCCGCGCCGAGACCCGGCGGTGCTATGCGTGGTCGAGGAGTCAAAGGACGTGGTGGCGGTCGAGCGCACCCGCGAGTTCCGGGGGCTCTACCACGTGCTCGGCGGTGCGATCAGCCCGATCGAGGGCATCGGCCCAGACGACCTGCGGGTCAAGGAGCTCATGCAGCGACTCGCCGACGGGACCGTCGTCGAGGTCATCTTGGCCACGGACCCCAACCTCGAAGGTGAGGCGACGGCCACCTACCTGACCCGCATGTTGCGGCCGCTGGGGCTGCGCGTGACACGCTTGGCCAGCGGCCTGCCGGTCGGGGGAGATCTCGAGTACGCCGACGAGGTCACGCTCGGTCGGGCCTTCGAAGGAAGACGGAGTGTCGATGGGTGAACCACAGAACAACGCCGCCTCAGCGGCCAACGACCTGGCGGACCTCGCCCAGGCGGTGGCCGACCAGGTGCAGAGCTTCCTGCTCGCGGTGCGCGAGATCGCCGGCGGCGAAGACGACCGGCGAGCCGTTCCGCTGCTGCTGCTCGAGGTCTCGCAGCTGCTGTTGGCTGGGGCGCGGCTCGGTGTGCAGATCGACTTCGTGCCGTCCGACACCTACGAGCCGGACCCCGGCCCCGACCCCGACCTCGACCGCATCCGCGAGGCGCTGGCCGGGTTGCTCGTCGGCTTCGACGACTACCGGGAGGTGTTCGACCCGTACGCCGACCCGCCGGAGCTGGTGCCGTCGCGGGTGTCCGACGACATCTCTGCCATCGCCGGCAGCGTGGCGCACGGGCTCGCGCACTTCCGGGCGGGCCGGGTCGACGAGGCGCTGTGGTGGTGGCAGTTCTCGTACGTGTCGTCTTGGGGAGCGGAGGCGTCGGGGGCCCTGCGGGCGCTGCAGTCGGTGGTCGCTCACGACCGACTGGACAGCGACACCGAGCGCACCATCGAGATGGAGCGGGTGGCGATAGCCGAGGCCCTGGCCCGCTCGGCAGACTGATCGTCGACGAGGAATACCCGATCGCGTCGATGCGCTTGGGACGAACGTGCTCTTCGACGAACTCCGCCTGCGTGACGTCACCTTCCGCAACCGCGCATGGGTGTCGGCCATGTGCCAGTACTCCGCCATCGACGGGGTCCCGCAGCCGTGGCACTTGGTGCACCTGGGCTCGCGCGCCGTGGGTGGCGCCGGGCTGGTGATCGCGGAGGCCACGGCGGTCGAGGGTCGCGGCCGGATCAGCCCGCAGGACACCGGCATCTGGACCGACGAGCAGGCGCAGGCATGGGCGCCGATCGCGGCGTTCGTGAAGGAGCAGGGCGCCGCAGCCGGCATCCAGCTCGCGCACGCCGGGCGCAAGGCGTCCACTCGCCGCCCGTGGTCCGGCCGCGGCAGCATCCCGGTCGAGGACGGCGGGTGGGAGACGCTCGCGCCGTCTGCGCAGGCCTTCGCGGGCTATGCCGAGCCGCGGGAGATGTCCCTCGACGACATCGTCGACGTGCGCCGGGCCTTCGCGGCGGGCGCGCGCCGGGCCGACCAGGCCGGCTTCGACGTCGTCGAGATCCACGCGGCCCACGGCTACCTGCTGCACGAGTTCCTGTCCCCGCTTTCCAACGCGCGCACCGATGCCTACGGCGGCGACCTGGCCGGCCGGTCCCGGCTCCTCACCGAGGTGGTCGGTGACGTGCGCGAGGTGTGGCCGCCGCGCAAGCCGCTGTTTGTGCGCTTCTCCGGGACCGACTGGGTCGACGACGGCTGGACCGTCGAGGAGACCACCGAGCTGGCCGGCAAGCTCGGCGCCGCCGGCGTCGACCTGGTCGACATCTCCAGCGGCGGCAACGTGACCGAGGCGCCGATCCCGGTCGGCCCCGGTTACCAGGTGCCACTGGCCCGTGCCGTACGCGAGGGCTCCGGAGTGCCGGTGGCAGCCGTCGGGATGATCGCCGACCCGGCGCAGGCCGAGCAGATCCTCCTCGACGGGTCGGCCGACGCGGTGCTTTTGGCCCGGGCGACGTTGCGCGACCCGTACTGGCCGTTGCGCGCCGCACACACCCTCGGCGCCGACGTGGTCTGGCCCGCGCCTTACGAACGCGGTGCCTGGCGTTAGACCGGGTTGAACCTCCCGGCGGTTTGCTGCGTCCTAGGGGCGACACCGCACACCTCCGCACCGACTACCACGGGAGATCCCATGTCCAAGCTGGCCCTGGCCGCGACCGCCCTCACCCTGGCCACCGTGGGAGGCGCCGCCTCGGCCGCCACCTCGCAGGCCGCCCCCTCCCAGGCCGCCCCCGAGCTGCCTACTCCGGCGCTGGCCCGGCACGTCGTCACCACGGGCGCGTGCGTCGGCGGGGCAACCTACCGCCTGGTGATGCGCAACGACTCCGACGGCACCGGCGT
>JBBSGC010000142.1:0-3857 GCA_038254525.1 Propionibacteriales bacterium | reverse complement strand
CGGCGTTTGCGGCCGGTCTTGCCCATCGGTCCTCCTCCGTGCGATCGACTGCCCATCCTCCCACAGCCGCCGGTCCGTGAGTTTCTGGCCGCCGGTCCGTGAGTTTCTGGCCGCCGGTCCGTGAGTTGTTGCGCTGGAACGCCCTGCACCCAACGCCCAGCCGCGTTGACAGCAGGCACGTTTCACCGACTCACGGATCGGCGCCGGATAGAAACCGCGTGGACTGTCACAGCGAACGGCGAAAGCCGAGCAGCTGTATGCCCGGAGCGGGCTGCCAGTCGAGCTCGGGCGCTGGCACGAATCCCATGGACGCATATAGCGCATGCGCCGAGGTCATCTCGTCGAGGCTGCACAGCACCAGGGCGTGGTTGCCGTCCGCGTACGAGCGGTCCAGACACCACTGCACGAGAGCCCGGGCAACTCCTCGGCGACGGGCATGCGGCGATGTCGCGAGCATGCGGAACTCACCTTGACCGGGGCCGCCCACCTCACGGAATGGCGACCCCTCGGGGCAGTACGTCACACATCCCATCAGTTCGCCAGTCTCATCGACTGCCACGACCAGCTCGGCCTCGGCGAGACGGCGCCCGGCGTCTCGCAGCTCCTGCGCGTAGCCGGTCTCTCCGTGCAGGAAGCCGTCCACCGCATAGGCGCCGACGGTGAGCTCACCGACGCGCGACAACTCGTCGGCTCTCGCCGGCCGCAGCGTGAAGGTCACGTACACATTGTGCGGTCCGCTCTGCCGGACCAGACGCCGGCGGTTGGCTTCGAGCGGTCAGAGACTCCCGGATGGGCCGTCAGGAACTCACGGACGGGCGGTCAGAAACTCACGGACGGGCGGTCAGATGCCGGTGGTCGCGCGCGGATAGGCCACCTCCACGTCGGTCATCACGTTGACCAGATAGGGCACGCGGGAGGCGAACGCCCGGTCCAGGGCGGGACCGATTTCTCGGGGGTGGTGCACCGCCTCCCCGCCGCCGCCGAGGGCCTTGCAGACGTCGTGGTAGGCGGTCTGCGGAGCGAGGTCGGCCGCAACGTCGTAGCCGTACAGGAGTCGCATCGGCTGCCTCTCCAGCCCCCAGCACGAGTTGTTGCCGACAACGATGACGGCCGGCAGGTCGTGACGCACCAGCGTGTCGATGTCCATCAGCGACATCCCGGCTGCCCCGTCGCCGAGCAGCAGCACCACCTGGCTGTCGGGACGGGCGACCCGGGCGGCCATGGTCGCGCCAAGGCCGGCGCCAAGACAGCCGTACGGGCCGGGGTCGAGCCAGCAACCCGGGCGCTGAGGTTCCACGAGCTTGCCGGCGAACGACACGAAGTCGCCGCCGTCGCCGATGACCACGGCATCATCAGCCAACCGGGGCAGCAGCTCGCCGTAGATCCGGGCCGGATGGATCGGGTCCGCCTCGGCGGCAAGCAGCGGCGCATCGCGTTCGACGGCCGCAGCGACCGCCCGCCGCAGGGCGTCGACCCACGGGGACCAGTCGGGTCGGCGGCCGGCGCGTACGAACCCGTCATGGATCCCGGTCAGGCAGCGGGACAGATCGCCCGACGCCGAGGCGGTCAGCTGCACATGGCCGGCCAGCTGTCCGGCGCTGTCGGCGACGTGCACCACTCGCGCCGGGGGAGCGCCGTCCTTGCCGCCGAAGGCGCCGAAGCCGAGCCGGAAGTCCAGAGGCGCGCCCACGACGACGGCGAGATCGCACTGGCCGAGCGCAACCGAGCGGGCCTTGGTCACCAGCATCGGATGGCCGCGCGGCACGATGCCGCGACCCATCCCGTTGGTGACGACCGGGATCTGCAGCTCCTCAACGAAGCGCAGCGCGGTGTCCTCAGCACAGTCGGCCCACACGTCGGTGCCGAGCACCAGCACCGGCCGCTGCACGCCGCCGAGCAGCGCACCGATGGCCGTGAGGTCGTCGTCATCGGGAGCCGAAGTCTGCAGCGACCGTCGCGCCGGGATCTCGACCTGCGCTCGGCTGAAGATCACGTCCATGGGCACGTCGAGGAACGCCGGCCCCCGATGCGCGGACCCGGCCGCGGTGAAGGCGTCGTCCACCGCGCCCGCCAGCTCCTCCACCCGGAACGCGGTCCGAGCGGACTTGGTGATCGTCGACACGATCGGCGGATGGTCCAGCTCCTGAAGGCCGCCGGCGCCCCATCGCTGTGTCGGTGCGCGGCCGCCGATCACCACCAGCGGCGAGCCGGCGAAGCGCGCCTGCGCGATCGCGCTGACTCCGTTGGTCACGCCAGGACCTGCGGTGAGCACGGCCAGGCCGGGGGTCCGGGTCAGCTTTCCGGTCGCCTCAGCGGCGAACACCGCGCTCGGCTCGTGTCGGACGTCGATGAGCCGCAGCGGAGGATCTGTCTTGACCGCCCCGTCGTAGAGCGGAAACACATGGGCACCGGACAACGTCCACATCGTCTGCACCCCGTGGCGCCCGGCGACCGCTACGGCGTGGTCACCGCCGTGGCCCTCGAGGCCGACACCGGCGGTGGCGTTCATCGTCATGGCCGCTGAGGCTACCTAGTGCGGGCTCAACCGGTACGAATGCGGGCCCTGGCGTTGCGCCGCTTGAGCGCCCGCCGCTCGTCCTCGCTCAGGCCGCCCCAGACGCCGTGGTCCTGCCCCGATTCGAGCGCCCAGGCGAGACATTGCTCGCGCACCTCGCAGCGCCGGCACACGGTCTTCGCCTCCTCTATCTGGAGGATGGCCGGACCGGTGTTGCCGATCGGGAAGAACAGCTCCGGGTCCTCATCGAGGCACGCAGAGCGGTGACGCCAATCCATGGCGGCGGCTCCTGTTCAGTTCGGGGCGGTACGCGACGATGGCGCCGCCCCGGGTGTTGTGAACGAATTCACGAGGTCTGGCTGATCTGGACGCTATGTCCGCGCTCCGGGGACGCCTGCGGGCACGACAACGTCCGCACCTCAAGGCGTACCCCTGATCGTCGCAGGTGGACAGGCGTTGCACAACCCCGCCGCCCCGCCGGATCCGTGACAAGCGGCACGTTTCGCCTTTGGCCGCACCTTCCCGCCTTGGCGGCACCGGCCTTTACCCTTCGGGTCGTCGGCGACTCAGTCCTCGGCCGCGAGCGCCGTTCGCAACACCTGCAGCGTGCGGGACAGAATCCGCGAGACGTGCATCTGGGACATGCCGACCTCAGCGGCAATCTGTGACTGGGTCAGGCCGTGGAAGAAGCGCAGCACCAAGATCCGGCGGTCCCGGGGCTCCAAGGACGCCAGCAGCGGCCGTAGCGACGCTCGGTACTCGACATTGCCGAACTCCTCGTCGTCGACGCCGAGCGCGTCGAGCATGCTGTTTGCGTCGCCCTCGGAGCCGTCGGGCGCGTCCAGCGACAAGGTGGCGTAGGCGTTGGCCGACTCGAGCCCCTCCAGCACGTTGTCCTGGCTGACCGCCAGCCGCTCGGCCAGCTCGGCCACCGTCGGGGAGCGGTTCAGCTCCTGCGTCAGTTCCGCGGTGGCGGTGGCCAGCGACAGCCGCATCTCCTGCAGTCGCCGGGGCACCCGGATGGTCCATCCCCGGTCACGGAAGTGCCGCTTGATCTCACCGACGATCGTCGGCGTCGCGTACGTCGAGAACTCCACCCCGCGGTCGACGGCGAACCGGTCGATCGCCTTGAGCAACCCGATGGTCGCCACCTGGGTGAGGTCGTCGAGCGGCTCGCCACGGTTGGCGAAGCGCCGCGCGAGGTGCTCGACCAGCGGCAGGTTCACCCGGACCAGGTGCTCACGAAGCGCGGTCCGCTCCGGCGCATCGCTGTCCAGCGCGTCCAGCCGGCGAAACGCCGCCCTGGTCAGCAGCCTCGGGTCGTCGGCTGCTGCATGAGCAT
>JBBSGC010000141.1:0-3902 GCA_038254525.1 Propionibacteriales bacterium | reverse complement strand
GCGACCGCGGCCGTCAGCGGCGCAACCAGCGGACCGTGCCACAGGCTGTGCGGCCCGAGCAGAGACTCGAGGGCGTGCCGGGAGCCGGCCAGGGCGACCACGGTCGACCGCAACACCCCCGCTACCCGATCGACGCTGTCGAGGTCGCCCGGCGCCGGGTCGCTGCCGAGGAACCGCTCCGGTCTCACCGGCGTGCCCCGCTGGTCATCTCGACCGGCCCGCGGGCGCGCGCTCGTCGCCTTGGGCAGTCGGCTCGGCAAGATGCCGGCGGGCGGCCAGGCTGGCGTCCAGCACGTGCTCGGTGAGCGTGCTCAGCCGGCGCTCGAGGCGCACGAGCGCGTCGGCCACCGCAGCTCCGGCATTGGGGGGACCGACGTCCTGGGCGACGAGCTCGCGCAGCGCCGCCGAGACCGCTTCGACCTCGCCGGCCACCCCGTCCAGGGTGGTCGCCAGCTCGGTGACCGAGTCGCTCAGCACGCCGATCGGTG
Organism: Propionibacteriales bacterium; assembly: GCA_038254525.1. Taxonomy (GTDB): domain Bacteria; phylum Actinomycetota; class Actinomycetes; order Propionibacteriales; family Nocardioidaceae; genus JBBSGC01. Next base: position 3,414 of record JBBSGC010000141.1, on the reverse strand, counting down.
CCATGGCGCAGCCCACCACCCTCTCGTTGCGTGCGGGCGGCGGGATGCTCCGACCGCGGCAGCCGGTCCTCGACCGACCAGTGTGCCGCACCGTGGGGTCACCGCCGCGCCGCTGCGCGAGTGAGACCGCCGCGCCGCTGCGCGAGTGAGACCGCCGGCGCCAGCGCGTGTCAGACGGTGGGCACCTGCGGCCACGCGACCAGACCGAGCTCGGCGGGGGTCACGAGCAGGTCATGGCGGGGCAGGACCCGCACCGAGTAGCCGAAGGCACCGGTACGGTCCAGCACCACCGCACCGGCGAACCGGTGGCGGCCGCCCGCATAGCTCTCGGCCAGCACCAACTCGGTGACCTGTGGGTCGCGCAAACCGTCGTCGTCGCCGACCCGACCGTGCACGACCTGCACCTCGACGTCACCGGGTTCGAGGTCCCCGGTGCAGACGTACGCCTGCACCGACAGCGTCGCACCCAGCTCGGGAGCGTCCCCGACACCACCCGCCTCCACCTGTTCGATGGACACCGCGGGCCAGGCGCGCCGCACCCGCGTCTTCCACGCGGCCAGCGAGCGGGCCATCGCATGGTCACCGTCGAGCGCGGCCGCCGCACGTGCGGTCGGAATGTAGAGCCGCGCCACGTACTCGCGCAGCATGCGGCTGGCGAGCACCTTCGGCCCCAAGGTCTTGAGCGTGTGGCGCATCATCTCCAGCCAGCGCACCGGCAGACCTCCCGCGTCGGTGTCGTAGAACCGGGCGGTGACCTGGTCCTCGAGCAGCTCGTAGAGGGCCTGTGCCTCGATGTCGTCGCGGCGGTCGGAGTCATCGACGCCGTCGGCGGACGGGATCGCCCAGCCGTTGTCCCCGTCGAACCACTCGTCCCACCACCCGTCGAGGATCGACAGGTTGAGCCCACCGTTGAGCGCTGCCTTCATGCCCGAGGTCCCGCACGCCTCGTACGGCCGGAGCGGGTTGTTGAGCCACACGTCGCAACCGGGGTACAGCGGCTGGGCCATCGCTATGTCGTAGTCGGGCAAGAAGGCGATCCGGTGGCGCACCGTGGGGTCGTCGGCGAAGCGCACCAGGTCCTGGATCAGCCGCTTGCCGCCCTCGTCGGCGGGATGCGCCTTCCCGGCGATCACCAGCTGGACCGGTCGGGTCGGATGCAGCAGCAGTGCCTTGAGCCGGTCGGTGTCACGCAGCATCAACGTGAGTCGCTTGTACGACGGGACCCGGCGGGCGAAGCCGATCGTGCAGACGTCGGGGTCGAGAACGGAGTCGACCCAGCCCAGCTCCGAGGGCGCCGCACCGCGTTGCCGCCATGACGCCCGGACCCGGTGCCGCACGTCGAGGACCAGCCGGGAGCGCAGTTCGCGCTTGATCGCCCACAGCAGGTGGGGATCCAACCGGTCGACGAATCCGAAGCCGTCGCCACCGTCTCGCTCGGCCAGCTCGGTGAGCTCCCGCGCCACCCACGTCGGCGCATGCACCCCGTTGGTGATCGAGATGATCGGCACCTCGGAGCTGTCGAAGCCGGGCCAGAGCCCGGCAAACATCGACCGGCTGACCTCGCCGTGCAGTCTGCTCACGCCGTTGGCCCGCTGCGCCAGCCGCAGGCCCATCACCGCCATGTTGAACACTGCCCGGTCGCCACCGGGGTAGTCCTCGGCGCCGAGCCTGAGGAGGCGGTCGACGGGCACCCCCTCCCCGGCGTTGTCGTCACCGAAGTACCGCTCGATGAGCTCACGCGGGAACCGGTCGATGCCGGCCGGCACGGGCGTGTGCGTAGTGAATACCGTGCCGGCCCGGCTGACCTCCAGGGCCGCGTCGAAGTCGAGCCCCGCGGCGGCACTGAGCTCGCGGATCCGCTCCAGGCCGAGAAAGCCGGCGTGCCCCTCGTTGGTGTGGAAGACGGTCGGCTCGGACGAGTGCCGGATCCGGGCGTACGCGCGCAGGGCACGCACGCCGCCGATGCCGAGCAGCATCTCCTGAAGCAACCGGTGCTCGGCACCTCCCCCATAGAGCCGGTCGGTGACGTCGTAGCCCAGATCCGGGTTGAGCGCTGCGTCTGCGTCCAGCAGCAGCAGGGGTACCCGACCGACCTGGGCGATCCAGATCCTGGCGACCAGCTGCTTGCCGCCGGGCATGCCGATCGAGACCCGCGCCGTGCTGCCGTCGTCCTCTCGAAGCAGCGTCAGCGGTAGGCCGTCGGGGTCGTTGACGGGGTATCGCTCGGCCTGCCAGCCCTGCCTCGACAGCGACTGGCGGAAGTAGCCATGCCGGTAGAGCAGTCCCACGCCGATGATCGGGACCCCGAGGTCACTCGCCGTCTTGAGGTGGTCACCGGCGAGAATCCCGAGCCCACCGGAGTACTGCGGCAGCACTGCAGCGATCCCAAACTCCGGCGAGAAGTACGCGATGGCCGCCGGTGCGTCGGGACCTCCTTCCTCCTGGTACCAGCGGTCGCCGGCCAGGTACTGCTGGAGGTCGCCGTGCGCTGCTTCCAGTCGCTGCAGGAACTCGGTGTCCCGGCTGAGCTCGTTGAGGCGACTCGTCGACAAAGCGCCGAGCAGCGTGACGGGGTCGTGCCCGGAGTCGCGCCAGGCGCGGAGGTCCACTGAGGCGAAGAAGTCCTGCGTCGGTGCGTGCCACGACCAGCGCAGGTTCATCACCAGTTCATCGAGAGACGCCAGCGGCTCGGGCAGGACGGGTCGCACGGTGAATCGACGGATGGCTCGCACGGGGGACGACGGTACCGGCCGGCGTCTGACGACCACGATCGTGCTCTCGACGACTCCGACGTGAGTCCGTCTCGACCGGCTGGCGCTGGCCTGCGACAGCGGCGCGCTCCGAGGCTTGTGAGTCAACCCTTCGGGGAGTAGCGTCCGGCCAACAACCAGGCTCGACCGAAGGGTGCGGCGTGAGGGTGACCTTTCGCAAGGCCATCGGGGCCTTGATTGCCCTGGCGGCACTCGTCAGCGGTCTTCTGGTGGCAGAGCCACCGATGGCTTGGCCGAGTCCTGAGTCCACGGCAGCCGTCGGCTCATCGTGTATTGGCCCGGGTCGGGTCCGCTTGACCGCAGCACGACCCGCCAGCGACGGGTCGGTGCGGGTGACTCTTCGTGGCCGGCGGCTTCCTGAAGGGACGCATTGGCACGGCAGCGTTGGCGGGTTTGACGCTTCCTATAACGACGCGGACGGCAAGGGGTTCAGACGTGTTGTCCAGGACGGCGGCTGGGTCGTGCATCGGACACTGGTGCCCCCGAACCCGGACGTCTCACTGATTAACTTCTCCACTTCGGCGGGGTCCGGACGGTTCGACTACTGCTATGTTTCCGTCGTAGTGCGAGGACATCTGGTTGGCGCCGCCCTTTGCGCGCGAAATATTGGCGCGACGTTGTCGGTGCGTCAATCAGAGGATTC
>JBBSGC010000140.1:0-4006 GCA_038254525.1 Propionibacteriales bacterium | reverse complement strand
TGGTGGACGACTCGAGCAATGCGGTCATCAACATGACGCTGACGTCGGCGGCCTGCCCGCTGACCGACGTGATCGAGGACCAGACGCGGCAGGCGCTGGAGGGCCTGGTCAACGACCACCGGATCAACTGGGTCTGGATGCCTCCCTGGGGTCCCGACAAGATCACCGACGAAGGTCGGGAGATGCTGCGCGCACTCGGCTTCAACGTCTGACCCACGCCGGTGGCCTGGTCGGAGCCCGGCTCGAGCCCTCGGTGAGGCGTTTACTTCTTGGACGCGCCTCAGGCAGAGCGGTTCAGCTCGTCGTCGCCGGGCAGCAGCAGCGTCAGTGCGCGCCAGACCACCGTCGGTGTGCTCGGCCACACCACACCATGCGGTCCCGCGTCCTCGATCAGCCATACCCCCGCCGCCGTGTCCAGGACCGTCAGCGCCCGCCGCCCGCGGCGGCCCTGCGGTGCCTCCCACTCAACCGCCGCGTTCCACCGGGTCCAGTCGGTGCCGGCAAGGGCGCGGAGTACGGGGTGGTTGGCGTCCACGCCTCCGCCGGAGAGCAGCCGGTCGACCGCCGCCTCGCGTAGCTCCAGGTCGTTGCCCAGCATCCGCTCGAACAGGTGGACGGGGACCTGGACGGGTTCGGCATCGGTCCTGGGCCGCGGGCCCATGCCGAGCACCCGCCACAGGCCGGCCGGGAGGAACGTCGGGTGCACGGTCACCAGCTCGAGCAGGTCGTCTGGCGCGCTGAGCAGCAGGGCCGCTGCCTCCGGTGCTGCCCGTCCGGTTCCGACGTCGGTCGAGCCGTCGCCCCGGTCGAGCTGCACCGCTAGCGAGCACACCGGATCGCGCCAAGCCTACAGCGCCGGCGCAAGCGACGCGTGGGGTTGGCTGTGGGCGATGACCCCGGCCTTTCGCAAGGCACCCACCTGGGGGCTCAGCTGCTGCTCGCCGGTCGACCATCGGGTCAGTGCCGTCCAGGAGCCTTCGTCGAGACGCAACCGACCGGTGGAGTCGTCGAAGAGGACCGTCACGCCCGTCCGCCCGGGTCTGGTGCCGGATGCCCCGAGCCGGGTGCCGGCTCCCAACCGTCGACGACCTCGGCGAACAGGTCGGCGAGGCTGGCATAGGCCAGCGTGGCGACCGATGCGGTCACCGTGTAGCCGGTGGCGCCCTCGGTGTGCGCCCACTGCTCCATCGTCACCGCGCCGCTCTTCTCGACCAGATGGTGCGCCAGCCGGCGGAACGTCGGCCGCCCGCGGACCTGCGTCTCCTCCGCGTCGATCAGGATGTAGTCATGCAGCGCAGTCCCTAGCATCGGCTCGACGGTGGCCTGCCAGCTGGTGAGGTCGAGGTCCGCAGGCAGCTCGTCGACCGTGACGACCAGGTTCGCGCGGAAGCCCCCGTTGTCGGGCTCGGCGGCGACAAGGGCCACGCCGGGGGCCGGGTCCTCTGCGGTGTCCCAGCCCGGTGGCACCGGCATGCTGAAGCCGGAGGGGTGTACGTAGCCGGTGAGGCCGGTGCTCATCTCGTTCGTCCCTTCAGCGTCGCCTCGATCACCGCGGCAGCGCGCGGCGCCCGACCAAAGGCCACCTCGTAGACCTGGCTTTCCCGGTCGGTCTCGACCAGCAGGCGAGGGAACAGCGACCGGTGCCGGACACCGGGCCGCGGAGCGCCATCGGCGCCGGCGCGTGCAGCGATCGTACGCACGCAGCGGACGGCTCCTGCATCGACCACCACAATGGTCGGCTCCCGGCGGAGCGCGTCCTCGCGCGCGGTGGCGGCGAACACCAGGCCGTCGCGGTGCAAGGAGAGGGTGCCGTCGACGCTGCCGCGGCGAGAGAGCGCATGCGTGCGCTGGTCACTGTCGGGGTCGCGGACCCACCCGGCCCGCCAGTGGTCCACCACGGGCGAGGAGCCGACCGATGATGACGACGCCTCGGCACGGCTGCTGACGGCCGCTGGAGCCGAAGCCGCAGCGACCATCATCCCGATCGGGTCGCGCATCGCCTCCCGGCGCTGCTGCGGGGTCATCGCGCGGTACCACCCGGGTCCCCACCACCTCGGGGTCAGGAAGCCGACGAGAAGTACGGGAAACGACGCCAGCCACAGCAGCCCACCGATGACCTGTAGGGGAGCGGGGCCGACGGCGTAGAGCCCCAGACCGAAGAGCAGCAGGCCGATCCCGGGCACGATCCCGAGCGCAAGCGGAGCGGCCTCCCAGCGGCGGACCCACCACCGCGCTGCGGGGGTGTGACCGGCCCAGGACCACCCCGAGATTGCGACCAGGGCGCCACCGCCGAGCAGGACCAGGATCCCCGTCACGCTGCTCCCGTCGTCAGAACCCGAAGAAGTCGGCGACCTTTCCGGCGGCGTCTTTGACGTCGTCGACCGCTGCGTGGGCCACCTGCGACGCCTGGTCGGCGACGTCGCCGGCGAAGTCGACCACATGGTCCGCGACCTCGTTGCCAATCCCGGAGCCGATCACACCTCCGACGACGCCGCCGACAAAGCCTCCCACGACGGTGCCGACCGGACCGCCGATCGCGGTGCCGATCCCGGCGCCCAGCTGTGCTCCGGCCCACGCCCCGGCCCAGCCGGCGCCGCCGGCGACCACGCCGCGGGTGGCAGCCCGGCCGACCTTGGCGGCGGTGTCCAGATCAGTGCGGTTGGCGTCCTGGGTCCACTGGTTCAAGCCCGCGGTGCCCATCCCGAGCACGCCACCGGCGCGACCCACCCACTTGCCGGCAGCTGCCCAGTTGGCGCGGGTGACGCTGGCGTAGGGCTTCGCCTGCCAGTTGGAGCCCTTCATGCCCCGCATCGCGGTCGTGTACCAGGGCGCATCCACCGCGACGTAGCGGCCGGCGATGCGGGGCGAGAACCGGCCGAACTGGACCTTGCTCATCCAGCTGGCGGTGAGGCCGAACAGCGAGCCGGCCCGGCCGAGGCCCCACAGGCCGACACCCCAGCCGCCCATCGTGGTCGGTGGGATCACCTGGCCCCGCAGGGAGCTCCAGATCTCGCCGACGAGACCCACGGTGTTGGGCGGGATGTGGCCACCGGCGACCAGCGCCATGGCGACCTCGTCGGTCGGACCGGTGTCGAGCATCGAGGCGACAGTGGTTGCCTCGGCGTCCAGTGCCGCGTCGAGCTTCGCCTTCTCCGCCGACAGGCTGGCCCGCAGGCTGGCGTCAGCGTTGCGCACCGCCTGGTCATAGGACGCCTGCTTCTGCGCGATCGGCGCGGTGCCGTGGGCGAAGTACGTGTCGGCGTCGACGCCGAAGTCGTTGGCCTGCGCGGCCGCGTACCTCGCGTTCAGCTCGTCGATGCCCGCGTTGTAGTCAGTGACCGCCTGGCACCAGCGGTTCAGGACCCCCTGGGCCACCAGCGCGGCGCCGGCGATCTGGGTGCTGGTGCTGACCACCGGCCGGGGCGCTGCCACCATCGGCGGCTGCAGGTCTCCCCACACGTTGGTGGAAGCCACCTGGCAGGCCGAGCTGACGTCGGTGCCAAGGCTCCGGGCGCTGGTGGCGGCGGCGCCGGCGGTGGCTGCCACTGCGCTGATCGACCCCGGGGTCGCGGGGTAGTGCTCGAACAATGCCATCGCGATATTCCTCCGGCTCGGTCGGGCGGGTACGTCGTCGACCATAGAACCGCAGAGGGTCACCACCGGCGGCGGGCGCGGGGTGGCTGCGGGTTGCCGACCAGCCGGTGCGAACGGGGGACGACTCCGATCCCGGCGGGGGGTTCGCCGCCTTCGCCGGTGGTGACCCCTTGGCGTTCTACGGTCGACGCAATGGTTCATCAGCGGGCTCTGCAGGGGCCCTCGACAAGGGGAGAGTGAGAGGTCCGATCGCTTCGTGAATCTCAACGAGGGCATCGGCGGCGTCGCCCGTGTCGCACAGCAGCACGCTGACGGCGGCGACGCCCACACCGCGCAGTCGCGGCGGATGCAGGCGAGCACCGAGGGGCTCAACGGCCGCCTCGTCGGCCCGTCGGGTCGCGGCGTCCAGAAC
>JBBSGC010000139.1:0-4015 GCA_038254525.1 Propionibacteriales bacterium | reverse complement strand
GGGGCGTCAGCGGTCCGCAAGTTCGACTGCGAGGCGTGGATCCCGACCCAGGGCCGGTATCGGGAGCTCACGTCGACGTCGAACTGCACCCAGTTCCAGGCTCGGCGACTCGACATCAGGGTCCGCACGCGGTCGGGCACCGAGCCGGTCGCCACGCTCAACGGCACCCTGATGGCCAGCACCCGCACCATAGTGGCGCTGTTGGAGAACCATCAGCAGGCCGACGGGTCGGTGTGGGTGCCCGAGATCCTGCGGCCCTATCTCGGCGGACGCTCAGTGCTCGAGCCCGCCGCGTGACCGACGGCTTCCGGCCGCGGCTGGTCGCTCTCGACGTCGACGGCACGCTTGTCGACTACGACAACACGATGTCGCCGGCGGTGCGCACGGCCGTCCGGCAGGTCGCCGAGGGCGGCCTGCCCGTCGTGATCTCGACCGGGCGGTCGGTGCCTGGGGTGATGGACGCCGCAGGCAAGCTCGGCTTCACCAAGGGGTGCGCAGTGGCCAGCAACGGGGCAGTGACGTTCTCGTACTCTCCGGTCGAGATCTTGTCGACGGTGACATTCGACGCCCGGGAGACGGTCAAGCTGCTGTTGGAGCACGTCCCCGATGCGGCCGTAGCCGTGGAGGAGATCGGCCGGGGATACCGCATCAACAAGGCGTTCCCCGACGGCGAGATCAATGGCGAGATGACGGTGCAGAGCGTGGACGAGCTGGTCGCCCAGCCGGTGACCCGGGTGATCATCCGCAGCCCCGGCCAGTCCGCCGAGGAGTTCGCGGACCTGAGCGAGCGGCTAGGCCTGACCGGCATCAACTACTTCGTCGGCTACACGGCCTGGCTGGACCTGGCGCCGGCCGGTGTCTCGAAGGCGAGTGGGCTGGCGTCAGTGGCAGAGCGGCTGGGAGTCGAGCGGGCCGACGTGCTGGCGATCGGGGACGGCAGCAACGACCTGGAGATGCTGCGTTGGGCCGGGCGCGGCGTCGCGATGGGTGACTCACCGCTGCCGGTGCAGGAGGCCGCCGATGACGTCACCGCCTCGGTGCAAGACGACGGTGTCGTGGTCGAGCTCGAGCGGTGGTTCTAGGCGGCCATCACCGGCGCTGGGCCTCCACGACGCGGTCGAAGGCGTCCAACACCTCGGCCACCGTGGGCCGGCGCCCGTCGGAGGTCTCGGCCCGCTGGGTTGCGGCCTCGTTGCCGGGGTCGTCAGCGGTCCGGCCACCGGAGACCTTCCGGGCCCGCCGCAGGTGCCGTTTGACGGTCGACAGCGAGCACTCCAGCCGCGCGGCCAGCTCCTCGAGCGGCTCCTCGGGAAAGGCTGCTCGCACCGCGAGCACTGTCTCGTGGTCGACCGGTCGGCGTTCTCCGCGTACGCCGGCGGCCGCGTCGAGGTCCTCGGGCGCGACCGACACCCCCAGCAGCTGGCGGATCTGCTTGCGCTCGGCCGGTGTGGTGCACCCGATGAAGCCGGCCACGTCGACCTGGGCCACCGCGGTGTAGAGACAGTCAGCAAACGCGGGACACGCGGCGCAGGCAGCGCGGACCCGCTCGAGTCGTTCGAGGTAGGCCGCCCACTCGACGCGGGGAACGCGGGAACGCGACGGCGTCACCTCCAGCGTGGGGTGCAAGAACAGCTGCGGCTCACGGGCGCACGCCGGTGCACCGGTGACCTGAGGTTCGCGGGGCGGCGCACCGGCCCGAATGCTGATCTGCAAGAGTCCCCCGGAGAGCCTGGCGGGACCCGGCTACGTCCGCGTTTCGTCGATCAGCCAGCGTTGCCGTGGTCACCTAGTGCCGCGGTGAGCCTACTCACAGATACATACCGCCACCATGACTCTGTCCGGATTCCTCTCCCGGCTGACCCATCGGTGACGGGCCCATCCCCGGGACGGGCCCGGGCAGCGCGCGACGCATGTGCTCAAGCTGCGCCCGGGCGGCCATCTGCTGGGCGTAGATCGCGGTCTGGATGCCGTGGAAAAGGCCCTCGAGCCACCCCACCAGCTGGGCCTGGGCGATCCGGAGCTCGGCATCCGAGGGCGTGCCGTCGGCGAAGGGCAGCGACAGCCGTTCGAGCTCCTCGACCAGCTCGGGCGCCAGCCCCTCCTCCAGCTCCTTGATCGAGGCGGTGTGGATCTCCCGCAACCTGACGCGGCTGGCGTCATCGAGTGGTGCCGCCTTCACCTCCTCGAGCAGCTGGCGGATCATGTTGCCGATCCGCATGACCTTGGCGGGCTGCTCGACCAGATCGGTCACCGATCTGACCGCCTCGTCGGTCGGCGGGGCGTCGGCGGGTGGCCCCGCCACCGTGGTGCCGTCGGGACCCACGATCAGCACGGGCTGCTCGGACTCGACGGAGCTGTCTCCCGCGCTCGGCTCACTCATACCGGTCAGCCTAACCTCGCACCCGCAGCAGTACCTTGCCGACGTTGTCGCCATCCTCGACCAGCTGGTGTGCCGCGCCTACGTCGTCGAGCGCGAAGCTGCGGTGTACGACCGGGCGCACCGCACCGCTCTCGACCAACGGCCAGACGTGCTCCTCGACGCTGGCCATGATCGCGGTCTTCTCCTCGACCGGGCGGCTACGCAGCGAGGTGGCGAGCAGGGCCGCGCGCTTGGTGAGCAGGGCGCCCAGGTCGAGCTCGGCCTTGGCCCCTCCCTGCAGGCCGATCACCACGAGCCGGCCGGCCGTCGCCAGTGCTGACACGTTGCGCGATAGGTAGGACGCGCCCATGTTGTCGAGGATGACGTCGGCGCCCGCGCCGTCGGTTGCCTCGAGCAGCACGGCGACGAAGTCGCTGTCGCGGTAGTTGATGACGATGTCGGCGCCGAGCTCGACGCAGCGATCGAGCTTCGCCGAGGTCCCCGCGGTGACCGCGACCCGGGCGCCGGCGGCCTTGGCCAGCTGGATGGCCATCGTCCCGATCCCGCTGCCCCCGCCGTGCACGAGGAGCGTCTCACCGGCGTGCAGGCCGGCCAGCATGAAGACGTTGGACCACACGGTGGCCGTCACCTCAGGCAGGGCGGCGGCCACGTCCAAGGCCACCCCTGGCGGCACGCCGATGACTTGCCCCTGCGCGACCACCACCTGCTCGGCGTAGCCGCCTCCGGAAAGCAACGCGACCACCCGGTCGCCGGCCGACCACCGCGTGACACCGGAGCCGACCGCACGCACGACGCCGGAGCACTCCAGGCCCAGCACGTCCGTGGTGCCCGGTGGTGGCGCGTAACGGCCCTGCCTCTGCAGCAGGTCGGCCCGGTTGACCGCGGAAGCGGCGACGTCGATGACCACCTCGCCATGGGCGGGCGCCGGGTCCGGCAGCTCCTGGATCTGCAGGACGTCGACGCCACCCGCTCCCTTGCACCGAACCGCCCGCACCGTCAGGCCTGCTCTCCGGCCGCCTGGGCCGCCATCCGGGTGAGGACCAGCGCGACATCCGCTACGTCGCTGGCGCTGCCGCCCCGCAGCGCGGCCGCATAACCCATCAAGAACGTGGTCACCGGTGCGGCCGGTCGTTGCACCGCGTGAGCGGCGTCTCGGGCGACGTCGAGCACCAGCCGCAGGTCGAGGTCGAGCTCGGTGCCCAGCTCAACCTGGACGGCGGACGCCCACTCCTCCAGCGTCACCGCACACCTCCCGGCACGCCCGCGCCCGGGGCCGGCAGGTGGTGTCGCGGCAGGTCGGCGGGTACGTCGACGTCGTCGGCCTCCGACCCGGAGGTAGCCACCTCCCGAAGTCGCAGCGCTCCGAGCAGCTCGTGCACGGCGGCGTCTCGCCAGCTCGGGCGGGTGGCCAGCCGACGACGCAGGGCCGCCGAGGAGACGGCGGCGCTCAGCAGCTGCCGGCGGCCGTGGCCGTCGACGAGCACCGCGCCGCAACCGTTGGCGACGGCGCCGAGCAGCCGGTCGACGGTGCCGCCCCCGACGTAGGGCAGGTCGCCGGCCAGCAGCACGACCCAGGGGGCGTCCACGTGCTGCATGCCCGCGGCAATGCCGGCCGCAGGCCCCGCTCCGGCCGGT
>JBBSGC010000138.1:0-4067 GCA_038254525.1 Propionibacteriales bacterium | reverse complement strand
GGTCCCACCAGGCGAGCACTGGGGTCCCCAACGACAAACCTATTGGCGTAGGGGACCCCTGTGCTGCTTCTGGAATGGTGGAACCTTCCCCAGTGGCAGGATGGCCGCCGTGCCCGAGCTGCCGGAGGTCGAGGACCCCGAGGAGCGGGCCTTCCAACGGCTGTACGGTCCGTGGCGGCCGTGGACGCCACGGCGCGCGGCCGTGGCGCTGGCGGGATGGGGGAGACCCTGGTGGGTCGCCGGTGGCTGGGCGATCGAGGCGTTCACCTCGATTCCACGCCGGCATGAGGACATCGACGTGGCGATCTTCCGACGGGACGTGCCCAGCCTGCGAGCGCACGCCGACCCGGCGTACCACTGCTGGGCGGTCGGCCACTGGATGTGGAAGGCGCTGAGCGCCGACGAGCCGGAGCTGCCGGAGTGGGCGGACCAGGTGTGGCTGCGCGAGCATGCCTGGGCGCCTTGGCTCGCCGATGTGGTCACCACCGCCGACGCCGACGGCGACTGGGTCTTCCGTCGCGACGCAGGCATCACGGCGCCTCTGGACGAGGTGACCTGGGAGGCCGACGGCGTGCGCTACCTGCGCCCGGAGATCGTGCTGGCGTTCAAGGCCAAGCTGGCCCGTCTGAAGGACGACCAGGACCTGGACGCGGCCCTGCCGCTGCTGGACGAGCCAGCGGCTCGGTGGCTGCGCGAGACCGTCGCTCGGCTGCACCCCGGGCACCGTTGGCAGCCGGCGCTCGACGGCCGAATAGGCTGACCGGGCCATGCCACCGCCAGCCGACACCCCGGTTGCGTACTTCGACCACGCCGCCACGACCCCGGTCCTGCCGGAGGTCGTCGACGTGCTCGTCCAGCACCTGCGCCGACTCGGCAACCCGTCGAGCCTGCACGGGTCCGGCCGCAGCGCGCGCCGCGTCGTCGAGGAGTCCCGGGAGTCGATCGCCCACGCGTTGCACGCCAGGCCGGGTGACGTCGTGTTCACCTCTGGGGGCACCGAGGCGGACAACCTGGCGGCCAAGGGGATCGCCACCGCACGTCGGGCGGCCGACCCGTCGCGAGTACGCGTGCTGGCACCCGCCGTGGAGCACCACGCAGTCCTTGACTCGCTGGAGTGGCTGGACAAGAGCGCCGGGCTGCACGTCGACTTCCTCGACGTCGACGAGCAGGGCAGGCTGCGGCTCGACGACCTGGCGGCCCGGTTGCACGGCGAAGCGGACCAGGTCGCGCTAGTCACCTGTATGTGGGCCAACAACGAGGTCGGCACCGTCCAACCGGTCGCGCAGGTGGTCGCGCTCGCCCACGACCACGGGATCCCCGTGCACAGCGACGCCGTTCAGGCGGTCGGTGCGCTACCCCTCGACTTCGAGGCGAGCGCGCTCGACGCGATGACGGTGACGGCGCACAAGATCGGTGGTCCGGTCGGTATCGGCGCACTGCTCGTGCGCCGGGAGGTCGAGGTCGCACCGCTGCTGCACGGCGGTGGCCAGGAGCGGCAGATCCGCTCGGGCACCTTGGATGCGCCGGCGATAGCCGCGTTTGCCTGCGCGGTGCAGCTCGCCGTCCGGCGGCAGGCCGGCCAGGCGGCTCGCCTGGAAGCGCTGCGCTGCGACCTGCTCGAGCGGCTCCAGCACGCAGTTCCGGACGCCGTGCTCAACGGCGACCCGGCCCCTGGACCCACCCACCGGCTCCCCGGCATCGCGCACGTGAGCTTCCCCGGTTGCGAGGGTGACTCGCTGCTCATGCTGCTCGACGCCGTGGGCATCGAGTGCTCGACCGGGTCCGCGTGCACCGCCGGGGTGCCGCAGCCGAGCCACGTGCTGTTGGCGATGGGACGCAGCGAGGCGCAGGCCCGGGGGTCGCTGCGCCTCAGCCTGGGGCACACCTCCACCCGAGCAGACGTCGACCGACTGGTGACCGCCCTTCCCGGCGCCGTCGAGCGCGCCCGCGCCGCCGGCCTCAGCGATGCCGAGGGGCGCTGAGATGCGGGTGCTCGCCGCGATGTCCGGCGGAGTGGACTCGGCCGTGGCTGCGGCTCGTGCAGTCGACGCCGGTCACGACGTCACCGGTGTGCACCTGGCGCTGTCGCGCAACCCGCAGTCCTACCGCATCGGTGCACGCGGTTGCTGCTCTCTGGAGGACGCCGGTGACGCGAGGCGGGCCGCCGACGTACTCGACATCGCCTTCTACGTCTGGGATCTCAGCGAGCGGTTCGGCGCTGACGTCGTCGACGACTTCGTCGCCGAGTACGCGGCCGGACGCACCCCTAACCCCTGCGTGCGGTGCAACGAGCGGATCAAGTTCGCCGCCGTCCTCGACCGGGCGCTGGCCCTCGGGTTCGAGGCCGTCGTGACCGGCCACTACGCCCAGCTGCTGAGAGGTCCCGACGGTCCGATGGAGCTGCACCGCTCCGTCGACGCCGGCAAGGACCAGTCGTACGTGCTCGGCGTGCTCACGCAGTCGCAGCTGCGGCATTCGATGTTCCCACTGGGTGACACGCCCAAGCAGGTCGTGCGCGCCGAGGCCGCCAGTCGTGGGCTGCGGGTCGCCGACAAGCCCGACAGCCACGATGTCTGCTTCATCGCCGACGGCGACACCTCCGGCTTCCTGCATCGGCAACTGGGCGCGCGGCCGGGGCAGTTCGTGGACACCACGGGAGCGGTGGTCGGTGCGCACGACGGCGCCTTCGCATACACAGTCGGGCAGCGGCGTGGCCTGCGGCTCGGTGTGCCGGCCGCCGACGGCAGGCCGCGCTTCGTGCTCGAGATCGAACCGGTCAACGGAACGGTCACCGTCGGTGGCCGTGCGGAGCTGGCGGTCCACCGGCTCGAGGCGATCGCGCCCCGATGGTGCGCCGACGCTCCGGCGAGCCCGCTGCGCTGCACGGTGCAGCTGCGGGCGCACGGGGACGTCCACCGCGCCACGGTTCGCCTGCCGGCGACCGACCACTGCGCGGACGATCCGTTGGTCGCCGAGCTGCACGACCCGGCGTACGGGATCGCACCGGGGCAGGCCCTCGTGCTGTACGACGGGACCCGCGTGCTGGGCAGCGCCACGATCAGCCGCACCGGGCGCCACGACAGATGATGCTTTCCGGGAGCGCCGGCGACTCTACCGCGCCAGCCGTTGTGGCCACCGGGATCGGATCGCTGCCCGGCACGGACATGGCCGAGGCGGTGCGCCTGGTCACCGACGAGCTCAGCGACTTCGTGCACCTGCCGGAGCTGCCCGCGCGTGGCCCCGCCGCCACGATGACCGGCCGGGCGGTGGCGCTGCTGGTGGGTCTTGGCGCCGACCTGCAGCCGGCCGGGTGGCGGCTCACCGGCGGCCCGGGCGTCGACCAGCGTCGGGCCCGGTCGCTGCTGGCGCAGGACCTGGACCTGCTCGAGGAGCACGCCCAGGGCTATGTCGGCCCGCTCAAGGTGCAGGTCACCGGTCCGTGGACGCTGGCGGCGACCATGGAGCGTCCGCGCGGGGATCGGGTGCTGGCCGACCACGGCGCCCGCCGGGAGCTGGCCGAGTCCCTGGCCGAGGGAGTCCTGGTCCACGTCGACGACGTGCGCCGGCGGGTCCCACGGGCTCAGGTCGTGGTCCAGGTCGACGAACCGCTGTTGCCGGCCGTGCTGGCCGCTGCCGTGCCGACCGCCAGCGGCTTCGGTCGCCACCGCAGCGTCGACGCACCCGTCGCCGTGGCGGGGCTGCGGACGGTTGTGGACGCCGTGGTTGCCGCCGGGGCCCGCCCGGTCGCGCATGTGTGTGCGCCGCTCATCCCCGTGCCACTGCTCGTGCGTGCCGGCTTCGGCGCGATCGCTTACGACGCGGCCCTGGTCACCCCCGTCGACGACTGGGCACTGGCGCTGGAGGCCGGTGTCGACCTGTGGCCGGGAGTGGTGCCGTCGACCGAGCCGGCCGCCGAGGTCCGGGACACCGCACTGGTCGAGGACCTGCTGCGCTTCCTCGACGCGCTCGGCGTCGATGCCGAGCAGCTGGCCGGGCGCCTCGTGGTGACTCCGGCGTGCGGGCTCGCCGGTGCGACGCAGACCTGGGTACGCCGCGCTCTGCTGCTG
>JBBSGC010000137.1:0-4088 GCA_038254525.1 Propionibacteriales bacterium | reverse complement strand
GGGCCGGACCTGGCAGTCGGTGTACCGCAACACCGACGCCACCGACGCCACCGACGACGCCTCGGTGTGGAGCGACCTCATCTGCAGCGGGCAAGACGTCTGGTCCTCCGCGGAATACACCCAGCTGTCGACGCACGCCAACCCTGGTCTGCTGTACGGGGTTGTGCAGAGCAAGGATGCCGGTGCGACCTGGGACGTCGTCATGGGACGGGCTCCGGTGAAGCCTGGGCCGGGACCGGCCTTCCCCGAGACGGGGGATCCGCTGGGTGCGCTAGGGACGATGGCGCTCGCTCAGACCGGCAGCGACAGCACCTTCATCACCGGGTTCCCTGCCCCGCCCATCATTGGGGTGTCGGACTCGACCTGGGCGCTGCAGACCCAGTCCCTACTCGGGGGCGGCAGGCGAGGGAACTCCGCTCGGCTGACGTCCTTGCCGAACGCTCTGGACGTCACCGACGGACGTGGCTACGTAGACATCTTGGGCACCTACAGCCTCGGCGACCAGGGGTGGATCCTGTTGGCGGACAACGCCGCGCTGGGGACGAGAGGGGCCGCCTCTTCGTCGCTGACGATCTTGCTGCACACCTCCGACGCAGGCGCATCCTGGAGCACTCTGGAAACCGACCCACCCGGTCGGCCGCACGCACAATGATGAGTTGTTGACTTGGCTGGTTGCCACCGCGCGCGCCTCGCGCGCCCTCACAGCTTGCGCAGGCGGATCCAGCGAACCGAGTGGTCGGTGTCCTTGCGCAGCACCAGCGACGCCCGTGAGCGCGTGGGGGCGATGTTGCGCGCCAGGTTGGGACCGTTGATCGTGTCCCATAGCGTCTCGGCCTGTTCCGCCGCCTCGAGCGCGCTGAGCCCGGCGTAGCGGCGGAAGTACGAGTCGGGGTCCCGGAAGGCCGTCTCGCGCAGCCGCAGGAAGCGGTCGACGTACCAGTGCCGGATGTCGGCTGTCGCTGCGTCGACGTAGACCGAGAAGTCGAAGAAGTCGCTGATCGCCAGCCCCTGCCGGCCGTCGGCACCGGCACGGGCGGGTTGCAGCACGTTGAGCCCCTCGAGCAGCACGATGTCGGGGCCGTGCAGCGCCACCTGCTCGTCGGTCACGTCGTAGCGCAGGTGCGAATACACCGGCGCACGCACCTCGTCGCGGCCCGACTTCACCTCGATCACGAAGCGCAGCAGCGCGCGCCGGTCGTACGACTCGGGGAACCCCTTGCGCTGCAGCAACCCCCGCCGGTCGAGCTCGTCGTTGCTGAGCAGGAAACCGTCGGTGGTGACCAGCTCCACCCGGGGATGCTGCGGCCACCGCGACAGCAGCTCCTTGAGCAGCCGCGCGGTCGTGGACTTGCCGACCGCGACCGAGCCGGCGATGCCGATCACGAACGGCGTGCGCTGCGGCTGCGGCCGCCCCAGGAACGCCTCGGTCGAGTGGTGCAGCGCGGCGGCGTGCCGCACGTGCAGGCTGAGCAGCTCGCTGAGTGGCAGGTAGACCGAGGCCACCTCGTCGAGATCCAGCTCGTCGCCGAGCCCGCGAACCCGCGCCACCTCCGTGGCCGACAGCGGCTGGTGGGTGGTCTCGGCCAGTGCCGCCCAGGCCTCGCGATCGAGCTCGACGTAGGGGGAGTCGGGCATGGCGCCCATTGTCACCCGTGGTCCCGGTGCTCGTGGTGCACCCGGAGACACCGCCGACGTCGGTAGGCTGGCCGCCATGTGCGGCATCGTTGGGTACGTGGGCGCCCAGCAGGCCTTGGACGTCGTGATCGACGGCCTGCGGCGGCTGGAGTACCGGGGCTACGACTCCGCCGGCGTGGCCATGGTGGACGGCGGCAGCGTCGCGGTCGTGAAACGGGCCGGCAAGCTGGCCAACCTCGACAAGGCGATCGGCGAGCAGCCGCTGCCGCCGTCGTGCACGGGTGTCGGCCACACCCGTTGGGCGACCCACGGGGCACCCAACGACCGCAACGCCCATCCGCACATGGACTGCACCGGGCAGGTCGCGGTCGTGCACAACGGCATCATCGAGAACTTCGCGACGCTGCGTGCCGGCCTGGAGGAACGCGGACACGAGCTGGTCTCCGACACAGACACCGAGGCGGTGGCGCACCTGCTCGAGGAGCAGCTCGTCGTCTCCGACGGTGACCTGCCGGCGGCTATGCGTTCGGTCTGTCAGGTGCTCGAGGGTGCGTTCACCCTCGTGGTCGTCGACGGCGAGCAGCCCGACCTCGTGGTCGCCGCCCGGCGAAACTCTCCACTGGTCGTGGGCCGTGGCGACGGCGAGAACTTCCTGGCCTCAGACGTGGCTGCCTTCATCGCGCACACCAGGGACGCCATCGAGCTCGGCCAGGACCAGGTCGTCGTGATTACCCCGGACTCGGTGGTCGTCACCGACTTCACCGGCGCACCGGCGCAGGTCAGGGAGTTCCACGTCGACTGGGACGCCGCCGCCGCGGAGAAGGGCGGCTACCAGTGGTTCATGGCCAAGGAGATCGAGGAGCAGCCGCAGGCCGTGGCCAACACGCTGCTCGGCCGCTACACCGCCGAGGGCAACCTGCAGCTGGACGAGATGCGGCTGTCCGACGGCGAGCTGCGTGACGTGGACAAGGTGATCATCATCGCCTGCGGCACGGCCTTCTACGCCGGGTTGCTGGCGAAGTACGCCATCGAGCACTGGACGCGGATCCCGTGCGAGGTGGAGCTGGCCAGCGAGTTCCGCTACCGCGACCCCATCCTCGCCCGGTCCACGCTGGTGGTCGCGATCAGCCAGTCGGGGGAGACCATGGACACGCTGATGGCGATCCGGCACGCCCGGCTCCAGCGCGCCCGGGTGCTGGCGATCTGCAACACCAACGGCTCGACAATCCCTCGTGAGTCCGATGCCGTCATCTACACCCACGCCGGTCCCGAGATCGCGGTCGCGTCCACGAAGGCCTTCCTCTCCCAGGTGGTCGCCTGCTACCTGCTCGGTCTTTACCTCGCCCAGGTGCGCGGCACGAAGTTCGGCGACGAGATCACCTCGATCGTGCGCCAGCTCGAGGAGGTGCCCGAGGGCATCCGGCGGATGCTGGGGCAGGGCGACGAGGTACGCCGGTTGGCCGGTGAGCTCGTCGGCTCGCGTTCGGTGCTGTTCCTCGGGCGCCACGTCGGCTACCCGGTGGCGCTCGAGGGGGCGCTGAAGCTCAAAGAGCTGGCCTACATCCACGCAGAGGGCTTCGCCGCGGGCGAGCTGAAGCACGGGCCGATCGCACTGATCGAACGCGGCGTACCGGTGTTCGTGATCGTGCCGCCACCGGGCCGCGACCTGCTGCACGACAAGGTGGTCAGCAACATCCAGGAGGTTCGCGCTCGCGGCGCACGCACGATAGTGCTGGCCGAGGACGGCGACGACGAGGTCACGCTCTACGCCGACCACCTGATCTGGCTGCCGCGGGTGCCGACGCTGCTGCAGCCGCTGGTATCCACTGTCCCGTTGCAGATCTTCGCGTGCGAGCTGGCGACGCTGCTCGGGCATGACGTCGACCAGCCGCGCAACCTGGCCAAGTCCGTCACCGTCGAGTAGCCGTTCGGTGATCGTCGGGGTGGGTGTCGACGTGGTCGACGTGGCGCGGTTCGCATTGACGATGGAGCGGACTCCGGCGATGCGCGAGCGGCTGTTCACCGAGGGGGAGCGGGAGCTGCCGATGGGCTCGCTGGCGGGCCGGTTCGCGGCCAAGGAGGCGCTCGCCAAGGCGCTGGGCGCTCCGGCCGGCTTGTCCTGGCGGGACGCCGAGGTGGTCAACGATGCCGACGGCAGACCGCTGCTGCGGGTGGTCGGCACGGTGCGTCGGCGCGCAGACGAGCTGGGCGTGGCCGGGTGGCACCTGTCGATCTCACACGACGGCGGCATCGCCTCGGCCGTCGTGGTCGCAGAGGGCTGAGCAGTGCGCCAGGCACACACCGTCCAGCAGGTGCGTGCTGCCGAGACGGCCCTGCTCGCGACGCTGCCCCCCGGCACGCTGATGCAGCGGGCAGCCACCGGGCTGGCTGACGCCTGCGTCGACTTCATCGGCGGCGCCTACGGCAAGCGGGTTCTGCTCGTGGTGGGCGGC
>JBBSGC010000136.1:0-4139 GCA_038254525.1 Propionibacteriales bacterium | reverse complement strand
GAGTCCCGACCCCTTGCCCTGGGACTTGGCCGTGCCGGAGCCGTACGCCGGCCAGCGATTCACCACCGGTCCCCCGCCCGATACTCCTGACCGCGTTCCGCGCTCGGCGCGGTTAACGCGTAGGTTGCTGGCGAAGGTTGAGCTGCAGATTGTGATCTCTGCCGCGACGTTGCTCGGCATCGACTCCGAACCGGCGCTGTTGCGCGGCTACGGCGCGATCCCGTCCGACGTGGCAACCGAGATCGCCGACCGTGCCGAGGGCACCGTGTTGCGCGGACTGTTCTGCGACCCAGCCGATGGGCGGCTGGTCGCCATGGACGCCGCCACCCGCTGCTACACCGGCAGCCTTCGCAAGTTTGTCCTCTGGCGCGACCAGGGCTGCCGGCTGACCGGAGGCCGGGCCGTCGACATCGACCACATCGAAGACTCCCAAGACGGCGGAACCACCAGCGGTCACAACGGCGAGTCGCTGAGCAGGAACTCACACGTCGTCAAACACCATCCCGCGGTCACGGTCGCGACCAGCAGCCCCGAGTTGGTCGGCGACGGCCTGGACCTCCTACGCGCCAACGCCCCGACCCTGACCTGGACCATGCCCACCCGCCACTCCTACCGGCTCGACGCACCGCCAGCCCTCGGATGGGGCAGCGCACCCAAAGGAGTATCCGCGCCAACACCTGGGCAGTCCGCCCAGTCATCCGCCCGGTTGCCAGCGCGTCCGCAACGGGTCAGCAGCCGGCGTGAGCTGGCCCGCGTCCTGCGCCAGGAGCGCAGCCGCCAAGAGCGGCGAGAGCGCCGAAGCGCTGAGCGACAGGCCAGGGACTACGACGCGCTGTGTCGCGACGACGACCGAGCCCGCCGCCGGGAGCTGCGGGCGGCGCGAAGCCGCCACCGGCGCGGCGACCAGATCGCGGCCTGACCCGGGAGTCCCGCTCAGCGGATCCCGCTGTCGAGCACCAGCCGCAGCGTCGCCGTCGCCCCGCTGGTCAGCGTCACCTGACGGGTGGCCTGAGACGGGTAACGCCCGGGGTTTGACACCCGCACCGTGAAGGCGCCTGGGTCGACAGTCAGCCGGAAGGCCCCGCCGGGCGACGTGCGCGTCTGCGCCACAACCGCATCACCGCGCATCAGCTGCACCAGTGCATCCGCCACGGGGGCCGGCGAGCACGCTGAGCCGGGGCGTTCGACGGGACAGGTCGGGGACACCAACACATGGCCGGTGAGCTGCGCGGTGGGACGAGCGGACCCGCCGGAGCCGCCACTGGCGGCGGTGCCGCAGGCCGCAACCACCGCCAGCAGCATGCCGGCAACGAGTACGTTGCGGGCCAACCTGCGAGCGGTCATCACGGCTTTCAGACGCGGCGACCGCTTGTCGGGTTCCCGCACCGAGGCGCCCTCAGGGAGTGAACGAGAAGTTCCGGGTCAGCCAGTTGGCACTTCGGGGAGCCAGCCGTCCGTCCCTCGTGTACTGGCTGGTCCCGACGACCCGACCGGTTCGGGCGCCAAGCGGTGCGGCCGGGTCCGGCGTGGCCGCCGCATAGTCGCCCCATCGGCAGACCCGGCTGGTCCGGCAGGTGAAGTCGACGCCCGGCCCGGCAGACGTCACGACGGTCCGCGGAGCCGACTGCGCGCCGGCGCCGACCTTGGACACCACCTTGACGGCGCACCCGCGAGGGCTCCGTTCCGGGCGGTCGCAATGACCCTGCGTCCAGCCATCTAGCACACACGGTGACCTCATCTATGCCACGCTCGACCAATGCCCGGTGAAGATGCACGCGTCACCGACGCGATCCTCGCCGCAGATGCCGACGGCCTGATCACCGCCTGGAACGAGGACGCCGAACGGTTGTTAGGCCATTCGCGCAGCCAGGCGCTGGGGCAGCCGCTGGTCATCATCGTTCCGGAGCCGTTGCGCGCCGCCTACAGCGCCGCCTACCGCGTCGACCTCGCCAAGCTCGCCGCCGATGGGATTCCCCGGCTCGTGGGCCAGACGGTCGAGCTCCGAGGTCTGCGCCGCGACGGCACCGAGTTCCCGATCGACGTGTCGCTCTCGATTGGCGACTTCCAAGGACGGCCGGGCTTCACCGTCCTGATCCGCGACGTCACCGAACGGCGCCGCCTGCACGACGAGCTGGTCCGCCGGGCGGACAACGACGCCTTGACCGGCGTCGGCAACCGCAGCTGGTTCACCCGCGAGGTGGCAGCCGTGCTGCAAGCCGACAAGGCGGTGCGGTTGAGCATCCTGGTGCTCGAGCTGCAGGGGCTGCGCGCGGTCGACGACTCGCTCGGCCTGCTGGTTGGGGACCCCATCCTGATCGAGGTCGCCGAACGGCTCGGCGCCACCCTTCGCCCCAGCGACCGGCTGGCCCGCGTAGACAACGGCGACTTCGCCGTCCTGCTGCCGGGCACCACTTCGGCACAGGCCGAGATCGTTGCCCGACGGCTGCGGGCGGCCATCCCGGCGCACTTCCGCATCCGTTCGGCACCCGTACCGATCAGCGCCCGAATCGGGCTGGCCAGCCACCGCGGTGGGCTCAGCACCTCCCGCACGGCTGAGGCGGCCAACCGGCTGCTCCGAAACGCCACCCTGGCACTCGCCGCCGCGCGCAGCGCGTCGATCCCCATCGCGGCCTATGCGCCGGCGATGTCGGCGCGCGCCCATCGCCGGCTCACGATGCACGGCGCCCTGCAGGATGCGATCCGTCGCGGTGAGCTGTCGGTGGTCTACCAGCCGCAGGTGGTGCTGGCCGACAACCGGCTGCACGCGGTGGAGGCGCTCGCGCGCTGGACGCACCCCAAGCTCGGCGCGGTCAGCCCGGCCGAGTTCATCCCGCTGGCCGAAGACACAGGCCTGGCCAGCCGGCTGGGCGCCTGGGTGCTGCGCGAGTCCTGCCAGCAGGCGGTCCGCTGGAGCCGTGAGCTGGCGCAGCCGCTGCCGGTCAGCGTGAACGTGTCGGGTCGCCAGCTCATGGACCCGTCGGTCACCGAGACGCTCCTCGAGATACTCGAAGCCACCGGGTTGGACCCCGTGCTGCTGACCCTGGAGATCACCGAGTCGGTGCTGATGAGCGAACCGGACGCAGTACGGGAGCGGCTCGGCGCGATCCGTGCACTCGGCGTCAAGGCCGCCATCGACGACTTCGGAACCGGCTACTCGAGCCTGGCCGCGCTGGCCCAGTACCCCATCGACGAGCTGAAGATCGACAAGTCGTTCGTCGCCGCCCTAGCGCGCGACCGGGCCTCCGAGCGGGTGACCCGTGCAGTCGTCGAGCTTGCGCACGCACTGGACCTGCGTACGGTCGCTGAGGGCATCGAGACTCCCCGCCAGCAGACGATGCTGTCGGCACTGGGATGCACGCATGGGCAGGGGGAGCTGTTCGCCAGGCCGCTGGCAGCCAGCGAGATCGCGACCTGGAGCAAGCGCCGGCTGTACAGCGTCAGCCGCTCTGCTTGACGCTCACTCCCACTCGATGGTGCCCGGCGGCTTGCTGGTGATGTCCACGACGACGCGGTTGACCTCCGCGACCTCGTTCGTGATCCGGGTGGAGATCGTCTCGAGCACGTCGTAGGGCAGCCGCGCCCAGTCCGCGGTCATCGCGTCCTCGCTGGTGACCGGGCGCAGCACAACGGGGTAGCCATACGTGCGGCCGTCGCCCTGGACGCCGACCGAGTGCACCTCGGCGAGCAGCACAACCGGGAACTGCCAGATGTCACGGTCGAGACCGGCGCGGGTCAGCTCCGCACGCGCGATGGCGTCGGCGTCGCGCAGGATGCGCAGCCGCTCGGCGTCGACGGCGCCGATGATGCGGATCGCCAGGCCTGGTCCGGGGAAGGGGTGCCGCCAGACCATCTCGGCCGGCAGGCCGAGCTGCTCCCCCACTGCACGCACCTCGTCCTTGAACAACGTCCGCAGCGGCTCGACCAGAGTGAACTGGAGATCCTCGGGGAGGCCGCCCACGTTGTGATGGCTCTTGATGCTGGCCGCTCCACTGAGCCCACCGGCAAGAGCACCACCGGACTCGACGACGTCGGGATAAAGGGTGCCCTGCACCAGGAACTCGACGGGCTCGCCCGAGGAGCCCGCCTCGGCCACCACCTCCCGCTCGGCGTTCTCGAAGACCCGGATGAACTCGCGACCG
>JBBSGC010000135.1:0-4162 GCA_038254525.1 Propionibacteriales bacterium | reverse complement strand
CATCATCTGCTGGTCCAAGCGGGCACCGACCCCCGACGGCGAGGACCTGCTGATCGTCGTGGTCAACCTGGACCCGCACGCGGCACAGGAGGCGACCGTACGGCTGGACATGGCAGCCTTGGGCATGACCGCGGACGAGGCGTTCGAGGTGCGTGACGAGTTGACCAGCGCCCACTGGACCTGGGGTGCGACGAACTACGTTCGCCTGGACCCGGCAGCCGAGCCGGCGCACGTGCTAGTCGTGCGGAGGACCCCGCGATGAGCGAGTCACCCATAATCCACGGCACCACCGACGACCCCGACTGGTTCAAGCGGGCGGTCTTCTACGAGGTGTTGGTCCGCTCCTTCCACGACTCCAGCGGCGACGGGGTTGGCGACCTGCGAGGACTGGCAGACAAGCTCGACTACGTGCAGTGGCTCGGCGTGGACTGCCTGTGGCTGCCGCCGTTCTTCCCGTCGCCGCTGCGCGACGGCGGCTACGACGTAGCCGACTACACCGACGTGGCGGACGACATCGGCACGATCGAGGACTTTCGACGCCTGCTCGACGCAGCGCACGAGCGCGGGCTGCGGGTGATCGTCGACTTCGTCCTGAACCACACCTCCGACGCCCACCGGTGGTTCCAGTCTTCGCGTACCGACCCTGAAGGCCCGTACGGCGACTTCTACGTGTGGTCCGACCGCGACGACCGCTATCAGGACGCCCGGGTCATCTTCGTCGACACCGAGACCTCGAACTGGACGTGGGACCCGGTGCGGGGGCAGTACTTCTGGCATCGGTTCTACGGCCACCAGCCGGACCTGAACTTCGACAACCCGGCCGTGCACCAGGCGATGTTCGACGCGCTGTCGTTCTGGCTCGACATGGGCATCGACGGCTTCCGGCTCGACGCGGTGCCTTATCTCTACGAACGCAACGGAACCAACGGCGAGAACCTGCCCGAGACCCACGAGTTCCTGCGCCGGGTGCGCGCCTACGTCGACGACCACTATCCCGGCCGGGTGCTGCTGGCCGAGGCCAACCAGTGGCCGAGCGACGTCGTCGACTACTTCGGCGACTTCTCGGTCGGCGGCGACGAGTGCCACATGTGCTTCCACTTCCCGGTCATGCCGCGGATCTTCATGGCGGTGCGCCGGGAGTCGCGCTACCCGATCTCGGAGATCCTCGCGCAGACACCGGCCATCCCCGAGCACGCCCAGTGGGGCATCTTCCTGCGCAACCACGACGAGCTGACGCTGGAGATGGTCGCCGACGAGGATCGCGACTACATGTGGGGCGAGTACGCCAAGGACCCCCGCATGAAGGCCAACATCGGCATCCGCCGGCGGCTCGCGCCGTTGCTCGACAACGACATCAACCAGATGGAGCTCTTCACCGCACTGTTGCTCAGCCTGCCCGGGTCACCCGTCCTCTACTACGGTGACGAGATCGGGATGGGGGACAACATCTGGCTCGGTGACCGAGACGGCGTGCGCACACCGATGCAGTGGACACCGGACCGCAACGCAGGGTTCTCCATGGCGACGCCGGGACGGCTGTCGCTGCCGGTGATCATGGACCCGGTCTTCGGCTACCAGGCGGTCAACGTGGAGGCGGAGCTGGCGAACGCCTCGTCGTTGCTGCACTGGACGCAGCGGATGATCTCGATCCGCAAGCAACACACGGCGTTCGGGCTCGGCGGCTTCACCGACCTGGGCGGGTCGAATCCCGCCGTGCTGTCGTACCTGCGCTCGCACGGCGACGACGTGGTGCTGTGCGTCAACAACCTTTCCCGGTTCCCACAACCCGTCGAGCTCGACCTGCGGGCGTACGCGGGGACCGCACCGGTCGAGACGCTGGGCGGTGTCACGTTCCCGCCCATCGGCGAGCTGCCCTATCTGCTGACGTTGAGCGGCTACGGCTTCTACTGGTTCCGGCTGACCTCGACGGCCTCGACGGCGGCTCCCCGATGAGCGCACCATGCTCCGACGACCTCCTGGGCTACCTGCGCGACCAGCGCTGGTTCGCCGGCAAGGGCGGCACCTCCGAAGTCCGTCGGCTCAGCGTGCTGCCCTGGCTACGGGCTGCCGCGGCGGACGGGCCGCGGGTCCGGGTCGAGCTGGTGACGGTGGAGACCGAGGGCAGCTCGCTCACCTACTCGCTGCCGCTGGCCTACTACCGGCAGCCGCGGGAGGAGTCGGCCGCGGACCTGGTCCGCGTCGTGGACGACCCCACCGAAGGACAGCTGTTCGGCTATGACGCGCTACGCGACACGGCGGCGGTCGCGGCCCTGCTGCATGGGTTCACCGGTGAACCGTCCGGGGGTGGTCTCGAGCACACGGTGACCGGCCCGCTGGACCTGCCTCGCGACGTAGCTTCGCGGCCCCTGCTCGGTGAGCAGAGCAACACCGCCCTGATCGTCGGCGACGGCCTTCTGCTCAAGGTGTTCCGCAAGGTGGAGCGCGGCCGGAACCCGGACATCGCTGTGCACGAGGCGTTGACCCGCGCCGGCTCCACATCGATCGCTGCCCTGCGCGGCTGGGTCAGCACTGCCGCCGCGCCGGACGAGGGCAGCTACGACTTGGCGATGCTGCAGGACTACCTGCGCACCGCCACCGACGGCTGGGAGTACGCACGAGCCAGCGTGCGTGACTTGTTGATCGAGGCCGACCTCTACGCCGACGAGGTCGGCGGCGACTTCGCCGGCGAGGCCGAGCGGTTGGGTGCAACCACCGCGCACCTGCACCAGGCGCTGGCCCGGGTCCTGCCCACTGCCGAGTGGGGACCGGCCGAGCTGGTCGAGCTGGCCCAGCGGTTGCGGACCCGCTTGCGGGCGGCTGCCACCGCTGCGCCCGGACTGACCAAGCACGCCGGCGCGCTGGCGGGCGTCTACGACGCGGTGGCGGAGCTGGCCGAACCGGTGCAGGTGCAGCGGGTCCACGGCGATCTGCACCTGGGCCAGGCGCTGCGTGCCGTGGAGGGGTGGAAGATCATCGACTTCGAGGGTGAGCCGGGCAAGCTGCTGGCCGAGCGCACCGGGCTCGACTCCCCGGTGCGTGACGTCGCCGGCATGCTGCGGTCGTTCGACTACGCAGCGAACTCGGTCGTGCTGCCGGAGTCCAGCGACAACCAGCGCGCGCACCGCGTGGCCGAGTGGACCGCCCGCAACCAGGCGGCGTTCCTCGCCGGCTACTCCGCGCACGCGCCGCAGGCAGCCGGTCACCCGACCCTGCTCCGGGCCTACGAGATGGATAAGGCGGTCTATGAGGTGGCCTACGAGACGCGGAACCGACCCGACTGGGTGGACATCCCGATGGGTGCCCTCGACCGCCTGGTTGCCGCCCGATGACCGGCCCCGGACGCGGAGATGACTCCCCGGCCATGAGCACTTCTCCGCTGGTCGACCCGGGGTCGCTGGAGCGACTCGCCGGTGGTGCGCACCATGACCCGCACTCGGTCCTCGGTCCGCACCTCGAGGACGGCCGGCTCACAATCCGGGCCCTGCGCCCGCTCGCGGCCGCCGTACAGGTCGAGCACGAGGGCGGTCTGGTCGAGCTGCGACACGAGCGCGCCGGGGTATGGACCGGGACACTCGACCGCGACTCGGTGGTCGACTACCGGCTGCTGGTCAGCTATGGCGACGGGGTGCCGCACCGGGTCGACGACCCTTACCGCTTTCTGCCGTCGATTGGCGAGGTCGACGTCCACCTGATCGGCGAGGGCCGGCACGAACAGCTGTGGGAGGCGCTCGGGGCGCACGTACGCAGCTACGACTCACCGGCGGGTCAGGTCACCGGCACGGCGTTCACCGTGTGGGCGCCCAACGCCCGCGGCGTGCGGCTGACCGGCGACCTCAACGGCTGGAACGGCGTGGCCCACCCGATGCGGATGCTCGGCTCCTCGGGCGTCTGGGAGCTGTTCGTCCCCGACGTGGGCGACGGCACGCTCTACAAGTTCGCCGTGCTCGGAGCCGATGGCACGTGGCGCGAGAAGGCCGACCCGATGGCGTCCGCAACGCAGGCGCCGCCGGCGACGGCGTCGCGCGTCTACACCAGCGCCTACACCTGGAGCGACGAGCGGTGGCTGGCGACCCGCGCGGAGGGTG
This sequence comes from Propionibacteriales bacterium, assembly GCA_038254525.1. Taxonomy (GTDB): domain Bacteria; phylum Actinomycetota; class Actinomycetes; order Propionibacteriales; family Nocardioidaceae; genus JBBSGC01. The sequence goes on along the minus strand of JBBSGC010000135.1, from coordinate 77 downwards.
GCTGGCAAGCTCGTCCGATGAGCATCTACGAGCTGCACCTGGGCTCGTGGCGGCTCGGGCGCAGCTACCGTGACCTG
>JBBSGC010000134.1:0-4176 GCA_038254525.1 Propionibacteriales bacterium | reverse complement strand
CGCTCCCCCCAGGACCCGGCCAACAAGCCCCCGACCATAACGACTGGCTCGCCAGGTAACAAACCGGTCACGCTCAGCCGGTCGCCAAGTCGTGACTGGGGTGACGCATGGTGCCGAGGGGATCTTGTTCGACGGTGCGGAGGGGGCTACCAGCGGCCGCCATAGGCCGCGTCGGTGTTGGCGTCCAGGGCGGCGCACAGCTCGGTGAGGTCCGCGCCTCGCAGCGTGGCCATCGCCCGGACGGTGAGCGGCACCAGGTAGGACGCGTTCGTCCGGCCCCGGTAGGGCATCGGGGCCAGATACGGGGCGTCGGTCTCCACGAGCAGCCGGTCGGCGGGCACCACCGCCAGTGCCTCGCGCAGCGCGCCGGCGTTGGCGAAGGTCAGCGTGCCGGCGAAGCTCAGCCAGCACCCGCGGTCGAGACAGTCCCGAGCGAAGTCGGCGTCGCCGGAGAAGCAGTGCAGCACCGTGCGTTGCGGCGCCCCCTCGTCATCGAGCACGCGCAGCACGTCGGCGTGGGCGTCGCGGTCGTGGATCACCAGCGTCTTGTCGTAGGCCTTGGCCAGCGCGATGTGGGCGCGAAACGACTCGTGTTGCGCGGCTCGCCCCTCTGGCCCGGTGCGGAAGTAGTCGAGCCCGGTCTCACCGACGGCGCGCACCCGAGGGCTGGATGCCACCAGTGCCTCGATCTCGCGCAGTGCCTCGTCGAGCGAGCCGGCCGCGGCCAGGCGGGGAGCCTCGTTGGGATGCAGCGCCACGCCGGCCACGACTGCCGGGTGTGCCGCCGCCGTCTCGACCGCCCAGCTGGCGCCGGGCAGGTCGCAACCGATCTGCACGATCCGCGCAACGCCGACGCGCGCGCCGGCCGCCACCGCCTCGTCGACGCTCAGCCGCTCGTCGCCGCGGGCGATGTCGAGGTGGCAGTGGTTGTCGACGACGGGCAGCGGCAAGGGCTCCGGTTCGGGCGGGCGGTTGCCGCTCACGTGTCGTCGGTAAGCCGCGGGAACAGCGGCGCGGTCTTGGTGAGCCGGGCGCCGGGCGGCAGCTGCCCCCAGCGGCCGGCGTCCCGTACGTCCTGCGCGGCCAGCGGGCCGAGCCGGTCGCCGGCGCCGAGTGACTCCCACAGCGTGGTCGCCGCCTTCGGCATCGTCGGCGCGTGCAGCACCGCCACGGCGCGCAGCGACTCCGCGGCGGTGTAGAGAATCGTCGCCAGGCGCTCCCGGCCCTGCGGCGACTCGTCCTTGGCCACCTGCCACGGCTCCTGCTCGCTCAGGTAGCCGTTGACCTTGCCGACGAACGCCTCGACCGAGCCGATCGCCTCGTGCAGGGCCAACCGGTCGACCGCCGCGTCGGCCACTGTCGCCGTCCTGGCCAGCTCGCTCGTCAGCACGTCCTCGGCCGGCCCGGGACGGCCCGGCTCCGGCAGCATCCCGTCGAAGTAGCGGCCGACCATCGAGGTGGTCCGCGAGGCCAGGTTGCCGAGACCGTTGGCCAGCTCGGCGGTGTAGACCGCGCTCAGGTGCTCCCAGGAGAACGACCCGTCGGAGCCGAACGCGATCGCCTTGAGGAAGTAGTAGCGGTAGGCGTCGGAGCCAAAGGTGTCGACGACCTCGCTGGGGTGGATGGCGGTCACCTTGGACTTGCTCATCTTCTGGCCACCGACGAGCAGCCAGCCATGGGCGAAGACCTGCCGAGGCGCGTCGATGCCGGCGGCCATCAGCATGGCCGGCCAGATCACGGCGTGGAAGCGCAAGATGTCCTTGCCGACCAGGTGCACGTCGGCCGGCCAGGTGTGCGCGAAGGTCGCGGCGTCCGCTCCTTCGGCACCGAGACCGACCGCGGTCGCGTAGTTGAGCAAAGCGTCGATCCACACGTAGAAGACGTGCTTGGGGTCCCACGGCACCGGGACTCCCCAGTCGAAGCTCGACCGCGAGATCGACAAATCCTGCAGCCCCTGGCGCACGAACGCCACGACCTCGTTGCGGGCGCTGTCCGGCTGCACGAACATCAGGTTCCGGTCGTACAGCTCGAGCAGCCGGTCGGTGTACCTGCTCAGCGCGAAGAAGTAGTTGGTCTCCGACAAGTGCTCGACCGGGCGCTCATGAATGGGGCAGAGCTGGACGCCGTCATCGTCGACGGTGAGCTCCCCGGGCAGCTTGAACTCCTCGCAGCCGATGCAGTACGGGCCTTCGTAGGTGCCCTCGTAGACGTCACCGGCGTCGTAGAGACGCTGCCAGAACTGCTGCACCCGCTGCTCGTGCACCGGGTCTGTGGTGCGGATGAAGATGTCGTGGCTGGCGCCGACCACCTCCAGCACCGGCCTCCACTCGGTCTCGACGAGCCGGTCGGTCCAGTCCTGCGGCGAGGTTTCGTGCGCGGATGCGGCCTCGAGCACCTTCTGGCCGTGCTCGTCGGTGCCGGTCAGGAACACGACCTCCTCACCGCGCTGCCGGTGCCACCGGGCGACCACGTCTGCCGCGACGGTCGTGTACGCGTTGCCGATCGAGGGCATCGCCGTCACGTAGTAGATCGGCGTGGTGATGTAGAAAGCCTTCCGCGCTGCCGAGGGCTGTGCTGCCGAGGACATGGATCAACCCTAGGCCCGGTCAGCCGGCCGAGTCGTCGGTGTTTCCCGCCGGTGGCCGGTGGACGGCGTCGTAGACGTGGCGGCGGCGGGTGCCGGACGCGTGCGCCACCGCGGCGACCGCGTCGCGCCTCGACAGACCGGCGGCCTGCCGCTCGGCCACTCGGGCGCGCAGCTGCCCGTCGTCGAGCTCGGCGGCCTCGGCGCTCGCGCCGCCGACGACGATCGTGACCTCCCCGCGGATCCCCGGCTCGGCCCAGTCGCCGAGCATGGACAGCGGGCCGCGGCGCACCTCCTCGTGGGTCTTGGTCAGCTCGCGACACACCGCCCCGGCCCGTTCGCCGCTGAACGCCACGGCCATCGCGCGCAACGTTGCCGCTGTGCGGCGCGGCGCCTCGAAGAACACCATCGTGCGCCGCTCGCCGGCCAGCTCCTCGAGCCGGCGAGCACGCTCCCCTGCCTTGCGGGGCAGGAAGCCCTCGAAGCAGAAACGGTCGACAGGCAGACCCGAGACGGCAAGCGCGGTGAGGACCGCGGACGGGCCCGGCAGCGCGGTGACCCGGATGCCCGCCTCGAGGGCGGCGGCGACGAGGCGGTAGCCGGGATCGGAGACGCTGGGCATGCCGGCGTCGGTGACGAGCAGGACCGACTCGCCGGCGCGGAGCGCGTCGACGAGCTCGGCGGTGCGCCGGGTCTCGTTGCCCTCGAAGTACGACACGACGCGGCCCGTGACGGTCACGCCGAGGCGCTCGGCGAGGCGGCGCAGCCGGCGGGTGTCCTCCGCAGCGACCACCGGGACCTGCCCAAGGGCCGCGACCAGCCGGGGCGATGCGTCGTCTGGCCGACCGATCGGCGTCGCGGCCAGGACCAGGGTCGCGGGCTCGCTCACCGGCCCATCGTGGCAGCCGGCGAGCGGGGCGGTCCAGGCGCCGAATCGCCTACGATTGCACCCCATGACGGTCTCGGGGTGGACGCAGCGGCGCTCGCTGCCGGCCACCCGGACGCCAGCGCCGGCGGCCACTGCGGTGATCGGCGCCGGCCGTGGCGGGCGGACCTACCCGGACCTGCAGCACAGGTTCACCGCGCGCACGGCGGGGTCGAACCGGTTGGTGGGCTGGCTCGGGCCGCTGGCAGTCTTCGCGCTCGCGCTGGCCATGCGGCTGTGGCATCTCGGGCAACCGCACGCCGTCCTGTTCGATGAGACCTACTACGCCAAGGACGCCTGGTCGCTGGTCAACTTCGGCTACGTCCGCGAGTACGTCGACGGCGCCGACGACAAGATCCTGGCCGGTCACGTACACGGGATCTTCACCGACCAGCCCGCCGAGGTGGTGCACCCCGAGGTCGGCAAGTGGATGATCGGCGCCGGTGAGTGGCTGTTCGGCATGAACCCGACCGGCTGGCGGGTGTCAGCGGCCGTCTTCGGCGCGCTGACCATCCTCGTGCTGGCTCGCCTCGTGCGCCGGCTCAGCGGCTCGACGCTGATCGGCTGTCTGGCCGGCCTGCTGTTGACCTTCGACGGCCTGCACTTCGTGCTGTCGCGGTTGGCGCTGCTCGACGTCTTCCTCGCCTTCTGGCTGGTGTGTGCGGTG
>JBBSGC010000133.1:0-4184 GCA_038254525.1 Propionibacteriales bacterium | reverse complement strand
CGGGTGCTCGTCGTCGCCAACCAGAAGGGCGGCGTCGGGAAGACCACGACCGCGGTCAACATCGGTGCGGCGCTGGCTCAGCACGGTTTGCGCGTGCTCGTGATCGACCTGGACCCGCAGGGAAATGCGTCCACCGCCCTCGGCGTCGACCACACCGAGGGCACCGCCGGCATCTACGAGGTGCTGGTCGACGACGTTGCCCTCTCCCGGGTGGTTTGCCCGGCCGGCGACCTCCCGAGCCTGTTGGTTGCGCCGGCAACCATCGACCTGGCCGGCGCCGAGATCGAGCTCGTCCCGATGACCGCGCGGGAGTCGCGGCTTCGTACGGCGCTCGAGGCCTACCTCGGCCAGACCGGGTCAGGCGCGAACCGCATTGACTACGTGCTCATCGACTGTCCTCCGTCGCTGGGCCTGCTCACCGTGAACGCATTGGTCGCCGCCCGCGAGATGCTGATCCCGATCCAGTGTGAGTACTACGCGCTGGAAGGGCTCGGCCAGCTGATCCGCAACGTGGACCTCATCCGAGGACATCTCAACCCAGCCCTGCAGGTGTCGGCGATCCTGCTCACGATGCACGACGCCCGCACCCGGCTGTCGTCAGGGGTGGCCGCCGAGGTGCGCAGGCACTTCGGGGATGTGGTGCTCCGCAACGCGATCCCACGTTCGGTGCGCGTCTCCGAAGCGCCCGGCTATGCCCAGAGCGTCATGACCTACGACCCGACCTCACCTGGGGCGCTGGCTTATCTCGGGGCGGCGCGCGAGCTCGCGTCGCGGACACCCGCAGGCGCGTCCCTGGCGGCGGGGTGAACACCTCGCGCGGGCTCGGCCGCGGTCTGGGCGCCTTGATCCCCACGGCTCCGTCCGCAGTCGAGGCACCAGGTCCTGTCGATCAACCCGTCGACAGACTGTCGCCGGTCGACGGGGCGCGTTTTGCCGAGCTTCCGATCGAGGAGATCCAGCCCAACCCTCGCCAGCCCCGGCAGGTCTTCGACGAGGAGTCGATGGTCGAGCTCGTGAACTCGATCCGGGAGGTCGGCCTGCTCCAGCCCATCGTCGTACGAGCAAGCGGTCCCGAGTCGTACGAGCTGGTGATGGGCGAGCGGCGATGGCGGGCTGCTGGTCGGGCGGGGCTCACGACGCTCCCGGCGATCATCCGGGAGACCGCAGATGATGCCCTGCTGCGCGACGCGCTGCTGGAGAACCTGCACCGCGCGCAGCTCAACGCCCTGGAGGAGGCGGCCGCCTACCAGCAGCTGCTCGACGACTTCGGCTGTACGCACGAGGAGCTGGCCAGCCGGATCGGGCGCTCGCGTCCGCAGATCTCGAACACCCTTCGGCTGCTCAAGCTCTCCTCAGCGGTTCAGCGGCGGCTGGCAGCCGGTGTGCTGTCGCCCGGGCACGCTCGGGCGCTGCTGGCGCTCGACGACGGCGACGCTCAGGACCGACTGGCGAGTCGAATCGTCGCCGAGGGGCTCTCAGTCCGCTCCGTCGAGGAGATCGTCGCGACTGGTGGCGAGGCACCGGCGCCGCCGGCAGCCCGTCGAGGAAGCGCGAGCCGCGGCACTCCGGCTCCACAGCTGGCCGAGCTCGCTGCCCGGTTGGCGGACCGCTTCGACACCCGGGTGAAGGTCGATCTCGGCCGGGCGAAGGGCAAGATCGTGGTTGAGTACGCCTCGTTCGAGGACTTGGCCCGGATCGTGGAACTGATGGACCCGGGGCAAGGACCATAGTCGATATCTCGCCATGTCGACGCGCCGATTGACTGCTTACCCCGACACCGAAGGTGGACCGAGCTCTCGGCGAAGCCTATCGCCGCCTCAGGCGACGAAGCAGCGGGCACTACGATCGCACGAGTGGGCGTCGCAATTTGTTCGGCTCGAGCGGGGGCGACCCGATGAGCCGTCGCGTGGTCCCACTGGGCATCGACAACCTTGACCACATCCACCCGCGCTGCCGGGCCTGTGTGCGCTGGGAGCTGTCACCGGTGGCCGCGGCCCGGGCTCACGAAGCAGGGGCCAGCGCCGCCGCGAAGCGCGGTTGGGTTGCCGACCGTACGCTCGCCGCTGGCACGTGTGGGCAGGTCGTCTACGTCGACGACGTCCCCGCCGGCTACCTCACCTACGCGCCGCCGTGGGCGGTCCCGGGCGCGTCGGCCTACCCCACGTCGCCGGCCAGCGACGACTCCATGCTGTTGGTCACCGGGCTGGTGGTTGATGGCTACCGCGGCAGTGGGCTCGGGCGCGTGCTGGTGCAGGCGACCGCCAAGGAGCTGCTCAAGCGCGGCGGCACCCGTGCACTCGAGGCCTTCGGGGACACCGCCCCGGACTCCTTCGGATGCGTCTGGCCAGCTGGGTTCCTGGAGCGGGTCGGCTTTGCCGTGGTGCGAGAGCACAGCCGGTACCCACGGCTGCGGCTCGACCTGCGCACGGTGCTCAGCTGGCGCAGCGACGTCGAGGTCGCGCTGGATCGGCTGTTCGGCGCCGTGCGCGGTGAACCGGTGCCGACTCCGACCAGCCGGGGCAGTCTCAGTCGCCGATGAAGTCGCCGAGGTCACCCAGCAGGGCGGCCTTCGGCTTGGCCCCGACGATCGACTTCACGACCTCGCCGCCCTTGTAGACGTTGAGGGTCGGGATGCCCGTCACGCGGTACTGCGCGGGGGTCTGCGGGTTCTCATCGACGTTCATCTTCACGATCGTGATCTCGTCACCGTGCTCAGCAGCGATCTCCTCGAGGATCGGCCCAACCTGACGGCAGGGTCCGCACCACTCGGCCCAGAAGTCGACGAGGATCGGCTTGTCGGACGCCAGCACGGTCGAAGCGAAGTCGGCGTCGGTGACGGCCTGGATGTTGGCCACGGAGATGCTCCTTGCGGTCGAGGTTCTGGTTGCGCGTCTGTGTTGCTGTGCTTCGGCATCAACAATGGCCCACCCCACCGACATTCCCGCTGTCGGGGCGGCCGAGCCGGGATCTCGGGCCCCGTCAGTCGGCCAAGGCGTGCTCGGTGACGCCCGGCTCGGTGACGCCCGCGTCGACGTCGGCCAGATAGCGCTCGGCGTCGAGCGCCGCGGCGCAGCCGGTTCCCGCGGCGGTGACGGCCTGCCGGTAGGTGTGGTCGACCAGGTCGCCACAGGCGAAGACGCCGGTGAGGTTGGTGCGGGTCGAGGGTGCGTCGACGAGCACGTAGCCCGCGTCGTCGAGAGCCACTTGGCCCTTGACCAGCTCCGAGCGGGGATCGTGTCCGATCGCTATGAACAAGCCTGTGACATCGAGCCGGCGACTGTGGCCCGTCTCGCGGTCCTTGAGCGTGACACCGGTCAGCCGCTCCGCTCCGTCGAGTCCCTCGACCATGCTGTTCCAGGCGTACTGCAGCTTGTCGTTGGCGAACGCCCGGTCCTGCATGATCTTCGAGGCCCGCAACGTGTCCCGGCGGTGGATCAGCGTCACCGAGCTCGCGAACCTGGTCAAGAAGGTGGCCTCCTCGATCGCGGAGTCACCGCCGCCGACAACGGCGATGTCCTGGTCTCGGAAGAAGAAGCCGTCGCAGGTCGCACACCAGCTGACCCCATGTCCGGAGAGCCGGTCCTCGTCGGGGAGGTCGAGCTTGCGGTAGCCCGACCCCATGGCCAGGATCACCGTGCGCGCCCGGTACTCGGGACCGTCGGCCGTGCGCACCACCTTGACGTCGCCGGCGAGGTCCACCGACACGACGTCATCGGGGACCAGCTCGGCCCCGAAACGCTCGGCCTGCGCGCGCAGATGGTCCATGAGGGCGGGGCCCATGATGCCGTCGGGGAAGCCGGGGAAGTTCTCTACGTCGGTGGTGTTCATCAGCGCACCCCCGGCGGTGACCGAGCCCTCGAACACCAGCGGCGCGAGACTCGCCCGAGCGCTGTAGATCGCGGCCGTATAGCCGGCCGGCCCCGAGCCGATGATGATCATGTCCCGCACGTCCCGCACGTCCGGCGCTGCGGTGGTGTCTCGAGCGGGCTCGACCGGCACGGTTCCTCGTCTCCTGGGCTCGGCGCCGCTGGGCGACGGCGGATCCTCCGCCTCGCAGAACGCATGGTAGGGGCCCGCGGATTCCCGCGGCGTCGGCAGAGCGCCGCGCGGCTCTTCTCGGGGTCGCCCTGCTAGCGGGTGCCCAGCGCGGTCAGGTCGAGGACGGCGGCGGCGAGCACGTGCGG
>JBBSGC010000132.1:0-4193 GCA_038254525.1 Propionibacteriales bacterium | reverse complement strand
GGCCCCGCTACCGGTGGTCGATCCGCTCTGGCAGGCCCAGGCCGAGAGCGCCAGGGCACAGACCCAGGACATGGCCATGCAGGCACGCCGAACGGAAGGGGCCCGCATGCGCACCTCGCCGATGGTGTCACGGTGCCCCCGCGACGGCCAGCACCGCTCAGCTGACCGGTACGACCGCCGAGGCGCGGCCGGTCACCGTGCTGGTGCTGTCCCAACCGGGCGGGGTCAGCGGCAGGTGCAAGGGCGCCCGGAGCTCGACCGTGACGCTTTGGCCCGTGGAGTGCACGGTCCACGTGATGCCCGGATAGCTGCCGGAGGCTCCGACGCTGCCCAGGTACTGCTCGACGTAGCCGACTGCGGCCGCCGGGTCGATCTGTGCGGACCGACCAAGACCGTGCTCGTAGACCCGGGCACCCTGAGCTCCGTCGGCCGCCGCTAGCGCTGCCCCGTCGGCGAGCGAGTCGAGCTCCTGATGGCGCAGGTAGGCCGCCGACGCATCGACCACTGCGCCGGTGAGCAGCCCCAGCACCAGCAAGAAGCCGACCAGCAGCACGGTCACCGTGCCGTGCTCGGGCCTGCGCCGGGTCACGACCGGTCCTCGCGGAACGTGCCGTAGGGCTCAACAGAGGTGCTGCTGACGCGCACGCTCGGGGCGTCGCCGCCGACCCCCGACGGAAGCAACGGCAGCGGCTGTCGCACCGTCACCGACACGGTGATCATCGATCCGGGGCTCAGGCAGCGGCTCGGGTCGGGTGAGCAGCTAACGGTGAGGGCGGCGGACCCGGCGCTGATGCCCTGGTCGGCCAGGGCGACATCGGCCGCCTGCTGGGCGTGCTCCCGGGCGACGGACTCCGACGGCGCCAGGACGAACGCCCGGCTCGCCGCCCGGCTCGCGGCGCTGGCTCCGAAGGCCGCCCGTTGCGCATCGAACACCGAAAGCAGCACATAGACCAGGGGGAGCAGCAGCAGCAGACCCAGCCAGACGAACTCGACCAGGGCCGACCCGTTCTCGCGACGCAGGGCTGCAGGCCGGCCGAGGCAGCCTCCGGTCACGGCAGCACTTCCTCCACGGCGTGCCCGTCCACGTCGAGGCCGACCGAAGGACCGAACACGCCGAGGGCGGGCACGTCGGCGTGCACATGCACGACGACGCCGGGCAGTCCTTGCACTGTGGTCTGCTGAGCGGTTACCTGCGTGGCGTAGCGCGCCGAGAGCGCCTGCGCGATCTGGAGCCGGGTGCGATCCGCGCCCTGCTCGGGCGTCCGATCGATGGTCGCGCCATATCGGGCTCCCTCGGACGCGGCGGCGGTCAGCGTGTTGCGCACATGCAGCACGAGCCCCAGCTGGAGCACGCCGAGCACGATGGGGATGATCAGAACCATCAGCAGGACGAAGTCGACGACCGCCGCGCCGCCGTCGCGCTGCGCTCGCCGGTGCATCAACCGCCGACCGAGCTGAGCGCGCTCTCCAGCATCTGACGCAGCGCCGGGCCGGCAACCGCGGTGAGGATCGCCACCAAGCCTGCGGTCATCACCGTGATCATCACCCAACCGGGCACGTCCCCGCGGTCATCGCGCCGGGCCGCGCCGCGAAGGAAGAAGGCCCAGACGGCGCCGTAGAGGCTGAGGCTGGAAAGCCGGCGGGTACGCGTGGGAGCTGGTGTGGAAGTCATGGCATCGGTCCAATCGTCGAGTCGTCGGGGACGGGAAGGAGAGTGTGGGAAAGGCGGCTCACGGCGAGCTGAGACTCAGCCCGATGGCACCGGGGAAAAACGCGAAGACGACGGTGACGGGAAGGATCAAGAAGACGACCGGGACCATCATCGTGACCTCCTTCCGGGCTCCGATCTCGATCAGCGTCCGCCGTTGCGCCTCCCGCACGTCTGCCGCTTGAGCGTGGAGCACGTCGACGAGCGGCGTGCCCCGGTCGAGCGCCACCGAGACCCCTTCGGCGAACCTGGCGATCACCGGCACTCCGGTCCGGCCGGCCAGCGCATCGAGGGCGTCACTCATCGAGGTGCCCGTGCGTACCTGGCCCAGCACGCGCCGCAGCTCGGCCGACAGCTCGCCGCGGCTCGCGGTGACCACTCGCTCGAGCGCCGAGCCCGGGCCCTCGCCAGCGTGCACGGACAGCGCGAGCAGGTCCGCGATGGTCGGGAACTCCGTGAGCATCCGCTGCTCACGCCTGCGCAGCGCGGATGACAGCGCTGAGTCCCTGGCGAGCACGCCCAGCAAGAAGGCGGTCGCGCAGGCGGGGAGCACCGGCAGCGGCGCAACGGCGGCGCGTAGCGAGGCGACCAGCGCCAAACCGGCCGCGGCGGCGAAGCCCAGCAGACCCCACTGCACCTGCTGCACCCGGAACTGTTCCACGCTGAGCTGCGAGCCGAGGCGTTGGAGCCGGCGGCGAACGCTCGGGGCGCCGCCCAGTACCCGTTCGACAGCCGCGGCGAGCCGACGGATCGACGGCCCGAACACCGCCCAACCGACTGCCGTGGGCGCGACGCTGACACTCGGCTGCGTGGTGAGCCGCGGCGCGCTGGGCAGATCCATCAGGTAGGGAGCGACGCGGTCGGCAAGCGAGGGTCGCCGTGACCGCAGCAGTGAGGTCGCGAACAGGAGGGTCCCGAGACCTACGCCCAGGCCCAGCAGGGTGCCAGTTGCGGAGCCGGTCACGCCAGGATCCGGTCCTCGGCGGGCAGGCGCCCGAGCCAGGTCATGAGCCGGTAGGCGACGAGGCACACCAGTGCACCAGCAACCAGCACGACGACGCCCGCAGGGCTTGAGAAGGCCCTGATGACGTCGGGCTGCAAGGTCATGAAGAGCAGCACCAGCCACGGTGCGCTCACCGCAAGGCGGGCTCCGTTGACGGTCCAGGCCTGGCGCGACTCCAGCTCCGAGCGGGTGCGCGCATCGTCGCGCAGGAACCCCGAAAGGGTGCGCAGCATGCGCCCGAGATCTCCACCTCCGACGTCGCGGGCGATTCGCAGCGCCTCGACCACCCGATCCCCCACCGGATCAGCCAGTCGAGTCTTGAGCACGTCGAGGCTGTCACCGAAGCGGCCACTGGCCTGGTAGTCCAGACCGAACTTTGCGAACGGTTCACGCAGGGGCTCTGGCCCCCGCTCACCGAGCTGGGTCAACGCCTCCGACAGTGACAGGCCCGCACGCACCGCGGACGCCAAGTTGTCGACGGCCTCCGGCCACAGCTCGGCGAACTCACGATGCCTCCGCCGCGCTCGCCCGTGCAGAACGGCCAACGGCAGGTAGGCGGCCATCCCGGCGAAGACGAGCGCCACGGGGAGCGTCCGCGACACTGCGAGCATGACCAGGCCGACCACCACGAAGGCGCCGATGCAAAACGACACAATCCCGGTCGGAGAGACGCCCTCGATGCCAGCCCGTTGCAGCAGTGACTCCAGCCGGCTCGCGCCGGGCCGGCGCCGGCGGGTCGAGGGCTCGCCGGTCGCTGCGTACCAGATCAGACACAGGCCGAGACCCAGCAGGAGGCCGAGCAGCGCGCCCATCTCAGCGCTCCGAGCCCGTGGAAACCGGTTGCGTGCCCGGCAGGGTCGGCAGGTCGCCGCCAGCGTGCCGCGCCGGGTCCTCGACGAGCAGCCGGTGGAGGTCGATCCCCTGGCGCTCGAAGCGTTCAGGCCGTGGCGGCATGCCGGACAACCGTTCGAGTCGGCCGTCACGCACAGCGAACATCGGCTCGATCTCGATGAGATCGTTCTCCACCCGGCCCGGCACCCCGACGATCTCCTCGACCCGGCGGTGACCCAGGTGGTCCATGGCGACGTGCACGACCAGGTCGACCGAGGCAGCCACGGTCGGCACCACGAAGCGGGAACCGATGTTCTCACCCGCCAGCAACGGCAGCGTGCACAGCTTGACCAAGGCCTCGCGCGCGGAGTTAGCATGCAGGCTCGCCATGCCGGGCAGACCAGCATTTAGCGCCAGCAGGAGGTCGAGGCACTCCTCGGACCGCACCTCCCCCACGATCACGCGGGAGGGGCGCATGCGCAATGACTGCTTGACCAGCTCACGCAGGCGGATCTCGCCGGTGCCTTCGAGGCCGACCTGGCGGGTCTGCATCGCCACCCAGTCCGGATGGTTGAACCTGAGCTCGAAGACTTCTTCGGCGGAGATCACCCGGTCGCCGCCGGGGATGGCCGAGGCCAGGCAGTTGAGCAG
>JBBSGC010000131.1:0-4214 GCA_038254525.1 Propionibacteriales bacterium | reverse complement strand
CGCGACCCACGCGTACGCGTCCATCTCTACGGCAAGGCGGTGCGGCCCGGACGCAAGGTCGGGCACGTGACGGCCTACGGCAGCGACCTGGTCGACGTGCGGGAGCGGGCCCGGCATGCGGCGGCCTGGTTCGCCGGCGAGCTCGGCAACGACAGCGACTGAGGAGGCAGCACATGAATCCGGTCCGGGCACCGCGCGTTGGCATCGTGATGGGCTCGGACTCCGACTGGCCGACGATGCAGGCGGCGGCGACGGCGTGCGCGGAGTTCGACATCGCGCACGAGGTCGACGTCGTGTCGGCGCACCGGATGCCGGACGAGATGCTGGCGTACGGCCGGGCGGCGGCGGGACGTGGGCTCCAGGTGGTGATCGCCGGCGCCGGCGGGGCGGCGCACCTGCCGGGCATGCTGGCGGCCGTGACGCCGCTGCCGGTGATCGGCGTCCCCGTGCCGCTCAGCCATCTCGACGGCATGGACTCGCTGCTGTCCATGGTCCAGATGCCTGCCGGCGTTCCGGTTGCGACGGTAGCGATCGGCAATGCGCGCAACGCCGGCCTGCTCGCGGTGCGGATCTTGGGCGCGACCGACCCGGCGCTGCGCGGTGCGATGGTCGACTTCCAGGCTGCCCTCGCCGACGCCACGCGTGGCAAGGGCGCCGCACTGCGCAGCCAGCGGGACGCCGGCAGTTAGCCGCCCAACAAGTCGCGGATCGGTGGTCAACAAGTCGCGGATCGGTGGGTGGGGTCAGCTGCGGCGGCGGGCGAGGTAGCCGCGCAGGGCACGTTCGGCGAGCTGATGCCGGTCCGCCAGGCCCACCGCCCCTTGCTTGCAACGGAACCAGGCCGAACGCACGGCGCTGCCGGCCCGCGCCGGCGCCGGTGCCGAAGCGGTGGCCGCGGCGGGGCGACGCCGGTTCCACCGGGCCAACGCCAGCGCCTCGGTGAGGCCGGCCAGGGCAGCGACCGCCACGGTGAGCAGCTCGGGCTCCGGCGCCGACCCCGGGACCCGACCCGCCACCGACCCGGACGCCGGGCGCAGCTCCTCGAGCGAGCCGTACAACGGGTAGCCGACCGTGCGCAGTGCCTCGACCATCCGGTCCGCCTCGCGCTCCACCCAGTCGCGGTCCTGCGGCGGCAGGACCAGGCTGCTGCCGTCGGCACCGGCCAGGATCGGAGCGAGTGTCGTCTCGACCACGTCGTGGTACTGCCGCTGGTTGAGCCGGCGGTGCAGGAGCTCGTTCATCCGGCGCAGCACCTCGGTGCCGGCCACCCCCACCGAGCGGTTCTCCCACCGGGCCGGCTCGGTGAGCGTCGCCGGGTCGAAACCGACTGCCTCGCCGAAACGCGCCAGCAGCGATGCCGGGTCGACGCCGGCCGGCGGCACCGTGACCACGTGCACCCGCTCGACGCCGACCTCTGCCGCCCAGGAGGCCAAGACTGCGGGCACGTCCTGGCGCAGCCAGAAGCCACGGGCCGGCGCCTTGCCACGGGCCGCCGGGTCGGCGAGCGCGTCGGCGTACTCCCGCCAGGTCCAGGTCTCGTCGGTCTTGACGTCCTCCTGCCACGCCGACAGGGCCACCCGGCCGAGGTCCCGCACGGTGGCCACGATGTGCACGTCGGTGCCGGCCAGCGCCCGCACCGCCTTGCGGACCTGCGCCGGGGTGGCCAGCGACAGGGCCTCTTCCGAGAGCAGGCGCACCGGCAGCGCGGAGCCGGTGAGGGCGCGGGTCATCGCCTGCCACTGCCCGGCGATCCGGTCGTCGCCGGTGCCTCTGGGTCGACGGCCGAACAAGTCGTAGACGGCGAAGGTGTGCTGCGGTCCCTTCGGCCCGCCGGGAAAGTCGACACCCTGCACTGCCAGCCGCTCCCGGTTGGCGCGCAGCACGCCCTGCAGGTAGGTGGTCCCGGTCTTGTGCAGCCCGATGTGCAGCACCACGCGCGGCGTCGGCGAGGTGGTCATGGCAGTCCTTCGCGGTGGGGTCGAGGGCCACCGGCATTGTCCCCCAGCCGGGCGGACCGCCGGTGCCGGCCGGAGCTAGCATCGACCGCGTGAGCGCTCCCGACCAGCCGATGTTCGCCCTGTCGGAGGAGCACCGCGCGATCCGGGCGGCCGTTCGGGCACTCTGCGACGCCAAGATCGCTCCCTACGCCGCCGAGGTCGACGAGACGGGGGAGTTCCCCAAGGTCGCCTACGAGGCGCTTCGAGCGTCGGACTACCACGCGCCGCACATCCCGGTGGAGTACGGCGGCGCCGGGGCCGATGCTCTGGCGACCTGCATAGTGATCGAGGAGGTGGCGCGCGCCTGTGCCTCGAGCTCGCTGATCCCCGGCGTCAACAAGCTCGGGACGATGCCGCTGCTGCTCGCCGGGTCACCAGATCTGCAGAGCCGCTACCTGCCGCAGGTGGCCAGCGGCGACGCGATGTTCTCCTACTGCCTCTCCGAGCCGGAGGCGGGCAGCGATGCCGCGGCGATGAGGACCCGGGCGGTGCGCGAGGGAGACCACTTCGTGCTCGACGGCGTCAAGCGGTGGATCAGCAACGCGGGCAGGTCGCACTACTACACGGTGATGGCGGTCACGGACCCGCACTCGGGGGCCAGGGGCATCTCGGCGTTCGTGGTCGAGAGGACCGACGAGGGAGTGACGTTCGGGGCACCGGAGCAGAAGCTCGGCATCAAGGGCTCCCCGACCCGCGAGGTCTACCTCGACTCCGTGCGGATCCCGGTCGACCGCCTGATCGGTCCAGAGGGCACGGGCTTTCGGACCGCCATGCAGACGCTGGACCACACCCGGGTCACGATCGCCGCGCAGGCCGTCGGCATCGCCCAGGGCGCCTTGGACTACGCGCTCGGCTATGTCAAGCAGCGCCAGCAGTTCGGCCGGCCGGTGGCGGAGTTCCAGGGTCTGCAGTTCATGCTCGCCGACATGGCGATGCGGACCGAGGCGGCCCGCCAGCTCACGTACGCCGCGGCCGGCCGCTCCGAGCGTGGCGACGCCGACCTGGCCTTCTTCGGAGCGGCGGCCAAGGCGCTCGCGTCGGATACCGCGATGGCGGTCACCACCGATGCGGTGCAGCTGCTCGGCGGCTACGGCTACACCCGCGACTACCCCGTCGAGCGGATGATGCGCGACGCCAAGGTCACCCAGATCTACGAAGGCACCAACCAGGTGCAGCGCATCGTGGTGGCCCGCGAGCTGCTAGCGGGAGTGCAGAGCGAGCTCTGAGCCCGGGGAGCCCAGCCCCGGTCGCCTCGTCGCAAGGGAAGGACAAGTCGATGACCCGGACTATTCGTGCGGACCGCGGCACCACGCTGCGTGCGCGCAGCTGGCAGACCGAGGCGCCGCTGCGGATGCTGATGAACAACCTGGACCCCGAGGTGGCCGAGCACCCCGAGGAGCTCGTGGTCTATGGCGGGTCGGGCAAGGCCGCGCGTGACTGGCCGAGCTTCGACGCGCTCGTACGCACGCTGACCGACCTGCGCGAGGACGAGACGATGCTCGTGCAGTCGGGTCGCCCCGTCGGGGTCCTGCGCACGCACGAGTGGGCGCCGCGGGTGCTGATCGCCAACTCCAACCTGGTGGGCGACTGGGCGACGTGGCCGGAGTTCCGGCGGCTGGAGGCGGCCGGGCTGACCATGTACGGGCAGATGACCGCCGGCTCGTGGATCTACATCGGCACGCAGGGCATTCTGCAGGGCACCTACGAGACGTTCGCCGCCGTCGCGGAGAAGCTGCGGCCCGGCGCGGACCTCACCGGCACCATCACGCTGACCGCCGGCCTGGGCGGCATGGGGGGCGCGCAGCCGCTGGCGGTGACGCTGAACGGCGGCGTCTGCCTGTGCGTCGAGGTCGACCCGTCGCGGATCGCCCGCCGGATCGAGCACCGCTACCTCGACGTGGCGGCCGACTCGCTCGACGACGCACTGCACCGGGCGGTTGAGGCCCAACAGGCCGGCCGTCCGCTCTCGATCGGACTGCTCGGCAACGCCGCGACCGTCGTCCCCCGGCTGCTCGAGATGGGCGCCCCGGTCGACATAGTGACCGACCAGACCTCGGCGCACGACCCGCTGATGTACCTCCCGGCCGGGGTCGACTTCGCCGACTGGGAGAGCGCGCGCACCAAGGATCCCGACGGGTTCACCGAGGCGGCCAGGGAGTCGATGGCGCGGCACTGCACAGCGATGGTCGGTTTCCTCGACGCCGGCGCGGAGGTCTT
>JBBSGC010000130.1:0-4246 GCA_038254525.1 Propionibacteriales bacterium | reverse complement strand
TACGTCACCCGATGTGGCACCGGGAGGCGCCGACCTCTCCCTCAGCCCATCGCCGGGAGGTAGAGCGTGAAGCGCGTGGGTGAGCGGTCACTGTGCACCAGCCGGCCGCCTTGTCCGAGCGCGAGGTCCTGGGCCAGGCGCAACCCGATTCCCGCTCCATCCCCCATCGCCGACGGGGTGAGCCCGCCGGTGGTGCTTCCCTCGTCGGTGACGTCGATCGCCAGGGCGTCACCGGCGTCGCGGACCAGGACGCTGACCGCACCACGGCCGTGCCGGTGCGCGTTGTCGACCAGGACGGTCAGGATCTGGCGCACCGCCGCGGCATCGGCGGATGAGCTCGGCGGGTCGTCGCTTCGGACGCGCAGCGGGCGGTCCGCCTCGGCCAGCGGGCCGGTCCACGTCCGGCGAAGGTCCTCTAGCAGCCTCGGCACGTCCAGCCGAGCGTGGCCCGATCGGTCACCTCGCGACAGGGTCAGCAAGTCGTCGACGGTCCGCGACATGTGCACGGTGGCCTCCACCGCCTCCTCGGCCGCGGGGCGCAACGCCCGATCAGGGCCGGCCAACGCCGACTCCAGCCGCAGCCGCAGGCCGGTCAGCGGCGTGCGCAACTGATGGGAGGCGGAGGTGCTGAAGGCCCGCTCCCGCGCCACCAGGTCACCGAGCCGCTCGGCGGTCCGGTCGAGCGCGGCGCCGGTCCGGTCGATCTCCTCGATGCCCGAGGGCCGCGAGCGGCACGCGAAGTCGCCTTCGCCGAGATCGGCGGCGTGTCCGGCGAGTCGGTCCAGTGGCGTCGTGAGCCGTCGGGCCTGATGTGCGGCAACCGCCGTCGCCACGAGCACCGCCACCCCGGCGACCGCGGCCATCCCGGCCCAGGCGAGTGCGACCCGGCTGTGCACCTGTCCGGTGCCGGTGGCTGCCCGGACCACGCCGATCACGCGCTCCCCGGATGACACCGGTACGGCCACCACGAGCTGGCCGCCGAGCTCACGGTCGACGAGCTGGCCACCGAAGGCAGCGGTGACAGCGGCATCGCCAGCAGCAGGGCCGGCGCCGCTCACCAAGTCGGAACCGCTGCCGTAGACCGCGAGGTCGACACCGGGCTCGGAGACCGGCAGCTCGATCGGGTCGGTCGTGGTCACCGCCGCGGGCGACACAGCGGAGGCCGCGCGCAGGGCGAGCGACTCGAGCTCGGCCCGCTCCCCGGACACGAGCAGCCGTTGCACCGCCACTGCCAGCGGGATGCCGAAGACCAGCACGGCGACCGCCGTGGCCGCCAACGCCACCGCCAGGATCCGTCTGCGCATCGCCGCACCGCCTCTCGGACGGGACCCTCGCACCGTCCCGGGCCCCAGCACCAGAGCCTTTGCCGTCCGCTTACCTGCCGCTTCCCCGGCGCTGACCCGCCGCTGCCTAACGTCGAAGCAGGCACCGCCGACATACCAAACGCTCCGCTGGAGGTCACCATGCACGGTTCTGGAACCAGCCCGCTGCGCAGCCTGCGCTCACCCGGTCTCCTGGGAGCCGCCGTCCTGAGCGGGGCACTGCTGGCGGCCTGCGGGTCGGGACCCACCTCGGGCGCGGGCACCGGCGCCACCTCGTCGTCCACCGTGAGCCCGAGCGACAGCGCCTCACCGGGCAACGGCAACGCCGGTGCCGGCGGCGGCAAGGCACCGGGCAAGGGCGGCTCGAGCGCCAGCCCCACGACGCCCAGCGCCACAGCGTCCAGCCCGACGGCCTCCAGCACGCTGAAGGAGTACAGCCCGGCCGGTGACATCCCAGACAACCAGGTGTTCGTGCCGTACACGCCACCCGGTGCCCACTACAGCATCCAGATCCCCGAGGGTTGGTCCCGGTCGTCCGCCGGCGGGGCGGTGACCTTCACCGACAAGCTCAACAGCGTGCGGATCGAGTCCGTGCCGGCCGCGTCGGCGCCCACTGTCGCGTCCGCAACGTCGAAGGAGCTGCCGCGCATCGCCGCGACGGCGACCAACTACGCCGCCGGTGCTGTCACCACCGTGGACCGCAAGGCGGGGACCGCGGTCCTGGTCACCTACCAGGCCGACGCCCCGCCCGACCCGGTCACCGGCAAGTACGTCCGGGACGCGGTCGAGCGCTACGAGTTCTGGCGGCAGGGCACCGAGGCGATCCTGACCCTGTCCGGACCCGTTGGTGCGGACAACGTGGACCCGTGGCGCATCGTCAGCGACTCGTTTGCGTGGAAGTGAGCGGCGCCGTGTGGACGCGTCGCACACGCAAGCCTGCCGGCGCGCGCGCCGATCACCCGGCCCTGGAAGCAGACCACGTGTACCGCTTCTACCGCGCGGGTGAGGAGGAGACGCTGGCTTTGCGTGGTGTGTCCTTGACCTGCCAACGAGGCGAGATCGTGGCCGTCACCGGCCCCTCGGGCTCCGGGAAGTCGACCCTCCTCGCCTGTCTGGCGGGGCTGGACGAACCGTCCGGGGGGACCGTCCGGATCGCCGGCGAGCGGATCAGCCATCGCAGCGAGGCCGAGCGTGCCCGGCTCCGGGCCGAACACGTCGGCGTGCTGTACCAGTCCGGCAACCTGCTCGACCATCTCAGCGTCATCGACAACGTCCAGCTCGCCCGGGACCTCGGTGTCGACCGCTCGCCGACCCGGTCGAAGCCGGGACAGCTGCTGGACCTGCTCGGCATCGGGTCTCGAGCGGCTGCCTGGCCCGACCAGCTGTCTGGAGGAGAGGCGGCCCGGGCCGGACTGGCTGTGGCCCTCGCCAACGCACCTGACGTCCTGGTGGCCGACGAGCCCACCGGTGAGCTGGACTCCGCGAGCGAGGACGCGGTGCTGGACCTGCTGCTGCAACGCGCACGGGCCGGCACCGCCGTTGTGGTCGCCAGCCACAGCCCCGCCGTTGCGGCGGCGGCGGACCAGGTCGTGACGCTCGTCGACGGGGTGCGTCAGGCATGAGCGTCCACGGGATCGACAACCAAGAGGACCAGCCGCTGGTCCAGCTCGACGCGGTCGGCTGCACCTATGGCGCCGGAGAGCGTGCGGTGGTCGCTGTGCACGACGCGACGGCACGCGTACTGGCCGGTGAGCACCTCGCGGTCATCGGGCCTTCTGGTTCGGGCAAGTCGACGCTGCTGCACCTGATGGCGGGGCTCCTGCCGCCCACTTCCGGCGAGGTCACCTGGCCGGGTCTCGGTGGCAGCCCCGCGGGGCGGCCGGGTCTGGTCGGCACGGTCTTCCAGGGCCCGAGCCTGTTGCCTCCCCTCGACGTGCTGGAGAACGTCGCGCTGCCGCTGCTCCTGGCCGGCGGGGACCAGCAGGCGGCGAACACCGACGCCGAGCGGGCGCTCGCCGCCCTGGGCCTCACGAGCCTCGAGCACGCGCTGCCCGAGGAGCTGTCCGGCGGCCAGGCGCAACGGGTTGCGGTGGCCCGCGTGCTGGCCACCCGGCCCCGGTTGATCTGCGCGGACGAGCCGACCGGTCAGCTGGACCGGCACAACGCGGACCACGTGGTCGACGTCCTGCTCGCCGCAGCAAGCGAGCTCGGCGCTGCCATCGTCGTCGCCACCCACGATCCGCACATCAGCCGCCGGCTGGAGCACAGCTGGCAGGTCGACGACGGTCGCGTCCGCACCGGGGCGCTCGCATGAGGGCGGCGTTGCGATGGGCACGTGGTCTCGTCGTGCGCCGCGGCGGCCGGCTGGCGGCAGCGGCACTCGGTGTGGCAGTGGCGGTCGCGCTGCTGGCGGCGCTGGGCAGCTTCCAAGCAGCATCCCGGGCGACGATGACCGCACGGGCGGCAAGCAGCGTCGCGATCGACTGGCAGGTCCAGGTCAAGCCGGGAGGAAGTGCGCCGGACATCGTCTCGGCCCTGCGTGGCACCACCGGCGTCCAGACGGCGCTGCCCGTTGGTTTCCTCCAGAGCCCCGGACTCTCCTCGACGACCGGCGGCACGCACCAGAGCACCGGCCGAGCGGCGGTGCTCGGACTGCCTCCTGGCTACCGTGCGACGTTCCCGGACGCGATCCGGACCCTGGTGGGCTCTGACTCCGGCGTCCTGCTGGCGCAACAAACCGCCGCCAACCTGCACGTTGCCCCCGGAGACCAGATCAGCATCGCCCGGCCCGGGGCTCCGCGGGCACAGGTGACGGTTGCCGGTGTCGTCGAGCTGCCGCAGGCCGACTCGTTGTTCCAGCGGGTCGGCGCGCCGGCACAGTCGCAACCGGTGGCGCCTCCGGACAACGTCGTGCTGTTGCCGGG
>JBBSGC010000129.1:0-4461 GCA_038254525.1 Propionibacteriales bacterium | reverse complement strand
CCTGTTCACCCTCGAGGAGCAGTCGTTGCTCACCGTCGGGCTGTTCCGCAACAAGGACGGCAGGCTCTCCGCCAACGGGGCTCGGCTGCTGGCCAACCTCGAGCAGGCGAAAGCGCAACCGCTCTGGCGGGTGCTCGTCGCGCTGTCGATCCGGCACGTTGGACCGACAGCGGCGCGCGCGCTGGCCCAGCACTTCGCCAGCACCGACGCGATCATGGCCGCGGACCGTGACGAGCTGGCGGCGGTCGAAGGAGTCGGGCCGACCATCGCTGACGCGGTCATCGAGTGGTTCGGCGTCGACTGGCACCGCGGGGTCGTCGAGAAGTGGCGGGCCGCGGGCGTACGCATGGCCGACGAGCGTGATGCGTCGACGCCCCGCACGCTCGAGGGCATGAGCGTGGTGGTCACCGGCTCACTGCAGCGGTTCTCCCGCGACGAGACCAAAGAAGCGATCCTCGCCCGAGGCGGCAAGGCCAGCGGTTCGGTGTCGAAGAGCACCGCGTTCGTCGTTGTGGGGGACGCCCCAGGCAGCAAGTACGACAAGGCCGTGTCGCTCGGTGTCCCGGTTCTCGACGAGGACGGCTTCGCCACCTTGCTCGACGACGGCCCGGCGGCTGCGCGGGCCGTGGCGAGACGGACCGACGGCGAGGTTGCAGGTTTCGAGCTCCGCACGCACGCCAGCACCGGAAAGGGAGAACCAGCTGACTGAGCATTCATGGCTGACGCTCACCACCGTCAACATCAGCGCACCGAATCCCGGTCCGCTCGCGCGCTTCTACCAGCGGCTGCTTCCCACTCCGATGAGCACGGAGCTGGGCCAGAGCCTCGCGGACCACCGGGTGTGGCCGACCTGTCACCAAAGCCCGCCACACCTTGGCAGCAAGTGACTCGCCCGCGCCTCTCGGGGTGGGCGAGCCTCACCAGAGCTACTGGGTGTCCAGCGGGCGTTGTGGCTCGGCCCGGACCTAGACTTGGCCGCCGCGCCACGGCGCACCCGTCCCGACCGAAGGGTCCAGCGCGTCCATGTCAGCCGACAGGCCAGCCGACAGCGTCCGTAGCCGCGACGTCCTTCGCCGTGAGGACGTCGCGTATCTCGCGCGACTCGCTCGCATCGAGCTCACCGAGGCCGAGCTCGACGAGCTCCTGCCGCAGCTCGTGGGCATCCTGGACGCGGTGGCCGTTGTGAGCTCGGTGGCCGATGCCGACATCCCCCCGACGTCGCACGCGGTGCCGCTCAGCAACGTCTTCCGTCCCGACGAGGTGCGCCCCGGCCTGACCCCGGAGCAGGCGTTGGCCGCCGCGCCCGCGGCCGAGCGGCAGCGCTTCAGCGTCCCCCGCATCCTCGACGAGGAGCCCTGATGGGCGACCTGGTGCGGCTGCGTGTGGTCGACCTCGCCGACCGGCTCGCTCGCGGCGAGGTCACCTCGGTCGAGGTCACGACCGCTCACCTGGACCGGATCGCGGCGGTCGACGGCGCCGTGCACGCGTTCCTGCACGTCGATGCCGACGGGGCACTGGCGACGGCGGCCGAGGTCGACCGGCGCCGGGCCGCAGGGGAGCCGCTCCACGTGCTGGCCGGGGTGCCGATCGCGGTCAAGGACGTGCTCACGACTGCAGGCCTGCCGACCACCTGCGGTTCACGGATCCTGGAAGGCTGGGTCCCGCCCTACGACGCCGGGGTGGTCGAGCGGCTCAAGGCCGCCGGGCTGCCGATCCTCGGCAAGACCAACATGGACGAGTTCGCGATGGGCAGCTCGACCGAGCACTCCGCCTTCGGGCCCACCCGCAACCCGTGGGACCTCGGCCGGATTCCCGGCGGCTCCGGTGGTGGCTCCGCCGCAGCGGTAGCGGCCTACGAGGCGCCGTTGGCGATCGGCACCGACACCGGTGGGTCCATCCGCCAGCCCGGAGCGGTCACCGGCACGGTGGGCGTGAAGCCGACGTACGGCGGAGTCTCCCGCTACGGTCTGGTCGCCCTGGCCAGCAGCCTCGACCAGGCGGGGCCGGTGGCCCGCTCGGTGCGCGACGCCGCGCTGCTGCACGAGCTGATCGGGGGCCACGACCGCCGGGACTCGACGAGCATCGAGGCACCGGTGCCGGCGGTGGTCGAGGCGACCCGGGAGCCGGACCTGCGCGGACTTCGCGTCGGAGTCGTCAAGGAGCTGGGCGGTGCGGGCTACCAACCCGGCGTCCGGGCGCGGTTCGAGGAGTCCTTGGCGCTGCTGACAGCTGCCGGGGCCGAGGTCGTCGAGGTGTCCTGCCCCAGCTTCGAGTCGGGCCTGGCGGCCTACTACCTGATCCTGCCGAGCGAGGCGAGCAGCAACCTCGCGAAGTTCGACGCGATGCGCTTCGGCCTTCGGGTCCTGCCCGACGGGGTCGCCGCGCCGAGCGCCGAGGCGGTGATGGCCGCCACCCGGGAGGCCGGCTTCGGGGCTGAGGTGAAGCGGCGGATCATCCTGGGCACCTACGCCTTGTCCAGCGGCTACTACGACGCCTACTACGGCTCGGCGCAGAAGGTCCGGACTCTGATCAGTCGTGACTTCGCCGCCGCCTTCAAGACCGTCGAGGTGCTGGTGTCACCGACGACGCCGACGACCGCGTTCCGCTTCGGTGACAAGCTCGACGACCCGTTGGCGATGTACCTCAACGACATCGCCACGATCCCGGCGAACCTGGCCGGCGTACCCGGTCTCTCGCTGCCCAGCGGGTTGGCCGAGGAGGACGAGCTGCCGACCGGCATCCAGGTGCTGGCGCCCGCGATGGCTGATGACCGACTCTACCGGGTGGGGGCAGCACTGGAGTCGCTGCTCGAGGAGCGGTGGGGCGGTCCGCTGCTCGACCAGGCACCTGAGCTCGAGGAGAGCGCATGACCACGCTGCTGGCCTACGACGAGGCACTGCGGCAGTTCGACCCGGTGCTCGGGCTCGAGGTGCACGTGGAGCTCAACACCGCGTCGAAGATGTTCTGCGGCTGCCCGACCGCGTTCGGGGCCGAACCGAACACGCAGGTCTGCCCGGTGTGCCTCGGTCTGCCCGGCGCGCTGCCCGTGCTCAACGAGCGGGCGGTCGAGTCCGCGATCCGCATCGGCCTGGCGCTGAACTGCTCGATCGCCGGCTGGTGCCGGTTCGCGCGCAAGAACTACTTCTACCCGGACATGCCGAAGAACTTCCAGACCAGCCAGTACGACGAGCCGATCGCCTACGACGGCTGGCTCGATGTGGACGTCGACGGGGAGAGTGTCCGGGTGGCCATCGAGCGGGCCCACATGGAGGAGGACACCGGCAAGTCCCTGCACGTCGGCGGTGCCACCGGCCGGATCCACGGCGCCGACCACTCGCTGCTCGACTACAACCGGGCCGGCGTGCCGTTGATCGAGATAGTGACCAAGCCGGTCGAGGGTGCAGGAGACCGGGCCCCGCAGGTCGCGCGGGCCTATGTGGCGCAGCTGCGCGACCTGCTGCTCGCACTGGGGGTCTCGGACGTACGGATGGAGCAGGGCTCGGTGCGCTGCGACGTCAACCTCTCGCTGCGGCCCGTCGGTGAGCCGCGCTTCGGGACCCGGACGGAGACCAAGAACGTCAACTCGTTGCGCAGCGTCGAGCGCGCGGTCCGCTACGAGATCACCCGGCAGGCCGCGGTGCTCAGCGACGGGGCCACGGTCGTCCAGGAGACCCGGCACTGGCACGAGGACACCGGGGTCACCACGGCCGGCCGGATCAAGACCGACGCGGAGGACTACCGCTACTTCCCCGAGCCCGACCTGACCCCGATCGAGCCGTCGCCGGAGTGGGTCGAGAAGCTGCGCGCGACGCTGCCGGAGCCACCGCGCGCCCGCCGCGCCCGCCTGCAGGCCGAGTGGGGTGCCTCCGATCTGGAGATGCGAGACATCGTCGGTGCTGGTGCCCTCGACCTGGTCACCCGAACGGTCACGGCGGGCTGCCCGCCGCAGGCGGCCCGCAAGTGGTGGCTGTCGGAGCTGGCCCGCCGTGCCAACGAGCAAGGCGTCGAGCTGGCAGAGCTGGCGATCTCGCCGGAGTCGGTCGCGCAGGTGCAGGCGCTGGTGGCTGCCGGTCAGATCAACGACCAGCTCGCCCGGCAGGTCTTCGACGGGGTATTGGCCGGCGAGGGTTCGCCGGCGGAGGTGGTCGCCGAACGCGGGCTGGAGGTCGTCTCCGACGACTCCGCGCTTAGTGCGGCGGTCGACCGGGCGATCGAGGCCGCTCCGGAGGTGGCCGTCAAGGTTCGCGCCGGCAAGGTGGCAGCGGCCGGCGCGCTGATCGGGGTCGTCATGAAGGACCTGTGCGGCCAGGCCGACGCCGCCCGGGTCCGTGAGCTGATCCTCGACCGGCTGAGCTGAGCGCGGTCATCCGGCTGCGCCGGGGTCGCGCAGCCGTACTAGGGTCCGGGCATGCTCGACCCGCGGCGCACCGATCTGGTGCTCGAGGGTGGTGGCGTCAAGGG
>JBBSGC010000128.1:0-4526 GCA_038254525.1 Propionibacteriales bacterium | reverse complement strand
GTCGAGCTCGGCGTCCACCTAGGAGGTGACGTCGACGCCGTTCACGACGAGCCGGTCGACGTAGCCGGAGACGTCGACGTTGATGAGGGCAGCGTCGACGATCTTCACCCCGGTCAGGTCGCAGTCGATGAACCGCGCACCGGCGAGGTCGGCGACCATGAACGTCGTGCCGCGGAAGGCGTCGTTGTGGCCGTCGTCGTGATAACCCGCCGACCATCGGTGAGGACCGTACTGCGCTGCCATCGCGCCATTGTTCCGCGATCGATCGGCCGCCTACAACCGCCCGCTCCCGGCCGTTGCCGCCCGCCCGGCCAGGCACCGAACCCTCCTCGCGTGCGATGCTCGGCTCCGTGACGCCCGAAGACCTCGTCCACCTGCGCCGCGCCCGCGACCTCATGGAGCGCGAGTACGCACGGCCACTCGACGTCTTGGCGCTGGCGAGAACCGCACACATGTCAGCAGCGCACTTCTCCCGCCAGTTCAGGCGGGCGTACGGCGAGACTCCCTACGGCTACCTGATGACCCGCCGGATCGAGCGCGCCAAGGCGCTGCTGCGGCGTGGCGACCTGAGCGTCACCGACGTGTGCATGGCGGTCGGCTGCACCTCGCTGGGCTCGTTCAGCTCACGTTTCACCGAGCTGGTCGGCGAGAGCCCAACGACCTACCGGGCCCGCAGCCACGCAGCAGGCGCTGTCATCCCAGCCTGTTATGCAAAGGCGATCTCGAGACCGAGCAGGATCGGAGAAGCCCGGGTGGGGTCCTCCGGGTAGCGTCCCCGCCATGGATCTCAAACTGTCGCACTCCTTCATCCCAGTCCACGACCAAGACGAGGCCCTGGCCTTCTATCGCGACATCCTTGAGAGCTCGAGGTGCGCACCGACGTGCCGTTCGAGAGCTTCCGCTGGCTCACCGTCGGCCCCCGCTCCCAACCAGACCTTGAGATCGTGCTCGAGGCGGTCGGGATGGGCCGTCCCGCTCCGGACCAAGAGGCGATGCGCGCGCTGCTGGCCAAGGGGTCACTGACCAGTGCCATCTTCACGACCGATGACCTGGATGCCACGTTCGAGAAGCTGCGGGCCGCCGGCGCCGAGGTGGTACAGGAGCCGATCGACCAGCCGTACGGCGTCCGCGACTGCGCGTTCCGGGACCCCTCGGGCAACCAGCTGCGCTTCTCCGAGCGCTCCGCGGCCTGACCCGGCGGTCGGCCAGCGACGGGGGCGCGTCAACCCGGCGCCGCCGCCGGCCACCGGTAGCGTGCCGGGGTGCCCGTCAGCCTGCACCTGCCGCTGCCGCATGACCTCCTGGTCACCGCACTGGTGCTGCACGACCCGGCGACGGCGGTGCTCGATGCAGACCTGGCGGTGTCCTCGCGAGCAGGTCGGCTCGCTCCGCTGGCGCACGAGGCGCTGGCCAGGCAGATCGGCGACCTCCGGCTGCTCCCCGTACCAGACCTGGCGGCGGCGCCCGTGCCACCCGAGGGGCTGTTGGCGGTTCATGGTGCTGACGACTCCACACTCGCCCGGATGCGGTCGGCCGTTCGGGGAACCGCCATCGGGCTGGTGTGCTCGGCGGCCGAGGCACTGAGCGCCAACCGGGCGGTGCGCGCCGCGGCAGTACTGCTGACGGGGCCTCGAGACGTGCTCATCGACACCGAGATCCCCCGGATCTGGCTCGCCGAAGGGCGAGGTGACGTAAGCACCGTCGACTGGTTCCTCCTCGACCGGTCGGCGGCTCGGTCAGGACGAGCCGATACCCGTACGCACGGCCTGAACCGGTTCGGGCTGCCGGAGCTCATGGTCCGGGAGGTGGCCGACGCCGACCTGCCCGCCTGGGACGCGGTGCTGAGCGGCGTGGCCGAGCAGCTGGTACGGGCGCTGCCGACAGCAGACGGTGCCGTCGAGCTCGCCTCGCCGACGCTCCTGCGGATGACCGACGTAGCCGCCGCCTACGGCGAGCCGGTCGACGGGGCCGATCCGACGCTGGCGCGGAGCACCGGCGTGGAGGTCGACCTCGTCGAATGCGACGGCGGGCAGGTGCTCGTGCTCTCGGGCGAACCCCTGGCGGACCTGTTCGGAGCGGGCTGAGTCAACCGAGGAGCATCGTGAGCCCGCGCCATGGCGCGGGCGGCAGCGGCCACCAGGAGGTGCCGACGAGGTCGACGGCCAGCACCGTTGTCATCGCCAGCGCGGCAAGCACGAGCAGCAGCAGGAGCCCAGCGCCACGGCTGAGCGAGTGGCCGGCCGAGCGGGCGGTCGCACGCAGTGGGCGGCTGGTCGGCCCCCAGCAGGCGAGCGCGACGAAGACCAGCCCACCGGCCATGCCGGTCAGGTGCCCGTGCCATCCGGCGACAGCCGCGGTCCCGATCGTGAGCAGCAACCCGGAAAGGGCAAGGGCCGCACCTACAGCGGCGAACGGCAGAGCTCCCAACGCGTGGACGGGAGCACCCAGCGCGGCCAGTGTGGAGTCGTGCGCCCGGCTGCCGCGTCTGGCGACCCGGCGTCGGCGCGCTTCTCCAACAGCCGCGATGACGCGAACCAGGACCAGGCCGGCCGCCAGCGCCACGGTGGCCAGCAGCGGCGCGGCGGCGGCCACTCCGGCCACGACGAGGGCACACAACGCTGCACACAGCCACCGGAGCAACCCCGACGACGCGTTCCGTCGACTGAGCTGCCTCTGCCCGGATCCGGCCGGCGGCCACACCGAAGCCCCGCCCGGCGACCAGGCCCTCGCTCCGCTCGGCATCGGGGCTCCGCTCGGCATCCGGGCTCCGCTCGGCAGCAAGGTGGTCGCTCCGCTTGGCCCACCTACCCCGTCGCTGTCCACCTGCGCCAGCCAGCGGCACAGCTCGGCCGCAGTCGGCCGCTCGTGCGCCTGCGGGCGCAGGCAGGCGGCCAGCAGCGGAGCGAGATCTGCGGGTACGCCGGTGAGATCCTGCTCGCCCCTCCGGATCCTGTCGAGGACGAGGACCGCCGGCCCGCGCCCGTAGGGGCTGTGACCGGTCGCCGCATAGGTCACCGTGGCCGCCCAGGAATGGACGTCCGCGGCTGGCGTCGGGTCGTCACCGTAGACGATCTCGGGAGCGACATAGGCCGGCGTGCCCAGAACCCAGCCGGCGTGGGTCATCCGCGACTCGTCGCCAGTCATCGCCAGACCGAAGTCGATGAGCACCGGCTCCTCGCGGCCGAGCACGACGTTGGACGGCTTGACGTCCCTGTGCAGGACACCGGCAGCGTGCACGCTGGCCAGCGCCTGTGCTGTCCCGGCGGCGAAGCGCCTGAGCCGGGCGGCCGTCATCGGACCGTACTCGGCCACGTACTCCGGGAGCGAGAGACCCGCGACGTAGCGGGTGACGACGAACGGTGGGTCCCCCCACGGGTCCGCGTCAAGGCACTCCGCGACGCGCGGGTTGGTCACCCTGCGCATCGAGGCGACCTCGCGGGCCAGGCGCTCGCGGGCCTCCCGGTCGCCGATCACCGACGGGCGCAGCACCTTGACCGCCACCCGGGAGCCGTCGGGCGCGAGCGCGAGGTGGACCACCCCCATGCCGCCCTCACCGATCTGCCGCAGCAGCCGGTAGGCCCCCACCGTCTCCACTACGACTCCCTCGTGCGCCAGGCGGTGCCGGCGCGGCCGACGCTCGCTCAGCCGACCCGGTGCAGCCAAGAGTACGGATCGTCGGTACGTCCGTACTGGATGTCGAGCAGCCGGCGGCGCAGCGCCGTCGCGACGGGACCAGGTTCGTCACCGCTGCTGACCTCCCCGTCGGCCCACCGCAGCAGCCGCACGGGGGTGATGACCGCGGCGGTGCCGCAGGCGAACACCTCGGTGATCCGGCCGGTGCGTACGCCGTCTCGCCACTCGTCGACCGATACCTGGCGCTGGTCGACCTTGTGGCCCATGTCGTCGGCCAGCGTCAGGATCGAGTCGCGGGTGATGCCTTCGAGGATCGAGCCGCTGAGCTCGGGGGTCACCACCGAGCCGTCGCTGTGCACGAAGTAGACGTTCATGCCGCCGAGCTCCTCGACCCACATGTGTTCGACGGAGTCGAGGAACACGACCTGGTCACAGCCGTGAGCGGACGCCTCTTGTTGGGGCAACAGGCTGGCCGCGTAGTTGCCCCCGCACTTGGCGGCCCCGGTGCCACCCACGCCGGCCCGGTTGTAGTCGGTGGACAACCAGATCGAGACCGGGCGCAGCCCCTTGGCGAAGTAGGAACCGGCGGGTGAGGCGATGACGCAGAACGTGACCCGCTGGGCCGCCCGCACGCCCAGGAAGACCTCGGAGGCGAACATGAACGGCCGGATGTACAGGCTGGCCTCTCCGCCGCGGGGA
Source organism: Propionibacteriales bacterium (assembly GCA_038254525.1). Lineage (GTDB taxonomy): Bacteria > Actinomycetota > Actinomycetes > Propionibacteriales > Nocardioidaceae > JBBSGC01. Next base: position 194 of record JBBSGC010000128.1, on the reverse strand, counting down.
ACCCAGTCGCGGTCGGTGTCGACGAGCGCGTCAACCGCTCCCGTGAACCACTCGACCGGCAGCTCCGGCAGGGCCAGGCGCTGTGCGGAGCGCTGGAAGCGGGCGGCGTTGGCCGCTGGCCGGAAGGTCCACACCGAGCCATCGGCGTGCGCATAGGCCTTGAGTCCCTCGAAGATCTCCTGCGCATAGTGCAG
>JBBSGC010000127.1:0-4551 GCA_038254525.1 Propionibacteriales bacterium | reverse complement strand
TCCAGGCTCAGCCGTTGTCGGCGGAGCGCGCCCGAGGCGGTGGCGTCGACTTCTCACTCGCCTCCGACGGCAGCAACGCGCCGTAGTGGGAGTGGTAGTAGAGCAGCGGGTCGTCGCTGTCGTCGCCGACGCGCGCGGCCAGCACCTCGCCCACCAGGATCGTGTGGTCACCGCCCGGGTAGGTCGCCCAGGTCCGGCACTCCAGCCAGGCGACCCCGTCGTCGACCAGCGCAGCGGGCACCACAGCGGCCCGGTGATGTCCGACCCGGTCGAGCTGGTGCTCGAGCGGGCGGCCCCGGGTGGCGAACCAGCTGGCCGCTCCCTGCCCGTCGCGACCGAGGATGGAGACCGCCCACGTGCCGCTGGCCACGACCGCCCCGTGGAAGCGGTTGCTGCTCTGCACGCACACCTGGACCAGCGGCGGATCCAGCGAGACCGAGCTGAAGGCGCTGGCGGTCATGGCGTGGTCGATCCCGTCCGCGACCGTCGTCACCACGGTGACGCCACTGGCGAAACGGCCCAGGGCCCGGCGGAACGCCAGCCCGTCGAGCCCGCTCACCGGTCGTCGCCCGGTCGGGACCGCGCGCGGGGTGGCCTGCTCATGGCGATGACAACCCCGAGCAGGGCGACGACCATCCCACCGACCGCGAAGCCATAGCCGAGGGCGTCAGCCGCCAGCAGGAAGTCGCCCTCGGGCCGAGGCGTCTGCAGCCACACCACGGTCGCCACCCATCCCGCCGAGGTGCCGATCACCGCCGTGACGCCGCCCAGGTAGCGGGCCGCCAGGACGGTCGTGAGCAGCGTCACCAGGGACAGGGCCAGCCCCCAGGGCACCGCCACCTGCCCGCTGCGCCAGACCTGCCTGTGCGCCGCAAGGCCGGCCACGGCCACCAGCAGACCGACGACGACGCCCGCGACGAACCGGGCCACCGTGGCAGCGGGCGAGCCAGCCGTACGCCCGGGTCGGGCACCGGTTGTGGCACCGGGGGCCGATCCGCTCCCACCAGGACCACCCGGGTCAGTCAAGGCCGGCGAACAGGTCGTCCTCCAGGCCGGTAGCCGGATCGACCGGTCCCTGGTGACCCTTGGCGAGGCGGTAGAACTCCTGAGCCCACACCTCGTTGCCCAGGTTGTTGGACAGCGCGAAAAAGCCGCTCTCCAACGTGATCTGGGTGGCGTGCGCGCGCATCGCGGCCAGCTTTGCCTCGACAAAGGAGCTGCCGTCGACGACCGCCGCCAGCGCGTCGTCCGGGGTGACGAAGGGCGGCAGCTCGCCGTCGGGGTCCATGCCCTCGAAAGTTGTCGTGTCGCCGGACGCGCGCAGCCGACGCAGGCCGGCTCGCATGCGCGACTCACTCATCGCGACCCAGTAGATCTTTGCGACGTCCCAGGCCTCGCCGAGGTCGCCTCGGTAGGAGGGGACCGCGGCCAGCGCCGCCCCATAGGTGGCGACGCGGTGGGCCTGGATGTGGTCCGGGTGCCCGTAGCCGCCGAACTGGTCGTAGGTGACGAGCACCTGCGGCCGCGTCTCGCGGATGACGGCGACCAGCTCATCGGCCGCCTCGCGCAGGTCCGCCGCCCAGAAGGCGTCGGTCCGCACCTGGTCCCCGGCGGCGGCAGCGCCCTCCTCGGTCCACACCATGCCGGTGTCCCGGAACCGACCGGGGCCGCCCAGGAAGCGGTGGTCGGTGACGCCCAGCGCGCTCATCGCCTGCTGGAGCTCACCGATCCGGTGCCGGCCGAGGCCGTCCTCACGACCGGCGGCCAGATGCGCCAGCTCGGGCAGGAGGATCTCACCCTCCTCGCCGAGTGTGCAGGTGACCAACGTGACCTGTGCGCCACCGGCGACGTACTTCGCCATGGTCGCTCCGTTGTTGATGGTCTCGTCGTCAGGATGGGCGTGCACGAGCAGGAGTCGCCGGTCAGTCGGAGCCACTGGCATGCGGCCCAGGCTACGGCGTCGGCGCCTGTGCAGCGTGCTTGGATTGTGGCCATGACCTCGCGGCCGGAACCCGGCGCCCCTCTCGACTCGCCAGCCTCCGGCTCTCCCGCAGCGGAGCCCGAGACGCCGTCGTACCCGCGGTTGTCGGCCCGCACCCTGCGCTTCTCTCTCGGTGTGCCACGCAACCTGTCGGTGACCGCCGGTGGCGCTCGGGTGCTGTTCGTGCGGACGCCCTCAGGCACCTCGCGCACCGGCGCCCTCTGGGCCTTCGACGTCGCCGAGCGGCAGGAACGGCTGGTCGCCGACCCGGTCGAGCTGCTCGGCGACTCCGGTGAGGAGCTGAGCGTCGACGAGCTCTCCCGCCGGGAGCGGACCCGGGAGTCCGGTGCCGGCATCGTGTCCTACGCAGTGGGTGGGGAGCACGACGAGCTGGCGTGCTTCGCGCTGTCGGGGAAGGTGTGGGTCACGCCGGTCGACGGTTCCGGCCCCGCCCGTGAGTGGCCGTCGAGCGGAGCGGTCATCGACCCCCGCCTCGACCCGACCGGCGCACACGTCGCCTACGCCGCCGACGGCGCCCTGCGGGTTGTCGATGTCGGCGACGGCTCCGACCAGGCGTTGGCCGAGCCCGACGGTGATGACGTCGTGTGGGGGCAGGCCGAGTTCGTCGCCGCCGAGGAGATGGACCGCTATCGCGGCTACTGGTGGGCTCCCGACGGACGCTCGCTGCTCGCCCAGCGCACCGACAGCTCAGCGGTCCAGGTGTGGCACATCGCCGACCCGGCCAACCCATCGGCGCCCCCGGTCGTCCACCGCTATCCCGCCGCCGGCACGGCGAACGCCGACGTCACGCTCTGGCACCTGACCCTCGACGGCGAGCGCACCGAGGTGCCGTGGGACCGGGCCGGCTTCCCGTACCTGACCCGCGTGTCCTGGACGCCGCACGGTCCCCCGCTCGTCCAGGTGATGAGCCGTGACCAGCGGCATGCGCTGGTGCTCGCGGTCGATGTCGGCTCCGGCACCACCCAGGTCGTCCGGGAACAGCGTGACGACGTCTGGGTCGATCTGGTGACCGGCGTCCCGGCGTACGCGCCAGGCGGTCGGCTCGTCACCTGTGAGGACTCGGCGGACACCCGAAGGGTGGTCGTCGACGGCTCGCCGGTGAGCCCCCCCGGACTGCAGGTCCGCGGCGTCGTGGGCGTCGGCGACGACGGCGTGCTGGTCACCGCGTCAACCGAGCCCACCGAGGTGCAGCTCGTACGGGTCGGCTACCAGGGCGAGATCACCGCGTTGACCTCCGGCGCCGGCGTGCACACCGGGGACGCGGCCGACCAGACCGCGGTGGTGTCCCACAGCACGCTCGACGCCGACGGCACCCGGGTCGTGGTCATGCGCGACGGTGCCGAGATCGCCGAGCTGGCCAACTCCTCGGTGCACCCGGGCTTCCGGCCGCAGGTGTCGCTGCTTCGGGCCGGGGACCGGGAGCTGCGCACCGCCGTACTGTTCCCGCGCAGCCACGAGCCGGCCTCCCGACGGCTGCCGGTGCTGATGGACCCCTACGGGGGGCCGCATGCGCAGCGGGTGCTGGCGAGCTCGCGCGCGTTCCTGGAGTCACAGTGGCTGGCCGACCAGGGTTTTTGCGTCGTGGTCGCCGACGGCCGTGGCACGCCTGCGCGTGGACCGGCGTGGGACCGCGCCGTGCGAGACGACCTGGTGGCCGTGACGCTGGCCGACCAGGTCGACGCGCTGGCGGCAGTGGCCGAGGCCTGGCCCGACGACGTCGACACCTCCCGCGTCGGCATCACCGGCTGGTCCTACGGGGGCTACCTCGCGGCGTACGCGGTGCTGGCCCGACCGGACGTGTTCCACGCTGCTGTCGCCGGGGCCCCGGTGACCGAGCAGCGGCTCTACGACACCTTCTACACCGAGCGCTATCTGGGCCATCCCGACGAGCAGCCCGAGGTGTACGACCGCAACTCGCTACTGCCGTTGGCCACGAACCTCGAGCGGCCGCTGATGATCATCCACGGCATGGTCGACGACAACGTGGTCGTCGCGCACACCCTGCAGCTCTCGTCGGCGCTGCTGACCGCTGGCAAGCCGCACACCGTCTTGCCGCTGACCGGCGTCACCCATATGGCCTCCCAAGAAGTCGTGGCGGAGAACATCAAGCTCCTGCAGGTCCACTTCCTGCGCACGGCGCTGGGTGCCTGAGCCGCTGCCTCCGCTGCGCTCCTTCGCCACGGTGCCGTGGACTCGCAGCACCTAGCGGAGGGCAGCCTCGATCGTGGGGAGGCGCCCCCGCAAACCGCTGAGGGCGCGCAGCGTGTTGTCCGGCTCACCTATCCGGGCCAGGTTCAGCATGCCGACATCGCCGGCCTGCTGACCCGCCCGGATCCGAGCGGTGGCGTCCTCGATCCGCGTGCCGACGACGCGCAGCACATCGGCCGCCGCAAGCCCGCCGTAGCAGCCGCACACGAGCAGCAACCGGCGGGCGGTCTCGGCCGGGCCCAGGTCGCGCCAGAGCGGCACGAAGCTCCACGCCGCGAACGCCACGTCGTCTATCGGTGCCCCGGGCCCGGCCATGTCCCAGTCGAAGACACCGGCCACCT
>JBBSGC010000126.1:0-4687 GCA_038254525.1 Propionibacteriales bacterium | reverse complement strand
TTGCCGGTCCGAGCCTCGGCCTCCTCGCAGGTCATGCTGTGGCGCCGTCGCTGACCCAGCACCAGCTAGGCAACCACCACCCGCCGAAAGCCGAGAAACCACGCACCGAACCGTGCCCGCGCACGGAGTAACCCGTCAGTCGGCACCAACAGAGGCTCGCGCCGGACCGCTGTGGGCCACCGGCCCGGGCGTGTGCCCGCGCCGCGGACGCCGGGCACGTGGTGCAATGGCGCCATGGCGGTCCCGGTGAGGTCGGCGATGCTGGCCGCCGCCGCCACCACCGCCTTGGTCGCCGGGTGCGGCGGAGACTCCAGCCTCAGCGGTTCGACATCTCCCGGTTCGACCAGCACGACGCCTCTCGGCGCGGCGAACCACGCCACGGGGTCCCCGTCGCTGGGCGGGGTCGACGCCGCCGCGGACCTGTCCCAGTTCACCTGCGGCGTGTCCAGCGACGGCAGCTGGCAGGCGCGTGGCGTCCTCACCGACTCTGGCGCCCGACCGGTCGCCTACCGCGTCGTCGTCGTGGTCGCCAGCCCCACGGAGCGCACGTCCACCGGGCGGACGCGCGTCGTCGCCGCGCGACCGGGCGCTTCGACCCCGTTCGCGATCTCCGGACTGCCGGCCGGGGCCACGGACGCAACCTGCTCGGTCCAGGTCGTCCGCGCCCCCTGACCGGCGATTTGGACCGGGCCGGCGGACTGCCATCGGGCCCCGCGGCCGCAGCAGCTGGTCGCGAGCCAAAGTTGCGCGGAATGCACTCAACTTCGGTGCGGTTGCACAAGTCGGCACCTACAGCAGTAGAGCTCCGCCCATGACCACCACCGTCAGCACCCTAAGGGGAAGGAACCGACGCCGATGGACGCTTCGCAGATGACCACGCGCAGCCAGGAGGCCCTGTCCGCGGCCGTCCGGCAGGCCGCCGCTGCCGGCAACCCGCAGGTCGACGGCCTGCATCTGCTGCAGGCGCTGCTCGACCAGCCCGACGGCATGGCTTCGGCGCTGCTTCAGGCCGTCGGCGCCGACCCCAAGCACGTCGCCAACCGAGTCGGCGACGCGGTAGCGGCGCTGCCGAAGGCCGCCGGTGCCAACGTCGCGACGCCCGGGTTGGCGCGCGCGGTCTACGAGGTGATCCAGCGAGGCGCGGACCTGGCCGGCGAGCTGGGCGATGAGTACCTCTCGACCGAGCACCTCACGGTGGGGCTGGCCACCGTCGACAGCCCCGCCTCGCGGATCCTGGCCGACGCAGGCGCCACCGCCGACGCGCTCAAGGCGGCATTCCCGACCGTTCGGGGGTCGGCCCGTGTCACCGGCCCCGACCCGGAGGGCAGCTACCAGGCGCTGGAGAAGTACGGGGTCGACCTGACCGCCAGGGCCGGCGAGGGGTCGCTCGACCCGGTTATCGGGCGTGACGCCGAGATCCGCCGGGTGGTCCAGGTGCTGAGCCGGCGTACGAAGAACAACCCAGTGCTGATCGGCGAACCCGGCGTCGGCAAGACGGCGGTCGTCGAGGGCCTGGCACAACGCATCGTCGCCGGGGACGTCCCAGAGTCGCTGCGCGGCCGCCGGCTGATCGCCCTCGACCTCGGTGCCATGGTGGCCGGGGCGAAGTACCGCGGCGAGTTCGAGGAGCGGTTGAAGGCGGTGTTGACCGAGATCACTGAGTCCGGGGGCCAGGTCATCACGTTCATCGACGAGTTGCACACCGTGGTGGGCGCCGGCGCAAGCGGCGAGGGTGCCATGGACGCCGGCAACATGCTCAAGCCGATGCTGGCCCGCGGCGAGCTGCGGATGATCGGCGCGACGACCCTCGACGAGTACCGCGAGCGGATCGAGAAGGACCCGGCGCTGGAGCGCCGGTTCCAGCAGATCTTCGTCGGCGAACCCTCGGTCGAGGACACGGTAGCGATCCTGCGCGGGCTCAAGGAGCGCTACGAGGCCCACCACAAGGTCGCCATCGCCGACTCGGCGCTGGTGGCCGCCGCCACGTTGTCCAATCGGTACATCACCGGGCGCCAGCTGCCCGACAAGGCGATCGACCTGGTCGACGAGGCCGGCAGCCGCCTGCGCATGGAGATCGACTCCTCCCCGGTCGAGATCGACGAGCTGCGTCGATCGGTCGACCGGCTGCTGATGGAGGAGCTCCACCTGGCCAAGGAGGAGGACCCGGCGAGCCGCGGGCGGCTGGAGAAGCTGCGCGCCGAGCTGGCGGATGCGCAGGAGCGGTTGCGTGGCCTCGAGGCACGGTGGGAGGCCGAGCAGCAGAGCCTCAACCGCGTCGGCGAGATCAAGTCCCGCATCGATGAGGTCCGCAGCACGGCTGACCGCGCCCAGCGTGACGGTGACTACGAGACCGCCAGCCGGTTGTTCTACGGCGAGATCCCTCAGATGGAGAAGGAGCTGGCGCAGGCACAGGCCGCCGAGGCCGGCCTACCCACCGACCTGATGGTGCGCGAGGAGGTCGACGCCGACGAGATCGCCGAGGTGGTCGCTGCCTGGACCGGCATCCCCACCGGTCGGCTGCTCGAGGGCGAGACCGGCAAGCTCCTACGCATGGAGGACGAGCTCGGCCGGCGGCTGATCGGTCAGCGCAAAGCCGTCACGGCAGTCTCCGACGCGGTCCGCCGGTCACGGGCCGGCGTGTCCGACCCCGACCGGCCCACCGGGTCGTTCCTGTTCCTCGGGCCCACCGGAGTCGGCAAGACCGAGCTGGCGAAGTCGCTCGCGGACTTCTTGTTCGACGACGAGCGGGCGATGGTCCGCGTCGACATGAGTGAGTACTCCGAGAAGCACTCAGTCTCGCGGCTGGTCGGTGCGCCTCCGGGCTACGTCGGCTACAACGAGGGTGGCCAGCTCACCGAGGCGGTGCGTCGTCGGCCGTACTCGGTGGTACTCCTCGACGAGGTCGAGAAGGCGCACCCGGAGGTCTTCGACATCTTGCTGCAGGTCCTCGACGACGGTCGGCTGACCGACGGGCAGGGACGCACCGTCGACTTCCGCAACACGATCCTGATCCTGACATCCAACCTGGGCTCGCAGCTCCTTTCCGACTCCTCGCTCGACGACGAGGCCAAACGGGACGCCGTGATGGCGGTGGTACGGGGCTCGTTCAAGCCGGAGTTCCTCAACCGGCTCGACGAGATAGTGCTCTTCGACGCGCTCACCACCGACGACCTGGCGCGCATCGTGGACCTGTCGGTGGCGGCGCTCGACCGGCGGCTCGCTCCCCGGCGGATCACGCTCGACGTCACCGACGCGGCACGGAAGTGGCTGGCGATGACCGGCTTCGACCCGGTGTACGGTGCGCGACCGCTGCGAAGACTGGTGCAGAGCGCGATCGGTGACTCGCTCGCAAAGGCCCTGCTGGGCGGCGACGTGCGCGACGGCGACACGGTGCTGGTCGACAAGTCTGCCGACGCCGATGCCCTCGACGTGGGTCCGAAGCCCGCCGTCGTGATGGACTAGCGACGTGCCGAGCTCGCCTGCGCGTCCCCGCCCGGTGACGTACGCCTGCTCCATCGCGGGCTTCGGCGCTGCGCTCACCTTGGTCAGCATCTACTCGGCGATGTCCAACTGGGGGTCGGTGCAGCTGCGCGACTCGGTCCAAAGCGCCTTGGGCAGCGCACCGTTCGGCAACGGCGGCAGGTCGGTCGATGACGTGCTCCCACTGCTACGCGCCTCGCTCATGGTGATCGCCGCCTGTTGTGTGGCCACGATCGTGCTGGCGGTGTTCACCGCCCGGCAGCACCGGCCGGCCCGCACCACACTCACCGTGCTCAGCACCGCGTGGGCTCTGGTCAGCCTCGCCCTCGGCTTGGCCGGGCTGGCGCTGTTCGCGCTGGGGGTCACCTGCATCGTCCTGCTCTGGCTGCCCGAGTCCCGGCGGTGGTTCGCCCAGGGCCTGCCCGCATCGGGCTCGGTGCCGGGCATACCGCCACCACCGAACTCAGCATCACGTGACTCAGCACCATGTGACTCAGCGGCCCACACCGCCCTCGCGCGACAGGAGACGTCCACCGTGTCATCAGCCGCCCCGCCACCATCCGACCCGGGGTCCTTCGGCCAGCCGCCGCCGTACGGCCAGCCGCCGCCGTACGGGCAGGGCCAGCCGCCGTACGGGGAGGGCCAGCCGCCGTACGGTCAGGGATACGGGCCACCACAGCCTGGCTACGGGACCTCGGCGTCCTACCCAGGTCAGGGGCCGAGCTACCCGGGCGACAACCGACCCGGCCAGTACACGCCGCACTTGTCGCGCCCGGGCACGGTCACCGCCGCGGCGGTGATCACGATGATCCTCGCCGGGATCACCGCGCTGATCGGGCTGGTCGTCGCGCTCGTGTGGACCACAAGCAGCGACGCGATCCGCCGCGCGGTGCTGAAGGACCCCACCAACGGCGTGACGCCGAACGACCTGGACACCGTCGGTCCCTATCTCGTCGGCGGCGGGTTCGCGGTGGCGGTGCTGGGCATCATCGCGATCGTGCTGGCTGTGCTGGCGATGCGCGGCGCCAACTGGGCGCGGATCGCCCTGGTCGTGCTGTCGGCCCTCACCGCCATCGTGGCGCTGCTGGCGATCCTGTCGATCATCTCGCTCCTTTGGCTGGCCGGCGCCGTCGCCGTGATCGTGCTGCTCTTCACCGGTGGCGCCAACGCCTGGTACCGCGCCAAGGCGACGCTGCGAGCCGGACCC
>JBBSGC010000125.1:0-4869 GCA_038254525.1 Propionibacteriales bacterium | reverse complement strand
CGGTGCCCGTCGGTCCGACGCCAGTGGGTCCCGTGGCGCCGTTCACACTGAGCACTGGGGACCCCTACACCACTAGGTGTGTCGCAGGGGACCCCTCGCTCGTCAACGGTCAGCTGGCGGTCGAGGCGCGCAGGTCGCGCCGCAGCTCCGGTGGCAGCGCGAAGATCAGGCTCTCCTCGGCGGTGTGCACCGGCTCGGCAACCGGGAACCCGTGTTCGAGGAGCCAGTCGAGCACGCCGTCGACGAGATCCTCCGGGACCGATGCCCCGGACGTCACGCCCACCGTGCGTACTCCTTCGAGCCACGACGCGTCGAGCTCGGAGGCGTCGTCGACCAGGTGGGACGCGGCCGCGCCCGACTCGAGGGCGACCTCGACCAGGCGTACCGAGTTGGACGAGTTGCCGGATCCGACAACAAGCACCAGGTCGGCCCCCCGGGCGATCTCCTTGACGGCCAGCTGGCGGTTCTGGGTCGCGTAGCAGATGTCGTCGCTCGGCGGGTCGACCAGCAGCGGGAACTTGGTCCGGATCCGGTCGACGGTCTCCATCGTCTCGTCGACGCTGAGCGTGGTCTGCGACAACCAAGCCACCCGAGCTGGGTCGCGCACCTGTAACGCGGCGACGTCCTCGGGTCCCTGCACGAGCCGGATGTTCGCCGGTGCCTCTCCCGCGGTCCCCTCGACCTCCTCATGCCCCTCGTGGCCGATCAGCAAGATGTCGTAGTCGTCGCCGGCGAAGCGGCGCGCCTCGTGATGCACCTTGGTGACCAGCGGGCAGGTGGCGTCGATGGTCTTCAGCCGGCGCTCGGCGGCCTGGTCGTGCACCGCCGGGGAGACCCCGTGCGCGGAGAACACCACGGTGGCATCCTCCGGGACCTCGGCGAGCTCCTCGACGAAGATCGCGCCGCGCATCTCGAGACTCTGCACGACGTGCTTGTTGTGCACGATCTGCTTGCGTACATAGACCGGAGCGCCGTACAGCGCGAGCGCCTTCTCGACGGTCACGACCGCGCGATCGACTCCGGCGCAGTAGCCGCGCGGCGCCGCCAGCAGCACCCGGCGACCAGCGGCGGGCGCGGCAACAGTCGGCGGGGCGGAGGCGGGCATGCCTCCATGGTAGGTGCCCGATCATAGCGTTTCCGCCGGTCCACTTCCTGCCGGCAGCCGCCACCGATGCCGCCTGCTCCTCCTAGGGTGAGGCCGTGGCACTGGAGACCTCGCCCGAGCGGCCGGCGCCGGTGCGCCAGGTCGCGCTGGCGCTCGGCGGCTGGATCTCGCGCCTCGGTTTCATCTGGGTCGAAGGACAGATCGCCCAGCTGAACCTCCGCTCCGGCATGGTGTTCCTCACCCTGCGCGACACCGTCGCCGACATCTCCTTGCAGGTGACCTGCCAGCGAGGCGTCATCGACGCCAGCCCGATCCCGGTGACCGAGGGCGCGCGGGTGATCATGCACGGGCGACCGCGGTTCTACGACAAGCGCGGTTCGCTGAGCCTGGCGGTCGATGAGATCCGGCCCGTTGGCATCGGTGAGCTGCTCGCCCGGCTGGAGCAGCGTCGTCGGCTGCTGGCCGCCGAGGGGCTGTTCGAGGCCGCGCTGAAACGTCGGCTGCCGTTCCTGCCCCGCCGGGTGGGACTGGTCACCGGCCGCGACTCGGCCGCCGAGCGCGACGTGCTCGACAACGGGCGCCGCCGCTGGCCCGGAGTCGAGTTCACCGTCATCCACGCCGTCGTGCAGGGTCCGCGCGCGGCGGCTGAGGTCATGGCCGCGCTGGCCACGCTCGACGCCGACCCCCGCGTCGACGTGATCATCGTCGCCCGCGGCGGCGGCTCGGTGGAGGACCTCCTGCCGTTCTCCGACGAGGCGCTCGTCCGAGCTGTCGCGCGGACCCGGACGCCGGTGGTGAGCGCCATCGGCCACGAGCCGGACAACCCGATCCTCGACCTGGTCGCCGACCTGCGGGCGTCGACGCCGACCGATGCCGCCAAGTGCGTGGTCCCAGACGTCAGCGAGGAAGCGCTGTGCATCACCCAGCTGCGCGAACGCGCTAGGCGGTGCATGCGTCACCGCGTCTCCGCTGAGACGTCGGAGCTGGCAGCACTGCGCAGCCGTCCCGCGCTGTCGGCTCCGCGAGCGCTCCTCGACGAGCGGTCGGCCGCCGTCGACGACCTGTGCGTCCGTGCCCGTCGCTGCCTCGGCAACCGGCTCGACCGAGCCTGCGACGACCTGGTGCACCAGCTGGCACGCACGCGGGCGCTGTCGCCGCTGGCGACGCTGCAGCGCGGCTACGCGGTGGCCCAGACGGCCGAAGGGCAGGTGATCCGCAGCGTGGACGACCTGACCGGGGGCCGGCGCTTCACGGTCCGGGTCTGCGACGGGCAGATAGTCGCCGACGTGGTGGACACCAGAGCCAAGGAGCCGAAATGAGCACACCCGAAGCGCCGACCAGCACGCCGGAGCTCCCCTACGAGCAGGCTCGCGACGAGCTCATCGACGTCGTGCGCCGGCTGGAGGCCGGCGGCACCTCGTTGGAGGAGTCGCTGGCGCTGTGGGAGCGCGGTGAGCACCTGGCGACGGTCTGCCAGCAGTGGCTGGACGGCGCGCGGGCCCGGCTCGCCGCGGCGCAGAAGGGCTCGACTGCTGACTGAGGCGCAGGAGCCGACACCGTCAATGCAGGCCGGCGGCGTAGGCGACGAGCTGGTCCTGCGGCGCGTCTCCGGTGACCACCGTGGTGACGCCGTCCACACGGCGCACGAGCGTCGTCCGGTTGCCCGGCCCGCGGCGCAGCTGCCAGCTGTCGCCGGCGACCTCGGCGGTGCCGTCGGAGACCGACCCCGGCGCCGCCTCCCCCAGCACCGCTGCGGTGTCGTCCAGCGACTGCTCGAGCCCGACGTACGCACGATCCGCCGTCAACACGCCCAGGTGCCAGGCTGCTGCCGAGCCAGGCGTGTAGTGGACGCTGGTCGCCGCCCAGCCGTCCGGCAGACCCGATGGCGCGAGGACGTGGAACGGCGCCGCCGCCCGCGCCGCGGCCAGTGCCGGTCGGTAGTCGAGGGCGTGGACCGGGTTGCTGGGTGGCGCGGACAGCAGGCGCTGGAAGCCGACGACCAGGCCGACGATCGCCAGCAGCACCGCCATGGTTCGCAGGGCGTCGCCGAAGAAGGACGTACGCTGCGGCGGCGGCGCGGTGCTCACCGGTGCATTCTCCCCGGCGCCCCCTCCCGCGTCCCTCTCGGCGGAGCACTCGATCTTTCGGCGACCCGGCACGAGCGGCTTGGCTACCATCGGGCCAGCCGCGTCAGCCGGCGGTGGCTGGGCGGAGGGACGAGACGATGACGGACAGTCCTGGCACCACACCGACGACACCGGGCGAGGGACGACTGCCCATCGAGCTCGAGCCGGCACACGCCGCTCCCGACCGCAACCTCGCACTCGACCTCGTACGCGTGACGGAGGCGGCCGCGATGGCCGCCGGTCGCTGGGTGGGTCGAGGCGACAAGAACGGCGCTGACGCGGTGGCGGTCAACGCGATGCGGGTGATGATCAGCACCGTCGGCATGCGCGGCACCGTGGTGATCGGTGAGGGCGAGAAGGACAACGCCCCGATGCTCTACAACGGTGAGCTGGTCGGTGATGGCTCCGGGCCGGAGTGCGACGTCGCGGTCGACCCGATCGACGGCACCACGCTGACCGCCAAGGCGATGAGCAACGCGGTCGCCGTGCTGGCCGTCGCGCCGCGGGGCAGCATGTACGACCCGTCGGCGGTCTTCTACATGGAGAAGCTCGTCACCGGTCCCGAGGCCGCCGACGCGGTCGACATCCGGCTGCCGGTGGCCGAGAACATCCACACCGTGGCCAAGGCCAAGGGCATGCGGGTCGAGGACGTCACGGTCTGCATTCTCGACCGGCCCCGTCACGACGCGATAGTCGAGGAGATCCGCGCCGCCGGAGCCCGGATCAAGTTCATCGTCGACGGTGACGTGGCCGGGGCGATCATGGCCGCCCGCCCCGACACCGGCGTCGACCTGTTGCTCGGCGTGGGCGGCACGCCCGAGGGGATCATCTCCGCGACCGCGCTCAAGTGCATGGGCGGGGTCATCCAGGGCCGCCTGTGGCCTACCGACGACGAGGAGCGGCGACGCGCCCTCGACGCCGGGCACGACCTCGGCCGGGTGCTGACCACCGACGACCTGGTCGCCGGCGACGACTGCTTCTTCGTCGCCACCGGCATCACCGACGGCGAGCTGATGAAAGGTGTGCGGTACGCCGCCGACGGCTGTTCGACGCACTCGCTGGTGATGCGTTCCCGCAGCGGCACGATCCGCGAGATCATCAGCCAGCACCAGCTCGGCAAGCTCAAGGCCTACTCCGCGGTCGATTTCGCCGGGTGACGCCCGCGCCAGCCGAGGCGGCGACCGCGGTCCTCGTCGTCGGGGAGGCGTTGGTCGACATCACGCGTGCGCCCGGGCGGCCAGACATCGAGCACGCCGGCGGCTCGCCGCTCAACGTGGCCGTCGGGCTGGCCCGGCTGGGCGTGCCGGTGACGCTGGCGACCACGCTCGGCGACGACCGCCACGGCGACCTGGTGCGTGACCACCTGTCCGCAAGCGGCGTACGGCTCGCGGAGCTCGCGCCCGCCGCCAGGACCTCGACGGCCACCGCGGTGCTCGACGAGAGCGGCGCCGCGACGTATCAGTTCGACCTCGACTGGGACCCGGCGGGGCTGCCCGCGCCGCACCCGTACGGGTTGCTGCACGTCGGCTCGATCGGGTCCTGGCTGCCACCCGGCGCCGAGGCGGTCGCGCGGCTGGTGCAGGCGGCCCGCGACAGCGGCGTGCCGGTGAGCTTCGACCCGAACATCCGGCGGTCGGT
>JBBSGC010000124.1:0-4995 GCA_038254525.1 Propionibacteriales bacterium | reverse complement strand
GCCACAGCGGCGCCGTGCTTCGGATTCGGAAAGCACCGAATCGTTCTCGGGAAGGAAGCAGCATGATGTGGAGCCAGGAGTGGGCCGCCAACGCGGCCTGCCGCACCGCTCGCCCGGATGCCTTGTTCGTCCGCGGTGCCGAGCAGAACAGAGCGAAGCAGGTTTGTTCGACCTGCCCGGTGAGCACGCAGTGCTTGGCCGAGGCCCTCGACAACAACATCGAGTGGGGGGTCTGGGGCGGCATGACCGAGCGGGAGCGTCGCTCGCTGCTGCGCAGACGGCCCAACGTCACCTCGTGGCGTGCGCTGCTCGAGGAGGCGCAGCGCGACCACGCGCAGACCGGCGCCTTCGCGGCCGCGATCTGAGCCAGGCGGCCGCCTCGTCACAGCGGTTGAAGCAACAATGTCGGTCCGCCGGTGCAACCGATCGGTGACCTCTCACGTCTAAGACGATGCGAGGGTCGCCCAGGGGGAGCGATCGTCGCACCGGGGGTAGCAGCACGAGGGGCGGTTCCCGCGCTGGGAGCCGCCCCTCGGGCACGTCTGGTGCGCCACGCCTACTGCCCCAGGGTCGGCACTCACGACGCGAGCAGCTGCCCGATCATCCGCAGGCCGTCGAGGTCGTGCACGTCGCCGGCCAGCGCCGGCACTGCCACCGTGGCCACGGCCGGATGCGCGCCCTCGAAGCCGCGGCGCAGCCGCCGCTCCCGCTGGGCCCGGCGCATCGAGTCGGCGTGCACGCGCAGCATCGCGGCCACCGTCAGCTCGTCCGGCTCGGTTGCGCCGAGTCGCTCGGCGGCCGCCTCGGCCTGCTGGGCGCTCAGCGCGGCCAACGGCACGGTGACCCGGTTGAGCACCAAGCCGGCCAACGGCATCCGCTCGTGGGTGAGCCGCTCGACGAAGTACGCCGCCTCGCGCAAGGCGTCGGGCTCGGGGGCGGCGACGACCACGAACGAGGTTCCGGGGGCCTGGAGCAACGCGTACGTCTTCTCCGCCCGGGCCCGGAAGCCGCCGAACAACGTGTCGAAGGCGGCGATGAATGTCTGCACGTCGCCCAGCACCTGGGTGCCTAGGACCTTGTTGAGCGCCGTCGTGACGATGCCGAGGCCCGCGGAGAACAGCCGGGCCGGACCCTTGGCCGGGGCCAGCATCAGCTTGATGAAGCGGCCGTCGAGCAGCGACGACAGCCGGGCCGGGGCGTCCAGGAAGTCGAGCGCCGACCGCGACGGCGGGGTGTCGACGACGATCAGGTCCCATCGGCCGTCGCGCGAGGCGTCGGCCGACAGCTGCCCGAGCTTCTCCATCGCCATGTACTCCTGAGTCCCGGAGAAGCTGCTGGACAGCGCGACGTAGAACGGGTTGGCCAGGATCTGACCCGCACGCTCCGGCGTGGCGTGCGTCTCGACGACCTCGTCGAACGTGCGCTTCATGTCGAGCATCATCGCGTCGAGCCCGCCGGCCACCGACTCCGTGCCGCTGACCGCCCGTGGCACGTTGTCGAGCTCGCTCAGCCCCATCGACTGGGCGAGCCGGCGGGCGGGGTCGATGGTCAGCACCACGACCTTCCGCCCCCGCTCGGCGGCGCGTAGCGCCAGCGCCGCGGCCGTCGTCGTCTTGCCCACGCCGCCCGAACCGCAGCAGACCACGATCCGAGTCGACGGGTCGTCGAGCAGGGCGTCGACATCGAGCCTGCGGGCCGGATCGGTCCCCGCGTCCGGTGCGAACAGCCGGGCACTGCTTCTGCGCCGCCGGTCCGGCTCCGTGCGCACCCGCCCGCTCACGAGAGACCCTGCTGCCGCAGCTGGCGAGCCAGGTCGTAGAGCCCACCGAGGTCGACGCCGTCGTAGAGCTGGGGGAGCACGATGTGCGGCACGTCGAGCGCGACCAGTTTCGCCCGCTGCTCCTCCTCCAGCGCCAGTCGCTGCAGGTGGTGGGCCGTCTCCTCCAGCAGCGCATCGGCCAGGCCGGGCGTCACGTCGAGCCCCGCTTTGCCAAGGCTGCGGTCGAGGGCATCGGCGGCGACCAGGCCCGCGCTGACCGCGCGTTGCGCCGGCTCGGGGAGCGGTGAGCTGCGCACCATGTTGATCATGACCCGCCCCACGGGGAGACCGGCGGCGCGCAGCCCACAGATTCCGTCGACGGTCTCCTGGACCGGCATGTCCTCCAAGACGGTGACCAGGTGCACCGCGGTGTGCCGCGAACGCAGCAGCGTCATGATGGCGTCGGCCTGATTGCGGATGGGCCCGGCCTTGGCCAGCCCCGCGACCTCCCGGTTGACATTGAGAAACCGGGTGATCCGCCCGGTCGGCGGGGCATCGAGCACGATGGCGTCATAGCGCGGCTCGCCCTGTCGGTCCCGCCGCCGAGCGGCCTCATAGACCTTGCCGGTCAGCAGCACGTCGCGTACGCCTGGGGCGATCGTGGTCGCGAAGTCGATGATGCCGAACCGGTCGAGCGCCTTGCCGGCCCGGCCGAGCCGGTAGTACATGTCGAGGTACTCCAGCAGCGCGGCCTCGGCCTCGATGGCCAGCGCCAGTACCTCGCCACCACCTGGTGCGACGGCGATCGAGCGCTCCTCGTAGGGCAGCGGTGGGACGTCGAACAGCCGGGCGATGCCCTGGCGGCCCTCGACCTCGCACAACAGCACCCGGGCGCCGCCGGAGGCCAGCGCCAGGGCCAGCGCCGCGGCCACCGTGGTCTTGCCGGTGCCACCCTTGCCGCTCACGACGTGCAGCCGGACCCGGTCCGCGCGCCCGCTGGTGACCATCGCTCGAGCGTATCCGTCGCTGCCACGCAGCGCCGGACGGTCTCGGCGGCTCACCGTTGCGGGACGCCGACCGACCCCTCGATGGCCGCCAGCACGGCTGGCCACGCCGACGAGAGTGGGTCGATCAGCCCGAAGTGCTCGACGCCGCGAAGCTCGATGAGCGTGACGCCGGGGAGGTCACGGCTGTGGGCCACCGGCACCTGAGCGTCGAGGTCGCCGTGCACGACCACGTACTTCAGCGGGTCTGCGGACGCGACCCGGCGCAGCATGGCGGCCGGATCGGCGGCCGCGTAGCGGTCCGGGAGCTCAGCCGGCGAGCCACCCATCAGGGCTGCCACTGCGGCGCCACCCAGCTCGTCGGCGTGCGCGCGAGCCAGGTCGGCGACCGGGGCCAGGCCCACCGCCCGGACGAGCGTCGCCGGGTCACCGGTCAGCGCCCACCACAGCGCCAGGTGGCCGCCGGCCGAGTGGCCCGCCACGACCAAGCGGCCGAGGTCGGCGCGACCGGGCAGCACGTCCGCGAGCAGGCTCCACAGCCCGGCCCGGACGGCTGCGACGTCGTCGAACGTCTGCGGCCAGCCTCCGGCGCCGCCGGTGCGCCGGAACTCCGGCGTCGCGACGAGCCAGCCGCGGGCGCGCAGCGCCTGCGCCATCGGGCGGGTGTGCCGCCGGTCGTACCCCTGGCGCCAGAAGCCGCCGTGCAGCAGCACGAGCACCGGAGCCGGCGCTGTCACGTGCGGCAGGTGGATGTCGACCAGGTGGTCCGCCGCGGGGCCGTAGCGCACTGTCACGTCGGGTGGCTCACCCGGCCGGTCCAGCACGCCGCCCGGGTTCGGAGCCATGTCCGTGACCCTAGCCAGGGCCACTACAGTTGCGCCGCATGACCACCTGGGAGTACGTGACCGTGCCGTTGCTCGTGCACGCGACCAAGCAGATTCTCGACACCTGGGGCCAAGACGGGTGGGAGCTCGTCGCCGTCGTTCCCGGTCTCAACCCGGAGAACCTAGTGGCCTACCTCAAGCGTCCGAAGGAGTCCTGAGTGACCACGCCGGAGGAGCGCCTCGACGCGCTCGGGCTGTCGGTGCCCGACGTGGTGCCGCCGGTCGCGGCGTACGTGCCCGCGGTGCGTACCGGCTCCTACGTCTACACGTCGGGACAGCTGCCGATGCGTGCCGGCTCGCTGCTGGCCACCGGCAAAGTGGGCGCCGGGGTCGATGTCGAGACTGCCACCGAGTGCGCCCGCCAGTGCGCGTTGAACGCGCTGGCGGCGGTGCGGGCAGAGGTGGGCGAATTGGCTGCAGTGACCCGCGTGGTCAAGGTGGTCGTCTATGTGGCCAGCGCACCGGACTTCACCGGCCAGCCAGGCGTCGCCAACGGCGCGAGCAGCCTGCTCGGTGACGTGTTCGGTGACGCAGGCCGGCATGCCCGCAGTGCGGTGGGGGTGGCGGCGTTGCCGCTGGACGCCCCGGTCGAGGTCGAGCTGCTGGTGGAGGTCGGCTGAGGGCGGACTGCGCCGGGTGCTCGACCTCTGATCCCGGTTCACGGCCGCCAGCGGGCGTGCCGGGTGCCGCGAGGGCCGGTGCGCACCAGCTCCAGTCGAGGGCGTGGCCCCTCGAGGCGTCCGGTCTGCGGCTTGCGCCGGCCGGCGCGCCAAGGCAGCGGCCAGTCGGCTCCCGGCCCGGCATAGTCCTGGTCCATCGCTGCATGCAGGGTCCAGTTCGGGTCGTACAGGTGCACCCGGCCCAGCGCGCACAGGTCGGCGCGGCCGGCCAGCACGATGCTGTTGACGTCGTCGTAGGAGGAGATGGCCCCCACCGCGATCGTCGCCACCCCTGCACGGTTGCGGACCGCGTCGGCGAACGGCGTCTGGAAGGACCGCCCGTACGCGGGGCGCTCGTCGGGGCTCACCTGGCCGGTCGACACGTCGATCGCGTCGGCACCCGCGGCGGCGAATGCCTCGGCGACGCGGACCGCGTCCTCAACGTCCGTGCCGCCCGCCACCCAGTCGGTCGCGGAGATCCGCACGCTCATCGGGGAGCTCGGCGGCCACACCTCCCGCATCGCGGCGAACACCTCCAGCGGGAACCGCACCCGGTGCTCCAGGTCGCCGCCGTAGCCGTCGGTGCGCTGGTTGGTCAGCGGGGAGATGAAGCTCGACAACAGATAGCCATGGGCACAGTGCAGCTCGACCAGGTCCACACCCGCCCGCTCGGCGCGACGCGTGGCATC
>JBBSGC010000123.1:0-5060 GCA_038254525.1 Propionibacteriales bacterium | reverse complement strand
TATCCCGATCTGGCCGTCGACGACCTGCCGCTGGACTTCCGCCAGAACTTCGAGCCGAAGCTGCGGACCGACGACCTGACGCCGGTGCAGTGGCCGGCGGACCCGAGCCTCCAGTGGTGCCCGCCCGGCCACGGCGACCTCTACACAGCACTCGAGGTCTCCGGGGTCCTCGACGCGCTGCTGGGGGCCGGCTACCGCTACGCGAGCGTGTCCAACTCCGACAACCTCGGCGCCGCGCCCGACCCGACGCTGGTCGGGTGGTTCGCCCGCACCGGCGCGCCCTACGCCGCCGAGGTGTGTGTACGCACGCCGGCGGACCGCAAGGGCGGCCACCTCGCGGTGCGCCGTGGCGACGGGCGGCTGATCCTGCGAGAGACCGCGCAGACCTCGCCGGCCGACCTGGACGCGTTCGCCAGCCAGCGGCGCCACGCGTACTTCCACACCAACAACCTGTGGTTCGACCTGCGGGCGCTGCGCTCGGCATTGCAGGAGCGGTCGGGCGTGCTCGGCCTGCCGCTGATCCGAAACGTCAAGACCGTCGACCCGGCCGACCCGGACAGCCCCGAGGTGGTGCAGATCGAGACCGCGATGGGCGCCGCGATCGAGGTGTTCGAGGGTGCACAGGCGCTCGAGGTCCCGCGGAGCAGGTTCCTGCCCGTCAAGAGCACCAACGACCTGCTGTTGCTGCGCTCGGATGTCTACGGGCTGACCGACGACCACCGGGTAGCGCTGCGGGTCGAGCAGCCACCGCAGATCGTCCTCGACCCGGCTCACTACAAGACCATCGCCGGCTTCGACGCGCGGTTCCCGCAGGGCGCGCCCTCGCTGCGTCGAGCGCGCTCGCTGAGCGTCGCCGGCGACTGGACCTTCGGCGCCTGCGTCACTGTCGTCGGTGACGTCGAGCTGGCCGACGAGGGGGCCGGTGCCCGGGTGGCCGACGGGTCGACGCTGGGTGGTGACGTCGGTCCGGTCAGCGGCAGCTCGCGCGACTAGGGTTCCTGGCATGGCTGCGCCTCCCGCTCTGCGGTCGGTCGACGAGCACCTGAGGCACGTCCTCGATGCGGTGACGCCGCTGGCGCCCTACGACCAGCCGCTGCTGGACGCGATCGGGCTGCCGGTTTGCGAGGACGTGATCTCGGCCATCGACCTGCCGAGGTTCTCCAACTCGGCCATGGACGGCTACGCGGTCCGCCGGGAGGACGTGGCGGGCGCCAGCGAGCAGCGGCCCATCCACCTGCCGGTGGTGGGGGAGTCCGCGGCCGGGTCCGCCAAGCCGTACGCGATGGCGCCGGGGACCTGCCTGCGGATCATGACCGGTGCGCCGATGCCCAGCGGCGCCGACGCCGTCGTACCGGTGGAGTGGACCAACCAGGGGCGTGCCCAGGTGCAGATCACCCGCTGCCCCGAAGCGCAGGAACACGTCCGCGCGGTCGGCGAGGACGTCAAGGAGGGCGAGCTCGTGCTGGCCCAGGGAGCCGTCATCGGAGCCCGGCAGGTCGGGCTGCTCGCGTCGGTCGGGCGCCCGCAGGTCCGTGCGCGGCCTCGACCCCGGGTGGTGGTGCTGTCCACGGGCAGCGAGCTGCGGGATCCCGGCGGCGCCCTCGGGTTCGACTCGATCTACGACAGCAACAGCTACATGCTCGCCGCGGCAGTCAAGGCTTCCGGCGCGATCGCCTACCGGGTCGGCCTGGTCTCCGATGATCCGCAGGCGTTCACCGACGCGCTGTCCGACCAGCTGGTGCGTGCCGACGTGGTCGTCACCAGCGGCGGGGTGAGCAAGGGCGACTACGACGTGGTCAAGGACGTGCTCGGACGTCTGGGCACCGTGGAGTTCTGCGAGGTGGCGATGCAGCCGGGCAAGCCGCAGGGGTTGGGCCACGTCGGCGAGGACCGCACGCCCATCTTCACGCTGCCTGGCAACCCGGTGTCCGCGTTCGTCTCGTTCGAGGTGTTCGTGCTGCCGGCGCTGCGCCGGATGATGGGTCGGCTGCCCTACCGGCGCCCGCTCGTGCAGGCGATGCTCACCCAGGACCTGGCCACTGCGCCGGGCCGCCGGCAGTACGTCCGAGCCGAGTTCAAGGTGACGCCGCGCGGAGCCACCGTCACCCCGGTGGGCGCCCAGGGCTCGCACCTGATCGGCGACCTCGCCCACGCCAACTCGCTGCTGTTGGTGCCCGAGGACGAGACGTCGCTCGGCCTCGGTGACACCGGCAACGTCCTCGTCCTCGACCGCGACTTCTGAGCATGTCGGCGCCGGCGGAGCAAGGCGACGGGCTGACCCACGTCGACGCCTCCGGTGCGGCGCGGATGGTCGACGTCAGCGGCAAGGCGGTGACCGCACGCACCGCGACCGCGAGCGGGGTGGTCCGCATGGCGCGATCGACGCTGGCGCTGCTGCGCGCCGGCGAGGTGCCCAAAGGAGACGCGCTGGCGGTGGCCCGCATCGCCGGGATCATGGCCGCCAAGCGGACCCCCGACCTGGTGCCGCTGTGCCACCCGTTGGCGATCTCCGGTGTCACCGTCGACCTGCACCTGCTCGACGACGCCGTCGGCATCGAGGCGACCGTGCGTACGACCGATCGCACGGGTGTCGAGATGGAGGCGCTCACCGCCGTCAGCGTCGCCGCGCTCGCGCTCTACGACATGATCAAGGCCGTCGACAAGCAGGCGGTGATCACCGACCTACGGGTCGACGCCAAGTCTGGTGGCCGCAGCGGCGACTGGACCCGTACGCAGAACGGGTGAGCGATGAACGCGCAGCAGGAACCAGCTCGCAGCGGCCTGCGGGCCGTTGTGGTCACGGCCTCCAACCGGGCAGCGGCCGGGGTCTACGCCGACACCGGCGGACCGCTGATCGCCGACCGGCTCGCCGCCTGGGGCTTCGTGGTCACCGGTCCTGTCGTGGTCCCCGACGGGGCCCCCCTGGAGGACGCGATCCGCTCGGCGGTGGCTGAGAGCGTCGACGTGGTGCTGACCACGGGGGGCACCGGCATCAGCCCCACCGACGAGACTCCGGAGCGGACCCGGGCGGTGCTCGACTACGACGTACCGGGGATCGCCGAAGGCATCCGGGCCGCGGGGGTCGCCGCCGGCGTGCCGACAGCGCTGCTCTCCCGAGGCTTGGCCGGCGTCGCCGGGCGCACCCTCGTCGTCAACCTGCCGGGCTCGCGTGGCGGGGTCGAGGACGGCCTCGCGGTGCTCGAGGACCTGCTTGTGCATGCAGTCGACCAGCTGCGCGGCGGCGACCACGGAGCCGGAGCGGCCCTTCGGGAAGGAGGAGCCTGATCGACACCTGGCCGGTCGTGCTGCGCCACGGCCGGGTCGGTGTCCGGCCGATCCGGCGCGGCGACGGCTCCGCCTGGCGCACCGTCCGCGCGCGCAACGTCGAGTGGCTGCGGCCCTGGGAGGCGACCCTGCCGCCGGGGAGCGCGCTCGGGTCGTCGACGTTTGCCGGCATGGTGCGCGAGGCCCGCCGGGGAGCGCACCGAGGAACCGGGCTGCCCTTCGTCACCACCTACGACGGCCGGTTGGTCGGACAGGTCACCGTCACCGGGATCACCTGGGGATCGGCCCGGTGGGCGCAGCTGGGCTACTGGCTCGACCGGGCGCTGGCCGGCCGCGGCGTGACGCCGGTCGCGGTGGCGCTGGTCGCCGACCACTGTTTCACCGCGCTGCGGCTGCACCGGCTGGAGATCGCCGTGCGCCCGGAGAACCAGGCCAGCCTGCGGGTCGCCGAGAAGCTGGGCTTCCGCCGGGAGGGCGAGGCGCCCCGCTACCTGCACATCGACGGGGCCTGGCGGGACCATGTGCTGTTCGGGCTCACCGCCGACGAGGTCGCCGGCGGCGTCCTCACCCGCTACCTCGCCGATCCGTGAGTTTCCGACTGCCGGTCCGTGAGTTTCCGACTGCCGGTCCGTGAGTTTCCGACTGCCGGGCGGCTGCTAGGCGACCAACCGCACGCCGGCCGCACTCAAGACCGCTTTCGCCGCACGACGCGGACAGATCGTCGTCGCTGCCGTCGGGTTCCGGCCGAGGAGGCCACGTCGG
Source organism: Propionibacteriales bacterium (assembly GCA_038254525.1). Taxonomy (GTDB): domain Bacteria; phylum Actinomycetota; class Actinomycetes; order Propionibacteriales; family Nocardioidaceae; genus JBBSGC01. The sequence goes on along the minus strand of JBBSGC010000123.1, from coordinate 1,013 downwards.
TCGTCACTCCTGCCACACAACTCACCTGACGACACACCGCTGAAAGCCGGTGCGCCGCATGTCGCACCGCCTACCGTTCGGGTGTGGGTACCACCGGACTGATCTTCGCGCTCGTGGTCGTCATCTGGGCGGTGTTTCTCGTGCCGTGGGCGCTCCGGCGCTATGACGAGGCGGTGCGCAGCCGCTCCATCGACACGTTCTCCCGCACGATGCGGGTGCTAGGCCGGCGTGCTCCTCCGGTGCGCGCGGCCGGTGAAACAACTGACGAGCCTGCGCCGACAATCGCGGCCCGCCGGTCGCTGTGGCCAACCGGTGCCACCTCCTCGGCGTTGCTCACCCGGCGGGCATCTCCGGCCGGTCCCAACGCCGCCGCGACGCTGCCGACCCGAGCGGCCGCCCGCGTGGCGGCCCGGCGGCGCCGACGTACTCTGCTGACTCTTTTCGGACTCGCCGTGGTGGTCGGTGCACTAACCGTCACCGGTGTGCTCGCCTGGGAGGCGCTCGTCGTGGCGCTGGCCCTGGTGGTGGGGTTCCTCGCGCTGTGCCGCGCCCAGGTGCGTGGAGAGGACGACGCGACGTGGCGCCGCGCCGGCGACAGCGCGCCGACGGCCGCACGTCCACCGGCCGAGCGGCCCCGGCGCGCCAGCCGCGTCAACTCCTCGTACGGGAGCGTGCCGCATGCGCCGATGGGTGATGAGCCTGACGACGAGCCGACCATCGTGTTGTCGGCCGAGGCGTTTGCCGCCCGGGAAGCACAGTCAGCGACCAACGCTTCCAGCACCGCTCCCACTGATGCCCTTACCGACGACGATCTTGTCGAGACGGTCTCGGCAGCGGTGCCCGTCTCCACAAGCGACGGAGCCTCCCTGTGGGATCCCCTCCCGGTCACGCTTCCGACGTACGTCTCCAAGCCGAAGGCGGCTCGTACGATCCGTACCATCGACCTCGATGCGCCGAAAACCTGGACGTCCGGTCACGTCGCGATCCAGGACACCGATCTGCCGCCGGGTCCG
>JBBSGC010000122.1:0-5151 GCA_038254525.1 Propionibacteriales bacterium | reverse complement strand
GCAGGTTCTCCGCCAACCCGGTCGGCTCGCTGGCTGCGCCGGGGACCAGCGCGTCGAGCCGGCGCAGCAGCGAGGGCGGGAAGAACGCGCACGACGCCATGGGCCTGTCCTACCGCAGCGCGGCCGTAGCCGCCAGACGGCGCCTCCGCTGCTCCGTTCGTCACTGTGTCGGAGCAGCCGCGCACACGCTGCCGACGCGCGCGAAGCCGACGCGCTCGTAGACCCGGGCGACGTCGTCGGACCCGGCTGAGAGAAACACCGTGGTGGCTCCACCGGACCGGGCGTCCTGCGCCAGCGCTCTGGTCAGCTCGGCTCCCACCCCGCGGCGCCGCCAGGAGGGGACCACCGCGATGCCGGTCAGCTCGGTCACGCCGTCGCGGGGCGCGTGACTGCCACCGCCGACCGCCGAGCCGTCGGGCGCGAAGGCGCCGACGACCCGCATCAGCCCGGCGTCCACCCGGGCGGCGATCCAGTCCGCCACCGGTTCCGGCGTCAACTCGTCGCGGCCGTCGAAACCGGCCGCCACCGCCGCTCGCGCCGACGCAAAGCGCTCGTCACCCGGCTCTACCACGGCCACCCGCGCGCCGCTGCCGCTCATCGTGCGGACGTCCCCGTCGAGCACGAGCAACGGCATGTGCTCCACCCGCAGCCCGGCGGCGGTGGCCGCGTCGGCCAGCGAGGGCGTCGCCTCCTGCATCCACTCGATGCTGGCCGGCATCCTCAGGTCCTGCATCCGGGCGATGACCGCGCGTACGTCATCGGCCTCGATCGGCACAGCGAGCCCGAGCCGCGGCCGAGCGTAGTAGGGCCACCCCTCCCGGGCGACGAACACAGAGAACGGACCGCACGCCAGTGCCTCGGCGAATGCGCGCGGCACCGTGTCGAGGTAGCGCTCGAGGACGGCCAGGCGGTCGCCGTCGGGGAGGTGGGCATCGGTCACGCGCGGAGACTGCCACGTCTTGCTGGTGGGAGCCAGCGGGTTAGGTCGCGAGCTCGCCGGCCGGCAGCGTCAGGTGGAGCGGCCGGAGAACCGGTCGCGCAACCGGTCCACGAGCCCGGTGAGCGGCCCCATCACCTTGTTGAGCGGCGGGGTGTCCGGCGCAGAGGGGTGTGGCCGGGTCGGGGCGATCTTCTTGGCGGCGGTGATCTTCTCGCCCAGCTCGACCAGCTGGTCGGCCGTCATCGTCGCCTGCAGACGCGGGAAGAGGTCGCCCTCCTCTTCCTCGATGTGGTGCAGGACGCCGTCGCGGACCTCGGCGAAGATGGTCATGAACTGCGGGTCGTCGCCGGCCACGCCCTCCAGGCGCTTCAGGCCCTCCTCGGCCTCCGAGTGCTCCTCGATCTCGTGGTCGGCGATCTGGTCGCCGTCGGGCAGCGCCGCACGCGTTGCGGGGTACAGGTGCTGCTCCTCGGCCACCGAGTGGCGGATCAGCTCGGCTGTCATCTGGTCGGCCAGGTCGCGCCTGGTCTTGGCGTCGCTCGTGCTCTCGATCTGGCGGAACAGCTCCTTGACCTCCTCGTGGTCGGTCACCAAGACGCTGACCATGTCCTTGCCCGCTGAGCCCGCTGAGTTCCCCATGAGCGTTCCTCTCGACTGTCCGACCACGTGCTCGCCTCGTACCCACTGGCCGGGCCGCTCAACCCTCCAACCGGCACCCGACAGTGCCGCCCGAGCGCGTCGGGTGCCGGACCTGCGGGCACGCGGGACAATGGCGCGGTGAGCCTCTACCGCGACGAGGGTGTCGTCTTGCGCACCCAGAAGCTGGGCGAGGCCGACCGGATCGTCACGCTGCTCACCCGCCGGCACGGCCTGGTGCGCGCCGTGGCCAAGGGTGTGCGGCGCACCAGTTCTCGGTTCGGCGCCCGGCTCGAGCCGTTCATGCACGTCGACTGCCAGTTCGCGCAGGGCCGCTCGCTCGACATCGTGACGCAGGTCGAGACGCTGGGGGCCCACGGCGCGACGATCGGCGCCAACTACGCCGCGTACACCGCGGGGACGGCAATTCTCGAGACGGCCGAGCGGCTCACCGGCGAGGAGGGCCACCCGTCGGTGCAGCAGTACCTGCTGCTGGTCGCGGCGCTGCGTGCGCTGACCGCGGCGGAGCGGGCGCCGAGCCTCGTGCTCGACTCGTTCCTGCTCCGCTCGCTGGCGGTGTCGGGGTATGCACCCTCGTTCGACCGGTGCGCGCGCTGCGGCACGCCTGGACCGCACCGCTCCTTCAGTCCGGCCTCCGGCGGCATGCTCTGCAGCCGCTGCCGGCTACCCGGATCGGCCAACCCGGCAGCGGGCACCGTGACGCTGCTCAGCGCGCTGCTCACCGGTGACTGGGCCGCCGTGGCGGGGAGTGATCCGCGGCACCGACGCGAGGCCAGCGGCCTGGTCGCGGCGTACCTGGCTTGGCACCTCGAGCGCGGCCTGCGCTCGCTGACCTATGTCGACCGCTGAGCAGGCGACCCGGTGACGGCCCGGCCGGTCTACCGGGCGCCGACCCCGCATCCCTCGGGGGCGACGGCGCCGGCGCTCCCTCCCCGGCAGGTGCCTCGGCACGTGGCGATCGTCATGGACGGCAACGGCCGCTGGGCAGCGCAGCGCGGGCTGCCGCGAACGGCCGGGCACGAGGCCGGTGAGGCTGCCTTGTTCGACGTGGTCGAGGGGGCGATCGAGATCGGCGTGCGGTGGGTGTCGGCGTACGCCTTCTCGACCGAGAACTGGAAGCGCTCCCCCGAGGAGGTTCGCTTCCTCATGGGTTTCAACCGCGACGTGATTCGCCGCCGGCGCGACGACATGCACGCGCTCGGCGTCCGGGTGCGTTGGTCGGGTCGCCGTCCGCGCCTGTGGCGGTCGGTGATTCGCGAGCTCGAGGTGGCGCAGGACATGACCCGCGACAACGACGTGCTGACGCTGACGATGTGCGTCAACTACGGCGGGCGGGCCGAGATCGCGGATGCGGCTGCCGCCCTGGCCCGCGACGTCGCGGCCGGACGGCTGACCCCCTCGCGCGTGGACGGCCGGGTCTTCGCCCGCTATCTCGACGAGCCGGACCTGCCGGACGTCGACTTGTTCTGGCGCACGTCGGGGGAGCGGCGGATCAGCAACTTCTTGCTCTGGCAGTCCGCGTACGCCGAGCTGGTCTTCAGCGATGTGGCGTGGCCGGACGTCGACCGGCGGCAGCTGTGGGCAGCGATCGAGGAGTACGCCCGGCGGTCGCGCCGGTGGGGGAGCGCCTGAGCCATTCGGGTGGTCCTGACGGGGTGCGTTCACATGCCCTGATGAAGTGCTGCAGGCTGCGCCATGCTTCAGCGGAGTCCTCGGAGTCGGTGTGCCGGGCGCGGAACGTGGCGAGGTAGACGCCGACCTCGCACAGGTCCCACCACAGGGCATAGAGGCGGATCAGGGGTTCCTCGACGGTCCGACCGGTCGCTGCGGTGTAACGGCGAGCCAGGGGATCAGCGGCGCCCGGGACCAGCATCCAGAGATCTCGCTCCGGCGGTGCGATCAGCGCGGTGTCCCAGTCGATCAGGCGCAGCCCTCGGTCGGTTCGCAGGACGTTGGCGCTGTGCGGCTCGCCGTGAGTGATGGTCCATCCGCTCGGCTCGCGCAGCGCCTCCTGCGCGTGGCGGTCATAGTCAGCGAGGCAGGCTCGCACGCCGTTGACGTGCTGGGCGAGCAGTGCGCGCGCCGGCTCGGCGTACGGACCTCCCGTCCACCGGTTCTGGACCGACGCGATGGCGGCCTCCAGGTCGGTCCGGTTCGGCAAGGCGAAGGTCTCCCGCCGCGCCTGGGTAGCGACCTGGTCGGTGCACTGGTGCAGCTCGGCCAGCAGGTCGACGACGCCGGCTCGTTCGGAGTCCCGGTCGTACGCGGCGGGTGCCACTCCCTGGACGTATGGGAAGACCGCGATCGAGAACGCAGGGTCGAGCCAGCTCAACAGCTGGTCGTGGGTGCCGACGCAAGGGCCGACCACCCACTCCAGTCCGCAGCTCTGCAGTGCGTGTGCGGTGGCGAATGCGTCGCGCAGCGCGTCGAACGCCGCTGACGGGCTGCCGCCGAGGAAGCTCTTGGTGGCGAGGTTGTCCACGGTCAGGAACCACCGGGTCTGGTCTGCTGCGTGGGCTACCCAGTGATGACTGCCGAATCCGGCCGTCAGGTAGTCCACAGCGACCGCGTCGACCTGCCAGCCGTCGCGCAGCGCGGCGATGACCGACGCGTCCGAGATCTCGTCCGGCCGGGTGAACACCTGGCGCAGACTAGGCCAAGCGTGCTGCGCCGGGTGGGCGCCGGCGTCGGTTCATCCGCAGTCGGCACAGCGGCCGAAGATCTCCAGCGTGTGCGCGACCTCCGAGAAGCCGTGCTCGGCCGCCACTTTGTCGGCCCAGCGCTCGACGGTCGGCCCTTCGACCTCGACCGTGCGGCCGCAGGCGCGGCACACCAGGTGGTGGTGGTGGTGGCCGGAGCTGCACCTGCGATAGATCGCCGCACCGTCGTCGGTGCGCAGCACGTCGACCTCGGCGGCATCGGCGAGGGCCTGCAGCGTCCGGTAGACCGTCGACAGTCCCACGCTCTCGCCGCGCTGCCGCAGCCGGTCGTGGATCTGCTGGGCGCTGTGGAAACCGTCGAGGTCGCCGAGGACGGCGCTGACGGCCCGGCGCTGCCGGGTGGTCCGGGGGCTCGTCGCCAGCTCATCGGCTGCCTGGCCGCCCGTGGCGCTGTCGCTCATCGTGTCCCTCCGGTCAGTGCTCGTCGTAGTGCCCGTGGTGCGCCACGTGGCGGTGCCCGCCATGGAGGTAGTCGACGTGGTCGCCGTGCGGGACGGCCGGATGGCCGCAGCGCGGCCCGTGGTCGTGCGGGTGGGTCTCCGCGAGGTCGTGCTCGGGGGCGGTGACCGGAGGTTCGTCGACCAGGTCGAACGGCGCTGAGCGACGTCGTCGCCAGGAGCGCAGGCTCCCCACCGGCCAGGCGAGAGTGAAACCGGCCAGGGCGAGAAGCACGATGGTGGGCCCGGGCGCCGTGTCGGCGTCGAAGCTGGTGACCACGCCGGCCAGCGTGAACACGACCCCGAGCAGCATCGCGAGCACGAAGGTGGCCCGGAAGCTGCTGGTGACCTGCTGGGCGGTCGCCACCGGCACGACCATCAGCGCACTGACCAGCAG
>JBBSGC010000121.1:0-5157 GCA_038254525.1 Propionibacteriales bacterium | reverse complement strand
GTCGCGGTCGCGATCGCGCTGCCGCTCGAGGTGCTGGTCGCACTCAGTCACGACTTCAAGAGGACGACGCAGGCGGCGGTCTGGGCGCCGATCATCGAGGAGAGCGCCAAGGGCCTGTTCCTCGTGGCGGTGCTGGTGCGTCGGCGGCACCGCATCGACGGCGTCCTCGACGGCGTCGTCTATGCCGGGCTCGTCGGTGCGGGGTTCGCGTTCACCGAGAACGTTGGCTACTACTCGGGTGCCTACTCGGGGACGCTGGTCGACACCATGCACGGCGCGGGTGCGACCACCGGCCTGTTCATCGCCCGTGGGCTGATGTCGCCGTTCGCCCACTCACTGTTCGCCAGTGCCTTCGGGATCGGCGTCGGGGTGGCGGTCGCGGCCCAGCGGAGGTGGCTGCGCTGGCTGACCCCTCCACTCGGGCTGGCGGTCGGCATCGGGATGCACGCGTTGTGGAACGGATCGGCCGCTCTCGGCGGTGGCACGAAGTTCCTCATCGTCTATGGGGCCTTGTTCGTCCCGACGTTCATCGGCGGGGTTGTCGGCGCGGTGGTCCTACGAACGCGGCAGGGCAAGCTCGTGATGCGGTCGCTGGGCGATGCGGCGCGGCGCGGCTGGCTGCACCCCGACGAGGTCCCGTGGTTGTCCACCTTCGAGCTGCGTCGACGCGCGCGCCGCTTCGCCGACAAGACCGCGGGGCGCCCGGCTCGCGAGGCACTCGCCGACTATCAGGACGCCGCCACCCGGCTGGCCTTCGCCCACGACTCGGTGCTGCGCGGGTTGGTCGGCAGCGGTGGGCGCTTGGAGGTCGGTCGGTTGCTCGGTGAGCTCCGCTTGCTCCGGCCACACATCGTGCTGCCGCCCCCGGTTCGCACGTGGCGTCCCCCGCCGCCACCGATGATTCCCTACGGTTGGGCGCCGCCGCCGAACGGTTGGGCGCCGCCGCCGAGCCAGGCTCCAGCGCCGTGGACTCCCCCTGTAGGTGTGCCGGGTCCACCGCCCGGCACCCCCCGCGACTGACCCCGCTCGGCGGCGCAGCGCTCGACTAGGGTTTGTGCCACCGCGCCAGCGGGTTCCGGCGCATGGGGAAAGGATGGCTGCGTGGCATCGCCTCGACCCTCAGCCGCCCTGACCACGGCGCTGACCCGGCTTCGCCAGGAGCTGCAGGCGGCGCCGCTGCGACTCGACGTGCCGGCGGTAGCCAAGGTACGGGGCTCCCGCAACGCAATGGTCAGCCAGCTCGAGGACTACATCCTCCCGCGGCTGGTGCAGATCGACGCCCCGCTGCTCGCGGTGGTAGGGGGGTCCACCGGGGCGGGCAAGAGCACCCTGGTCAACTCACTGGTGGGCCGTTCGGTGACGGCGGCGGGTGTGCTGCGCCCGACGACGCGCTCGCCGGTGCTGGTACACAACCCAGCCGACGCCACCTGGTTCGGGCCCGACCGGATCCTGCCCGAGCTGGCGCGCACGACGTCGCCCAGCACCGACATCGGCGCGCTCCACCTGGTGGCAGTCGACACCGTGCCACCGGGGCTGGCGATCCTGGACGCACCCGACGTCGACTCGGTCGAGACCGCCAACCGGACGCTCGCCGCTCAGCTGCTAGCCGCCGCTGACCTGTGGCTGTTCGTGACGTCGGCGGCGCGCTACGCCGACCAGGTGCCGTGGGAGTTCCTCAAGGCGGCCGCCGAGCGGAGCACGGCGGTCGCGGTCGTGCTCGACCGGACGGCACCGGAGTCGGTCAACGAGGTGCGCGCCCACCTCGCCCGGATGCTGACCTCGCACGGGCTGCGGGACTCACCACTGTTCACCGTGCCGGAGTCGGCAGTCAGCGCCGAAGGGCTGCTGGACCCGCAGGCGGTGGCGCCTGTTCGCGGGTGGCTGCAGGAGCTCTCCGCGGACGCCACCGCGCGGGCGCAGATCATCGCCCAGACGTTGGACGGCGCCATCCGACAGGTCGCCTTCCGTACGCACGAAGTGGCCGACGCGGTCGCCGAGCAGCAGCGCGTGACCGCGTCGCTGCGCCACGATGCGGCGTCGGCCTACCGGCGAGCGGAGGCCGACCTCACCGAGGCGCTCGGCGACGGCACCGTACTGCGGGGAGAGGTGCTGGCCCGATGGCAGGAGTTCGTCGGGGCCGGTGGCTTCGCCCGCACCATGGAGCACCACGTGAGCCGGCTCCGGGATCGCTTCGTCGCAGCTGTCCGGGGTCGGGGGCAGTCGGCGGAGGACGTCTCCTCCGCGGTCGGGCATGGACTGCACGTGCTGTTGCTCGAGCACGCGGAGTCGGCCGCCGAGCGGGCCCATCGCAGCTGGTCCAGCACCGAACCGGGACGCAGCCTGCTGCAGGAGTCGCAGGGAGTTCTCGGTCGAGCGTCCCGCGACTTCCGTGAGAAGGCCGAACGCGCCGTGCGTGACTGGCAGCAGCAGCTCCTCGAGGTGGTCCGGGAGGAGGGGGCCGACAAGCGCGCCACAGCCCGGTTCCTCGCCTATGGCGTCAACGGCCTCGGCGTGGCGTTGATGGTGGTGGTCTTCGCCAGCACAGCCGGGCTGACCGGCTCCGAGGTCGGGATCGCCGGCGGCACAGCCGTGGTCGGCCAGAAGGTCCTGGAGGCGGTTTTCGGCGACCAGGCCGTCCGTCGGCTGGCCGCGCAGGCTCGTGACGACTTGGTCCGCCGGGCCCACGACCTCCTCCAGGTCGAGGAGGAACGCTTCGTGGCGCTCCTGGACGCGGTCGGGGCCGACGAGCAGAGCGCTGACCGGGTACGAGATGCGGTCCGTGCCGTCGATGACGTCCGCCAGGCGGCGCGGGCGCGGTGACCGGGCTCGTGGTGGGGGCGCGGAGGCTGTTGCGGCGTGGCGACGACCTGGTGCTGCGGGTAGACGCGTTGCAGGAGGCGGTGACCTCCGGCCGCGGCCGCCTCGACGACGCAGCTCTCAACGACGCCCAGGAGACCGTCGACCGAGCCCAGGAGCGGCTGCGGCTGTCCGGTGCGCACACCGTTGTGGCGCTGGCCGGAGCAACCGGGTCAGGCAAGTCCTCGTTGTTCAACAAGCTGACCGGGCTCGACCTGGCAGCCGTCGGCGTCAGACGCCCCACGACGTCCTGGGCATTGGCTTGCGCGTGGGGACCCGACGACGCAGCCGACCTGCTCGGCTGGCTTGGCATCCCGGCCCGGCACCAGGTGCAACGGACCAGCCTGCTCGACACCTCGACAGACGACAGCAGACTGGCGGGACTGGTGCTCCTCGACCTGCCCGACCACGACTCGACCGAGGTCTCGCATCATCTCGAGGTCGACCGGCTGGTCAAGCACGCGGACCTGCTGGTCTGGGTCCTCGACCCGCAGAAGTACGCCGACGCGGCGATCCACGATCGTTATCTGCGGCCACTGGCCACCCACTCCGACGTGATGCTCGTCGTGCTGAACCAAGCCGACCAGCTGCCGGCGGGGACGCGTGGCTCGACGCTGGCCGACGTGCGCCGCCTGCTCAGCGCCGACGGGCTGCATGACGTGCCGGTGCTGGCCACGTCGGCGCGCACCGGAGCGGGCGTCGACGAGCTTCGCGCGGCCATCGCCAAGCGCGTCCGCGCCAAGGCAGCCGCGACTGCGCGACTGGCGCTGGATGTCTCAGCAACGGCTCAACGGTTGACCGAGCTCAACGGCACCGCGGCGACCAGCGCGCCGGGCAAGGACCGGGTGGCGGCTCTCGACGACGCGCTGGCTGAGGCGGCCGGTGTGCCGGTAGTCGTGCAGGCGGTGCGTCGCTCCACCGCGACCCGACGCCGGCGGGCGACGGGCTGGCCGTTGATCCGCTGGGTGGGCAGGTTGCGCAAGGACCCGCTGGCCGACCTGCACCTGGGCACCGCGGACAGCACGGCGCTGGTCCGCTCCTCCCTGCCACCCGCCTCCAAGGTGCAGCAGGCCCGCGTCGACCTCGCTGTCCGTGACCTCGCCGAAGACGCCTCCCGCGGCCTCGACCCGAGCTGGGCGCGGTCCGTACGCACGGCGTCGTCGGCGAACTCGGCCGACCTGCACGACGCGCTCGACCAGGCGATCGTCTCGACCGGCATCGCGGTCGACCGGACGCCGCTGTGGGTGCGGGCGTTCAACGCCGTGCAGTGGCTGCTGGTGGTCGTCGCGGTCGTCGGCGCCGGTTGGCTGGCTGCGCTGGCCGGTTTGGCGTTCCTCCAGGTTGGGGCCTACCAACCGCCGCGTGTCAGCGGGCTGGCGCTGCCGACGCTGCTGCTGGTGGTCGCCGTGGTCCTCGGGCTCGCGGTGGCTGCGGCCGGCCGGGCGGTGGCCGACAGGTCGGCCGCCCGAGCCGCGCGGCGGGCCGATGTCCGGTTGCGCGGCGCGATCGCCGCCGTGGCCGACGAGCGAGTGGTGCAGCCCTTGGTGGCCGAGCTGACAGCCTACGAGCACACCCGCGACGCCTTGCGCGTTGCCGGCGGACGGTGACGCTTCCGTCCACAGCCGCTCATCGGCGACCCCCGCAGGCCCCGGTCCGCACGCACCATGCAGGTAGGCACTGGGTTGGCAATCGACGAGGTGGAGGCCGCGATGAGCGACGTGCACGTGACGATGTTCGGCTACGTCGGCAGCGACGTGGAGTTCAAGGACGGTGGCGGCAGCGCCGACCGGGCGATGTTCCGGCTGGGCTCGACTCCGCGGCGGCTCGACCGGCCGTCGGGAGTGTGGCGCGACGGTGAGACTGTGTGGCTGACCGTCAAGGCCTGGCGAGGGCTCGCGCACAATGTGGCCGCGTCGATCAACAAGGGCGACCCCGTCGTGGTCGTGGGCAAGCTGCGCACGTCGGTCTGGACCGGCCACGACGGCGAGCAGCACCGGCGCGACGTGCTCGAGGCGACGACTGTCGGACACGACCTGGGGCGCGGCACGACCGCGTTCCACCGCCAGGAGCGGGCGGTGGAGAAGACCGACGAAGACAGCACCGACGCGGAGATGTTCGCCGAGCTGGAACGGGAGGTCGCCGAGGCCGACCGGCCGCGGCTGGGCGTCGCCTGACCGGCTGGGCGCGGGCCGGCTGCGGATGTGACCGGCGAATGCGCAGCACCTAGGCTGGTCGATCATGGCCGACTACGTCTTCACGCTGCGCAACGTCCGCAAGGCTCACGGCGACAAGGTGGTCCTC
>JBBSGC010000120.1:0-5162 GCA_038254525.1 Propionibacteriales bacterium | reverse complement strand
GGAACCAGGTGATGACCCATGGCGCGCTCCTCGGCGCAGGAACCGCTCGCGCCATCTCGGCGCCCGCGGGTTGCCGGCGACCGGGAGTCCGACATCCTCGACGCCACCGTCGAGGTGCTGGCCGAGGTCGGCTACGACCGGCTGACGATGGACTCCGTCGCTGCGGCTGCACATGCCAGCAAAGCCACCCTCTATCGACGGTGGTCCTCGAAGGGCGAGCTGGTCGTCGACGCCGTCGCGCGAGCGAAGCGGCTGCCGGACAACGAGACACCGGACACCGGCTCGTTGCGCGAGGACCTGTTGAGTCGCAGCTGTGGCTCGCACGGTTGGACCGGGTCGCTGCCGATGGCGGTCCTCGCCGGCCTGATCACCGCTCTACAGACTGATGAGGACCTCGCCAAGGCGTGGCGCCGCACGGTGCTGGTCCCCGCCCAGGACGCCACCCGTGAGCTGTTCGAGCGGGCGCAGCAGCGTGGTGATATCCCACCCAACGCGAACCTCGAGCTGCTGGTCGCCCTGCTGCCCGCAATGTGCACCTACCGCTGCTTCGTCGCGGGGCGTCCCGTCGACGAGGACTTTGTCAGAGCCGTCATCGACGATGTCGTCTTGCCTGCCGCCCGCCGGACCTGCTCGTCTCGAGCAGGCCGCTGACCGCACCGCCAGCAGGCCGCAGCACACCGCACCACATCGCACCATCGAAGCCGCCCCCGAAGCACCGGAGGCACGAAGAGAAGGAAAGCCATGTCTGTCGACTCCCAGGGCACCGCATCCACGGCGCCGCCTGAGTCCGAGGAAGGCCCCGGCCACCGCAACCTGGGGCTCGCGCTGGTGCTGATCAGCGCGGCGCAGCTGATGGTGGTGCTCGACGGCACCGTGGTCAACATCGCGCTGCCGCACATCCAGCACGACCTCGGGTTCACGGTGTCCAACCTGACCTGGGTCGTGACCGCCTATGCAATCGCCTTCGGCGGCCTGCTGCTCCTCGGCGGCCGGATGGGCGACCTGCTCGGGCGCCGCAAGGTGTTCATGACCGGTGTGCTGGTCTTCGCGCTGGCCTCGCTGCTTGGTGGCCTGGCGCAGACGGAGTGGCAGATGCTCGCCGCCCGCTCCCTGCAGGGACTTGGCGCCGCCGCCGCCTCGCCGACCGCGTTGGCCCTGATCACCACGACCTTCCCGGCGGGTCCGCCTCGAAACCGCGCTTTCGCCGTCTACGCGGCGATGTCGGGTGCCGGCGCCGCGGTCGGGTTGATCCTCGGCGGTGCGCTGACCGAGGCCTCCTGGCGCTGGACGATGCTGATCAACGTGCCGATCGGCGTGCTGGTGGCAGTTCTGGCGCCCCGGTTCCTCGGTGAGTCCAAGCCACAGCCTGGCCGCTTCGACCTGCCCGGCGCCCTGACCGCCACCTTGGGCCTGGTCGGCATCGTCTACGGCTTCGCCCACAAGGGCCAGGTCGCCGATGCCACCACCGGCACGCTCAACAGCTGGTCCAGCTTCGGCACCTGGGCGCCGATCACGGCCGGCGTGCTGCTGCTGTGCGCGTTCTTCCTGATCGAGTCGCGTTCCCCACACTCGCTGCTGCCACTGCACATCGTCACAAGCCGTACGCGAGGAGTCAGCTTCCTCGTGATGCTCGCCGTCGGTGCGTCGATGTTCGCGATGTTCTACTTCCTGTCGCAGTTCATCCAGAACGTCATGGAATACAGCTCGATCAAGGCGGGCGTGGCGTTCCTGCCGTTCAGCGTCGGGATCGTGGTCGCCGCCCAGATCGCTTCGACGCTGATCAACCGGGTCGACCCGCGCTGGATTTCCGGAGTCGGCGGGCTGCTGGCAGCCAGCGGAATCTTTCTGTTCAGCCGCCTCGAGCACACCTCGACCTACTGGCACGATCTGCTGCCGGGCGTGCTGCTGACCTCGGCCGGCATGGGTTTGCTGTTCGTGCCGCTGACGCTGACCGCGGTCAGCGGGGTCGACGCCAAGAACTCCGGGGTCGGCTCGGCGGTGCTCAACACGGTGCAGCAGGTCGGCGGCGCCGTCGGCATCGCGGTGCTCGGCACCGTGTTCGCCAACGGCTACGCCGACAAGTTCACCTCGCTCGCCGCCGCCGGACCGCAAAGCGGCCAGCCGACGTCAGCCAACGGGATCACCCTCAGCCAGCAGATCGCCCAAACCGCCGGGCAGTCCGCCGCCTTCCATGTTGCGGTGGTCATGCTGCTGGCGGCGGCCGTGGTGACCTTCGTCGGGCTCTCGATCGGGCACGAGGACCTGGCGACCGACGGCGTCGCGGCGCCGGTCGCCTGAACCTCGCCAGTGCCTGATCGGGAGCGGCATGCGGAGGCGAGCCCGACGCAATCCGGTCCGGAGCCCTCGGCTGCGTAGCATCACAGTCGACCGAGGGAGTGCTCGATGAGCAGATTCGCGACCGGCCGGGTAGGTGGGGCGGCGGATGAGGTCCGCAACAGCAAGGCGCTGGAGCAGGGCATCCGCGTGGGCCTCGTGTCCTACGGCGTTGTGCACCTGTTGATCGGGTGGCTCGCCCTGCAGCTGGCCTGGACCCACCACTCCGGCGCGGCCAACAGCACTGGCGCGCTGCGGGCACTGTCCGGCGACCCGCTCGGCAGCGTGCTGTTGTGGGTCGTTGGCCTCGGCCTGGTGGCTCTGGTGATCTGGCAGGGCGGTGAGGCCATCTGGGGCTACCGGGAGGACGACGGGGCCAAGCGGATGCTCCACCGGGTGACCTCGGGGGTCCGTGCGGTGATCTATGGCGTGCTGGCGTTCAGCGCCTTCAGGATCGTGACCGGGAGCGGGCAGGGCGGCAGCAGCAGCAGCGACTCGCTCACGTCCCAGGTGATGAAGATGACCGGCGGCCAGCTCCTCGTCGGCCTGATCGGGCTGATCATCGTCGCGGTGGGCATCGCCCTGGTGGTCAGAGGCATCACCAAGGCCTTCACCAAGCGGCTCGGCCCACGAGCCACCTCGGGCACCAGTGGCAACGTCGTCGTCCGGCTCGGACAAGCCGGCTACGCCGCCAAGGGAGTGTCCCTGGGAGTCGTCGGCGCGCTGTTCGTCTGGGCCGCCTGGACATTCGACCCGAAGAAGGCCGGCGGGCTCGACGCCGCCCTCCAGACGCTGCTGAACCAGGCGTACGGGGCGTGGCTGCTGACCCTGGTCGCCCTCGGGATCGCCTGCTTCGGCTTCTACTGCTTCGCCTGGGCGCGCGACCCACGCCTGTGACGCGGCTACTCCCCAGACGGGTGCCGGCCTAACACCGGGCAACCGGATGCGGCACGATCGACGCATGACCTCGAGCTCGCTGTCGGCTGCCGCCAACGTCGGCGCCACCCTGCCCAGTGGCGCCACGATGCCGCTGCTCGGCTTCGGCACCTGGCAGCTCAAGGGCGGCGAGGCGTTGCAAGCGACCGAATGGGCGCTCCGGGCCGGCTACCGCCTCATCGACACCGCCACCGCCTACGGCAACGAGGGCGAGGTCGGTGCCGCGCTGGACAGCGCTGGCGGCGCCCGCGACTCACTGTTCGTCACCACCAAGCTGCCGCCCGACCGGGGCGAGGCCGCACTCGACACCTTGCGATCGAGCCTGGAGCAGCTGGGCGTCGACGCGGTCGACCTGTGGCTCATCCACTGGCCGGCCGGGGAGCGCGCCGATGTGGCCCTGTGGCGCTCATTCGGCCAGGCGCGCGACCAGGGCCTGGCCATCGACATCGGGGTCAGCAACTACTCGCTCGAGCAGCTCGACGAGCTCAACGACGCAACCGGGGTGCTGCCGGCGGTCAACCAGATCGAGTGGAGCCCGCTGCTCTTCGACCCCGCCGTCCTGGCGGGTCACCGGGACCGCGGCGTCCTGCTCGAGGGCTACAGCGCGCTTCGTGGCGGCACCCTCGAGCATCCAGATATCGGCGAGATCGCCGACCGCCACGGCCGCACACCGGCCCAGGTCATCGTCCGCTGGCACCTCCAGCACGAGATCGTGGTGATCCCGAAGTCACGCGAGCGGGCACGCATCGCGTCCAACGCAGACATCGATGGCTTCGAGCTCACCGGCGACGAGATGGCGGCAATCGACGGGCTCGGCAGCTCTGGCTGAGCACCCGGTCCGGCCCGGTTTGACGGGCTCCGACGGGAACGTCGCCCGGCGGCTGTCGGTGAGGCGGTGCGCAACGCCCTAGTCTTCGGGGCATGCAGCGACCTCTTGGTCGGCTCGCCGGCTTGTACGTGTTGTCGGCGCTGGTCGGGCGACTCGTGGAAGCCATGGGCGTAATTCGGTGCGAGTGCTCTGCGAGGTGCTGGTGTCGACAACCGATGCTCGGCGCCTTCCGATGGGTGCTGCCCTTCGGTCACCGGTGAGCAGCCCCTCCTGAACGGAGCCGCAGTCATGCAGTACGCGCTGTTCCTGCCGCTCTTCGACGCGCTGGCGGAGCCGACGGTCGTGGCCGCGCTGGCCGCCGAGGCCGAGGAGGCCAGCTGGGACGGGGTGTTCGTGTGGGACCACGTCGGCTATTCGGCTCCGGTGGAGGCGATCGCGGACCCTTGGGTCACGTTGGCCGCCATGGCCTGCGCGACGAGCCGGATCCGCATCGGTCCCATGATCACCCCGGTGCCGCGTCGACGGCCGGTCAAGCTGGCCCGCGAGGTCGCCACCCTCGACCGGCTCTCCGGCGGCCGGACGGTGCTCGGCGTCGGCATCGGAGACGACGGCGCCGGTGAGTTCAGCGGCACCGGTGAGGAGCTCGACCCGCGCACGCGCGGCGCGATGCTCGACGAGGGGCTGACGGTGCTGACCGCAGCGTGGTCCGGTGACGTGGTGCACCACCGCGGCCGGCACTATGTACTCGACGGACTCGCCATCCGGCCGACGCCGGTGCAGCAGCCGCACCCACCGGTGTGGGTGGGCCTGCGCTACGGGAACCGGGCACCGCTGCGCCGGGCGGCCCGCCACCAGGGCATGTTCCCGATCGGTGTCGACTCGCCGGACCAGCTGCGTGCGGTGGTCGCCGACGTGCTGGCCCTGCGCGACCCGGCTGCCGGCGAGCTCGACGTGGTGGTTGGCGGACCGATCGGCACCGACCCCCAACCGTTCGCGCAGGCCGGTGCCACCTGGTGGGCCACCCGGTTCTCGCCCTACGACATTCGTGCCGACGCGGTGCGCG
>JBBSGC010000119.1:0-5199 GCA_038254525.1 Propionibacteriales bacterium | reverse complement strand
CTCACGATCGTGCGCCCCACCTATGTCGTGGGGCCTTTTGACCCGACCGGGCGGTTCTGTTGGTGGGTCGACCGGATAGCCCGCGGTGGGCAGCTGGTCTGCCCCGGACCCGCGTCGGCGGCGCTGCAGGTCATCGACGCCCGCGACCAGGCGAGGTGGATCGTCGACCTGGCGGCGACCGGCACCAGCGGCGCGTTCCATGCCGTCTCCCCGCCGCCACCGTGGTCGATGGCCGACCTGGTCGCGCAGATCTCGACGGCGCTGGCAAGCACGGCTGAGCCGATGTGGGCGCCGGCCGGCGATCTGCTCGAGCGGGGCCTGGACGGCGCCGACTTCCCCTTGTGGGCAGCGGGCGCCGACGAGTACGCCTCAGCACTGAACCCGGCGGCGGCGCTGTCGACCGGACTGCGGCCCCGGCCGATCGGCGACACCGTGCTCGACACCTGGGCTTGGATGCAGGAAGCGGGCTGGCGACGCAACGGTATCGGGTTGTCGCCCGACCGTGAGGTCGAGCTGCTGCGCGAGCTCACCGGCTGACCCGGCGGATCAGACCCTCCTGCGCGACCGACGCCACGAGGGAGCCGTCCTCGGCGAAGATCCGGGCGACGGCGAAACCCCGGGCCCCTTGGGCCGACGGCGATATCTGGTCGTAGAGCAGCCACCGGTCCGCCCGTACCCGCCGGTGGAACCACACGGCGTGGTCCAGGGAGGCGGCCTGCAGGGTGGGTGAGCCAATCAGCACCCCGTGCGGAACCAGTGACGAGCCGAGCAGGGTCAGGTCGCTGGCATAGGTGAGTACGCACGCGTGCAGCACCTCTTCGCTGGGCAGCTCGCCCGCGGCGCGGAACCACAGACGCGCCTCTGCCGGGTGCTCCGCGGAGGCCAGGGCGCCGCCGGGCCGGGTGTCCCCGATGTAACGGACCTCGAGTGCCGACCACTCCTCTCGCCACCCGTCGGCCGCCCGGCTGCTGACCCCGCCCAGCACCTCCGCAAGGTCAGGGCAGTCGTTCGGCGCCGTGACGTCGGGCATCACGTCCTGGTGGTCGAAGCCCGGCTCGGCAGCGTGGAAGGAGGCGGTGAGGTAGAAGATCGTCCGGCCGTGCTGTCGAGCCTCGACCCGGCGGGTGCTGAAGGAGCGCCCGTCACGGATCCGCTCCACCTCGTAGAGGATGGGGATGGCGGTGTCGCCACCGCGAAGGAAGTAGGAGTGCAGCGAGTGCACCGGCCGGTCGCCGGGCACGGTCAGACAGGCGGCGCGCAGCGCCTGAGCCAGGACCTGTCCCCCGAACACCCGCTGCCGGGTGGAGTGCGGTGGCTGCGCCCCCCGGTAGAGGTCGACCTCCAGCCGCTCGAGGTCGAGGATCGAGACCAGCTCCGCAACCGACGTGGGCACGGTCGCGATCCTTCCAGAGCGACTCAGTCGCCCTCGTCGCCGGTGTCCAGCCCGGCCAGGAACTGCTCGACCTGCTGACCGAGCTCGTCGGCGGTGGGCAACGGCCCCTGGGCGGCCAGCAGCGAGTCCTCGGCGCCTCGGGTGAACGCGTCGTACTGCTCCTCCAAGCCGGAGAGCACGGGCTGACCCTCCTGCTCGGTGACCTGCTTGTCGATGTCGACCATCGCTGAGGCGGCCGTGCCGCGCAGCGCGTCGAGGTCGAGCACGAGTCCGGTGCGTTCGGCGGCCGCCTCGAGCAGCGCCAGAGCGGCGGACGGGAACTCCACCTGGGTCAGGTAGTGGGGCACGTGGGCCACGTAGCCCATCGCATCGTGACCCCACTGCCCGAGCCGCAGCTCCAGCAGCGACTGAGCGCTTGCCGGGACGAGCAGCTGACCGCGCCACAGGTTGACCCGGTCGACCAGCTCCGAGCGGGTGGCGTGGGCGGTGATCATCACCGGTCGGGTGTGCGGGACACCCATCGGCACCGCGCCCAGCCCGACGACGAGCGGGACCTCGAAGCGCTCCACGACCACGCGCACAGCAGCCGTGAACCCCTCCCAGCGGAAGTCCGGCTCCGGCCCGGACAGCAGCAGGAAGGGGACGCCCGTCTTGTCCTGGAGCAGCCGCACGACGAGCCGGGGCGCGTCGTAGCCGGAGTAGTGGTCACGGTCGAACACCAGTCCTGGCCGGCGGGCTCGGTAGTCATACATCAGGTCGATATCGAAGCTGGCGACCACCCGGCCCCCGCCTGCTGTCAGGTGCCCCGCCGCGATCCGGCTCGCAGCGCCGGCGGACAGGAACCCGTCGAGAGCGTGGACGAGGACCGGCCGCGCACCGGCAGGCAGCTCGGCCACGTCGTCAACGATGCTGACCAGCGGGTGACCCGGCCGGACGTCCTCCACGACATCGCTCGCAGCGGTCTCGGGCGGGTCTTCGGAGCGTCGGTTCCACTTCATGGCGTCCACTCCCAACGTCGGGCATCGAAGAGGCATTCCACTGGCTGCCATCCTGCCCGGACTCAGCCGGCCGGGGCGCTGAGCGCCGCCCATCGGGAGAGGGTGTCCTGGGCGATGGCATCGGCGGTGAGACCGATCTCCTCGCGGATCGCGTCGGCCCGGTCATGCTCGAGGAAGACCTGCGGGATGGCGTGCACCGCCAGCGGCGTCGTCACACCGGCGTCCATGAGCGCCATGGCCAGCGCTGACCCGATGCCTCCGGCTCGGCCGTTGTCCTCGGCACTGACCACGAACCGGTGGTTGGCGGCCAGGTCCACCAGGGCCGGGTCGACCGGCTTGACCCAGCGCGGGTCGACGACGGTGACGCCGATGCCCTGGGCCTGCAGCTTGGCGGCGACGTCCACGCAGGCGCGCACCATCGAGCCGATCGCGACGATCAGCACGTCGTGGCCGCCCTCCCGCACGACGACGTCTGCCTCCCCGATCCGGCCGACGGCGTCGATGTCGGGGCACACCTCGCCCTTCGGGAACCGGACGACGGTGGGCGCGTCGTCGACCGCGACCGCCTCCCGGAGCAGCTCGCGCAGCCGTCGGCCGTCGCGCGGAGCGGCCAGGCGCAACCGTGGCACGAGTCCCAGCAGCGACATGTCCCACATGCCGTTGTGCGAGGGGCCGTCCTCGCCAGTGACGCCGGCCCGGTCGAGCACGAACGTCACGCCACACCGATGCAGAGCGACATCGAGCAGCACCTGGTCGAACGCCCGGTTGAGGAACGTCGCATAGATGGCCACCACCGGGTGCAGACCACCCATGGCGAGCCCGGCGGCACTGGTCACGGCATGCTGCTCGGCGATGCCCACGTCGAAGCAGCGGTCGGGGAAGCGGTCGGCGAAGGCGTCGAGCCCGGTCGGGTGGACCATCGCGGCAGTGATCGCCACCAGGTCAGCGCGCTCGTCGCCGAGGGCGACCAGCTCGTCGCGGAACACCGACGTCCAGTCGGGGACCGGGGTCACGCGCGCGTCACCGGTGATCGGGTCGAAGGCCTTTGCCTGGTGCATCTGGTCGACCAGGTCGTTGACGGCCCGCTCGTAGCCCTGCCCCTTGACGGTGAGCACGTGCACGAGCACGGGACCGCCGTACTGCTTGGCCTGGGTGAGGGCCTGCTCGACGGCCGGGCGATCATGGCCATCGATAGGTCCGACGTACTTGAGGCCGAGGTCCTCGAAGAGGCACTGAGGCGCCAGCGCGTCCTTGAGCCCCTTCTTGATCGCGTGCAGCGTGTCGTAGGCGGGCGGGCCTACCAAGCGCACCCGGGTGAGCCGCTCCTTGACCTGCCCGAGCGCCGCCTCGTAACGCGGATGCGTGCGCAGGCTGGCCAGGTGCTGCGCGAGGCCGCCGACAGTGGGCGCATAGGAGCGACCGTTGTCGTTCACCACGATGATCAGCCGGCGGTCGGAGTCGGCGGCAATGTTGTTGAGCGCCTCCCAGGCCATGCCACCGGTGAGCGCGCCGTCGCCGATGACGGCGACCACGTGCCGGTCCTCGCCGTTGAGCGCATGCGCCTTGGCCAGGCCGTCGGCGTAGGACAGGCTGGTGGACGCGTGGGAGTTCTCCACGATGTCGTGCACCGACTCCGCCCGGTTGGGATACCCGGACAGCCCACCCTTCTTGCGCAGCCGGTCGAAGTCGCCCGCCCGGCCGGTGAGCATCTTGTGCACGTACGCCTGGTGGCCGGTGTCGAAGACGATCCGGTCGCGCGGAGAGTCGAAGACGCGGTGGATCGCCAGCGTCAGCTCGACGACGCCGAGGTTGGGGCCTAGGTGCCCACTGTTGAGGGCTACCGCCTCGATGACGCGCTGGCGGATCTCCTCCGCGAGCGACGTGAGCTCCTCGTCGTCGAGCCCGCGCAGGTCGCTAGGCACGCTGATCGTGTCGAGCAACCCCATCGATGGCCTCCGTCGTCGCAGCAGCGGGCAGCGGCCACCGGCCCTGCGTCGTCACCAGATGCTAGATCCTTCGATGGTAGGCCGAGGGACGGACCAGGAGGTCGCGGCGGCGCGCGTCCTGGTCGACGGTCCTATGGTGGGCTGCCGTGGGGTGCCTGTTCTGCGCGGTGGTGGTCGGCGAGCTGCCGGCGTACACGGTGCTCGACGACGAGCACGTCGTCGGTTTCCTCGACCACCGGCCGGTGTTCAAGGGCCATGTGCTGCTCGTGCCCAGGGTGCACCACGAGACGCTGACCGACCTGCCGCCGGAGCTGCTCGCGCCGCTGTTCGGTGCCGCCCAGCGGGTGGCCACGGCAGCCCTCGATGCCCTCGGCGCCCAGGGCACGTTCGTCGCGATGAACAACACCGTGAGCCAGAGCGTGCCGCACGCGCACGTGCACGTCGTGCCGCGCCGCCGCAAGGACGGGCTGCGGGGCTTCTTCTGGCCGCGCACGCACTACACCGACGGCGCTGAGGCGCAGGACTACGCACGACGGCTCGCCGCTGCGCTGGCGACCTGACCCCTCACAGCCGCTCGCGGAAGCGTCGCCCTCGCAGCGCCTCCTCCACCAGGCTGACCGCCCGCCGCACACCCACGAGGCGGGCGATCTCGGCCTCCCACGTCGCCAGCGACTTGTCGATGACGTCCTGTTCCGCAACGTCGCGCAGTGCGGTGCGGCCTTCGGCGAGCCCGCGCCGAGACGCCATCTGCATCCCCTCGATGTGCAACGCGGTGAAGCGGGCCAGCACCGCCGGGTAGCGCCGCAGGCCGGAATACCCGCGGAACTCCGGAGGGCACAGGTCGAGCAGCCAGCGCATCGCG
>JBBSGC010000118.1:0-5313 GCA_038254525.1 Propionibacteriales bacterium | reverse complement strand
GGGCAAGACGCTGCACTGAGCCGGCTCAGAAGCCGCCGAAGTCGCCACCGCCGCCGAAGTCGCCACCGCCGAAGTCGCCGCCGCCGCCATCCCAGCCGCCTCCACCCAGGTCGCCGCCGCTGTCGAAGCCGCCGCCGCCGTCCCCGCCGCCGTCCCCGGAGTCCGTTCCGGAGTCGTAGCCCTGGCCATACCCCTGGTCATACCCCTGGTCGTACCCGCCAAAGCCGCCCCCGAAGCCGCCGCCGATCATCGTGCCGAGGAAGAGTCCCTCCATCAGGCCGAAGGAGCCGAAGTAGCCGGCTCCCCACGGCGCAAACGCTGGACCGGCCTGCCAGTAGGGCACCCGCTGGGTGCCGACCAGGACCTGACGGGAGTCCGGCTCCGCTCCCGCCTCGACCCGCTGGGCGTCGAGGGCACACGCCGGCACCTCACGCGTCGTGCCACCGGGCGGCGACCAGGTCACGTCTCGCACCGAGGGACCGTGCTGGGGGTTGAAGAAGCAGGGTGGCCGGCGCTGCGGCAGCGGCTGGCCGTCGACGCGGGCCCGGACACAGGCCGTCGCATAACGACCGTCTTCGAGGATCGCGGTGACATGTCTGACCTGTTCGGGGTCGGTGACTGCCGCACTGGACTCCTTGGCAGCCTCGTACGAGTCGAGCGCGCGCTGATAGTCAGCACGCATGCCCTCATCGAGGGTGCGGCCCCCCAGGTCGTTGTCGAGGCGCTGCAGCTCCTCGCCGAAGACTGTGATGTCCTCGTCAGTCGCCCGGCGCACCGCGGCCAGCTCCTCAGGCGACGCGCTGCGACCCCCAGAGCGACCGCTGCCGAGGCTGGCCCGACGGCTACCTTGGACGGCAAGGCTGCGGCGCGAGCGCATGGCGAAGACGACGACCGCGACCACAGCCAGCACGATCAGCAGCTCCATGGGACCTCCTTCCGCAAACCCGACCGATGGGGCTCAGCGTACGCACGGAGTCGTCGGCTGTGCGTCCGCCGCCGGGTGGCCCCACGGCTCGAGCTCGCCGGGCGGCTCAGTGACCGATCGCGACAAGCGGGTGCAACCCCGGCCGCAGCCGTTGCATCATTGCCCTGACGTACTCCCGGGGCGCCGACACGCAGCCGCCCGTGGGGCCGTCACCGTTGACGTGCAGGAAGATCCCGGAGCCACGGCGGCGCACCGGATCGGGCCGGTTGAAGTCAATGACGATCGCCCACCGGTACTGGCTCGGATAGCTGGGCAGGTATTCCGAGGAGTTGTAGCCGGTCAGCCACCAACGGAAGCCACCCTGCGCCTTGTTGCGAAGCGTGTTGTACCAGTCGGAGGCGTTGTCTTGGACCCAGTAGTCGCCGGCCTGGACCCGGTGGAAGGGCAACGCGGTGCCGGACGGACGCGGGTGGTTGCCGAAGGACTCGGTCATCGAGTAGGTGCCGAGCGGTGTCGCGCCGGTCCCCTGCCTGCGCCTGGCGCCGGGGACGAGCCCGCCGTAACCGGTGCGGCCGTCGCGCGCGGTCAACACCTTGCCCCATCGTCCGTCGCGCCGGCGCCACAGCGAGACAGTGGCGTGCCAGCCGTACGTGTGGTCGACGGTGACCACCTGCCGGGTGCCCGGACGCAGCGGCACCGCGACGCCGCCCAGTTTGATGGTGCTCGTCGAGGCGGTCGGCGGCACGGCGGCGGCGGACCCGCCGGCAACCGGACCGAAGAGCCCCGCAGCGAGCAGGCTCAGTGCCAGCAGCTGTCGCCGCACCGACACCACCTCCATGAGTCGCGTGGTCATGCCATGCAACCACGGCGCCACGCAGGTTGTCCGGCGCCGGCGGAACTCGGGCAGCGGGGACTCGGTGGCGGGCTTCGTGGCGGGGCAGCTGCGGTCGGTCCCCTACGATCGGCGCCATGACCATCGGCTCGCGCCGGCGACCCGGCGCACTCGCGGTCGGGGCGCTGACCCTGACCTTGGTCGCCTGTGCGCCCGTCAGCGACAGCTCCACCAGCAACACCTCCACCAGCAACACCTCCACCAGCGACATCTCGTCGACCAGCGGTAGCCCGAGCGGCGGCACGGGCGCGACCAGCAGCGGCCCGGACTGCTCCACCACCAGTCCGCTGCTGTACGCGCCGGGCACGCTGACCGTCGCGACCGACTCCCCGGCGTACTCCCCGTACTTCGTCAACGACGACCCGACCAACGGCAAGGGCTTCGAGTCCGCCGTCACCTACGCGGTCGCCAAGCAGCTCGGGTTCGGCCGCGACGCGGTGCACTGGACGAGCGTGCCCTTCAACTCCAGCTACCAGCCGGGCGCCAAGAAGTTCGACTTCGACATCAACCAGATCTCGATCACCGCCAAGCGCGCGCAGGCGGTCACATTCTCCACCGGCTACTACTCGGCGGCCCAGGCGATCATCACGTTGAAGGACTCGCCCTACGCGGGGGCCACCAGCCTCGCCGACTTCGCCGACGCGCGACTCGGTGCCCAAGTGGGGACCACGTCCCTCGACGCGATCGACACCGAGATCTCCCCCAGCCAGCAACCCATGGTCTACGACGACACCAACGCCGCGAAGCAGGCGCTGCTCAACGGGCAGGTCGACGGGATTGTCGCTGACCTGCCCACCGCGTTCTACATCACCGCGGTCGAGATCCCGCAGGCCACCGTCACCGGGCAGTTCCAGGTCACCAGCGGACAGACCGAGGAGTTCGGCCTGCTGCTGGAGAAGGGCAATCCCTACGTGGCCTGCCTCGACTCCGCGCTGGCCACGCTCAAGCGCAGCGGCACTCTGGCCGGGATCGAGAAGAAGTGGCTGTCGGACGTGGTGGACGTGCCGACGCTGTCGTGACCGAGACCAGCTGGACGCCCAGCGCCCGGCAACGTGAGCGCGACACCTTCCGGCGGCGGCAGTCCAGCCGGCGGACTGCTGTCGCCCTGGGCTCGACTGTTCTCGTCCTCGGCCTGCTCGCCTATGTGGTGCTGAGCTCCCCGGGCTGGCCGCGCGTGCGGGACGCCTACTTCGACTGGTCCGAGGCCAAGTCGGTGCTGCCGCTCGTCCTGCGCGGCTTCGAGGTCAACGTGCGGCTGTTCCTGGCCGCCGAGGTGACCATTCTCATCGTCGCCCTGCTGGTGGCGTTCGTACGTGTGCTGCCGTTCGCCGGCCTCGCGCCGCTGAAGGTGCTGGCGGTCGTCTACACCGACGTGTCACGCGGCACGCCCACCCTCTTGGTGGTCTATCTGGTCGGGTTCGGGCTGCCTGCGCTGCGGCTGCAGGGAGTGCCGTCGAGCCTGTTCTGGCTGGCGGTGACCGCCTTGACGTTCTCCTACGGCGGCTACGTGGCCGAGGTGCTACGGGCCGGCATCATCTCGGTGCACCCGAGCCAGTGGGCCAGCGGACGCTCGCTGGGCCTGTCGTACACCCAGACGATGCGCTCCGTGGTGCTCCCCCAGGCGCTGCGTCGCGTGTTGCCACCCCTGGTCAACGACTTCGCCTCGCTGCAGAAGGACACCGCCCTGGTGTCGGTGATCGGCGTCGTCGAGGCGCTGCGGCAGGCCCAGATCCGCTCGGCACGGGACTTCAACTTCACGCCCTACGTCGTGGCCGCGGTCGGGTTCATCTTGCTGACGATCCCGTTCGCCCGGCTGACCGACTGGTTGTCGCTGCGCATGACGCGGCGTGACCAGGGCGCGGCATGACGCTGCTGCGGTTGGCCGACGTGCGCAAGCGTTTCGGCACCGCGGAGGTGCTGCGCGGCGTGGACCTGGCGGTGGACGCGGGCCAGGTGGTGTGCCTCATCGGCGCCAGCGGCTCCGGCAAGTCGACGCTGCTGCGGTGCACGAACCTGCTGGAGACCGTGGACGACGGCGTGGTCGAGCTGGCCGGCCGGGACATCACGGACCCGCGGGTGGACGCCAACGCGGTCCGCCGTGAGATCGGCATGGTGTTCCAGGCGTACAACCTGTTCCCGCACCTGTCGGTGCTGGACAACGTCTGCCTGGCGCCGCGGCGGCTACGGAGGCTGTCGAAGGGGGAAGCACAGGACCGGGCACGCGAGCTGCTGGCGCGGTTCGGGCTGGCCGACAAGGCGCAGGCGTACCCCGACAGCCTGTCGGGCGGGCAGCAGCAGCGGGCCGCCCTCGTACGTGCCCTTGCCATGTCCCCGACGCTGCTGCTGCTCGACGAGATCACCTCGGCGCTCGATCCGGAGCTGGTGGGTGAGGTGCTCGACGCGATCCGGGCCCTGCGAACCGATGGCATGACGGTGGTGATGGCGACCCACGAGATGGCGTTCGCGCGCGACGTCGCCGACCGGGTGGCGTTCCTGCACGACGGGCGGGTGCTGGAGGAGGGCCCGGCAGCCCAGGTGCTCGCCGATCCGGCCCATGAGCGCACCGGTGTCTTCCTGCGTCGCTTCCGCGCGGGCTGACCCCCCAGCCCGCCGTCCGCACCCGGTCACTGGGGTCCCCTACGCCCATAGGTGTGTTGTAGGGGACCCCAGTGCCAGTTAGCGAATGGCGCAGCATTCCCCAGTTGCCGCCGGGGCCAGGGTTGGCCGAGAGTTCCCCGGCTGTCGCCTCGGGCAGCTTCGGTACGCCGGGTCAGGCGTGGATGAGGTGCTCCTTGCCGGCGACGACCAGACCGGACTCGGTGACGGTCAGACCCAGGGCTGCATCGCGTTCCGGGTCCACGCCGATGCTGGCGCCAGGCGGTACGACCACCGACTTGTCGAGGATGGCCCGCCGGACCACGGCGCCGGCGCCGACGGTCACGTCGTCGAGCAGCACCGACTCGTGCACGTGCGCGCCGGAGTCCACGAAGCACCCGGGCGACAGCACCGACTCGGTCACGTGACCACCGCTGATCACCACGCCGGGCGAGACCAGGGAGTCGGTTGCTCGCCCCGGTGAGCCGGCGGCGTCCTGAGCGAACTTCGCCGGCGGGTGCGGGCCGTAGTGGGTGTAGATCGGCCACTCGTAGTTGTAGAGGTTGAACGCCGGCACCGGCGAGACCAGGTCGAGGTGCGCCTCGTAGTAGGACTGCAGCGTCCCCACGTCGCGCCAGTAGTCACGGTCCCGCCCGTGGGACCCCTGCATGACGTTGTCGCGAAAGTCGTAGACACCAGCCTCGCCCCTGTCTACGAACGCCGGGATGATGTCGCCCCCCATGTCGTGCCGAGAACCCTCGTCGGCGGCGTCGGCGGTGACCGCAGCAACCAGGGCGTCGGCGTCGAAGACGTAGTTGCCCATCGAGGCGAGCACCGACTGCGGCTCGTCCGCAAGCCCTTCCGGTGAGCCGGGCTTCTCCAGGAACTCCCTGATGCGTCC
>JBBSGC010000117.1:0-5323 GCA_038254525.1 Propionibacteriales bacterium | reverse complement strand
TGAGCTTGATCACCGCGGTGGCCGCCAGCGCGTCTCGCGCGGTGGCCTCCTCGACCTCGAGATCGGCCAGCCGAGGTGGATCGACCAGGGGGTCGATGTCGGTCTCGGCGATGAGCCCGGTCGCGCCGCGCTCCAGCTCGACGTAGTAGTGAGCGAACACCTCGATGGCGCGCGGGTGCACCCCCGCCGCTTCCATCTGCCGCCGCGCCTGGGCCAGCCCCGCCTCGCTCATGGCGCCCGATCCTAGTTGGGCGGCTGCGTCCCTACCCTTGCTCCGTGGACGAAGTGGCGCTGGCCAAGCAGCAGCTGCGCCGCCAGGTCGCGATCTCCCGAGGGGCGCGCTCACCGGAGGGGCAGTCCGCGGCCGCCGACGCGTTGGCCGCCCGTGTGGTCCAGCTGCCAGAGCTCGTCGCCGGCTCGGCCGTCGCCGCGTACGTCTCGGTTGGCGACGAGCCGGGGACCCGGCCACTGCTGGCCAGCCTGCTCGCCGGCGGCCAGCGGGTCCTGGTTCCGGTGCTCCGGCCGGACCTAGACCTGGACTGGGGCGAGCTCACCGACCTCGCGGGGCTGCATCCCGGGCGGCGCGGGCTGCCGGAACCTGTCGGGCCACGGCTCGGCCCCGACGCCGTGGCCGACGCGGCCGTCGTGGTCTGCCCCGGCCTGGCCGGCGACCAGACGGGTGCCCGCCTGGGCCGTGGCGGCGGGTCCTACGACCGCGCGCTGGCCCGCTGCGACGCGACCACGTGGCGCTGCCTGCTGCTGCATGACGACGAACAACTGCCGGCCGGCGAGGTGCCCGTCGAGCCGCACGACCAGCAGGTGCACGCGCTGGTGACCCCCGGCGCACTCGTCCGCTGCCGTACCTCCTTCACCACGGCTCCGTGGTGAAGGCGAGAGGCCACTGGTCGGCACCAAGAGAGTGCCTACGAGGTCGGCTCGGGCTCCAGGGTGAGCACGTGCTTGGTGGCGGCGTCGACCGCGTCGGCGGAGTACGCCCAGGGCAGCGTGTCACCGGCCACCCACAGGGGTGTCTGGTCGACGTAGCTGCCGGCGAACGCGTGCCCGGACTCCCCGCCGACCTGGATCCACCGGGAGGCGTCGAAGTCCGACAGGTCGACCACCATCCGCATCGACGGCAGCGACGTCACGCCGAAGCCGTCTCGCGCGTCCCATGACGTCGCGTCGACCGTGCCGCCTCCGCCACCCACCTCGTAGGGGCCACGGTTGAACATCCACTCGACCGCTCCGACGCCGGAGGTCCCGAGGGTCGGGTTGACCAGGCGGAGCTCGTGCAGGTGCCCCCACGTCCACTTGCTGACGTCTCGCGACTGGAGACGCGTCATGTCGTCGCGTGCAGCCAGCAATGCCGCCTTGAGGATGTCGTCGCGGGTCTCCCGCACGTGCTCGGTTGTGACGTCGTCCCACCAGTGGCTGTTGGGGTGCTTCAGCAGGCCCTTGACCACCTCGAACCAGCGTTCACCGCCGTCAGGCCACGCGGCTTCGGGCAGCTCGTCGTGGAACGTCAGCGCCAGCAGGTCGCGCCAGGTCACGTTGAAGTACGCGGCCGCCGCGGAGTCGGCGGGCTGCGAGTAGTCCCAGTGCTGGAACAGCCGCTGACCCTGGCGGTAGTAGGGCGTCGGCAGCGAGATCTGCTGCAGATAGGGCGTGAGCGTCGCCGCGTTGGCGTTGTAGGTGTCGGTCTGGATGGCCGTCATGTCATCGACGGTCAGACCCGAGCGCCCGCGCAGCAGGTCGATGATGCGTTGGCTGCGGTAGCCGTAGGCCGAGTCGCTGGTCAGCAGATACGGGTAGCTGGGTCCGATCACCGCCTGGTTGGCGGTCACGACATAGCCACTGGGCGGGTCGAGGACCGACGGCAGGGCGTCGAAGGGGATGTAACCCTTCCAGTCATGCCCTGGCTGCCACCCGGGCACCGGCCAGCGCCCGTCGTCGCCGGCCGGTCGGATCGGGATCCGGCCGGGCGCCTGGTAGCCGATGTGGCCGGCGACGTCGGCGTACACGAGGTTCTGCGACGGCACGTCCATCAACGCGGCGGCGCTGCGGAACTCGTTCCACGTGCCGGCCGCATCGATGCCGAACACCGCGTCCATCGTGCGGCCGGGGGTCAGCGCGGTCCACCGCAGCGCAACGGCGTAGGAGCGGCCCGCGACCCCGGGCAGCAGCGACGCGGCCGCTGATCGTCCGACGTAGGCGGCCGTGCTGTCGACGTCGGAGAGGATTGGCCCGTCGCGTGTCGAGCGGACGGTGATCGTCACGGGTTTGTCCTCACCGGCGACCGTGAACTGCTCGGTACGCGTGCGCAGCGGCAGCTGTCGGGCGCCGTACTGGTAGGTCTGTGACGCGTCGTCGACCCGCTCGAGGTAGAGGTCGGTGACGTCGGCGTCCATCGTGGTCAGGCCCCAGGCGATCTGGTCGTTGTGGCCGATCACGACGCCGGGCAGGCCGGCGAACGTGAAGCCGGAGACGTCGAACGGGCACGCGGTGTCGACCGTCGTGCAGTGCAGACCCATCTGGTACCAGATTGCAGGCATCGACGGCGCGAGGTGCGGGTCGTTGGCCAGCAGCGGTTTGCCGCTGGCGGTCATCTCCCCCGAGACGGCCCAGGAGTTGGAGCCGATGCCGTCGCCGGTCCCCAGCAGGGTGGGCAACCCGGCCAGCACCGTACGTACGCGCGCGAGCTGCGAGCTGCCGGTGCCTACACCGAGGTGTGGCGCCGGTCGCTTCAACCGTCCCGGATCTTGGACGAAGGTGCCCTTCTGCACCGCACCGGAGGTCACGATAGGCGAGTGCTCGGCGTACGGATAGTCGGGATAGAGCTGCTCGACCTCGCGGGTGTCGAGCCTGGTCGAGGCGAGCAGGCGGTCGATCTCGTCGGACATGTTGCCCCGCAGGTCCCAGGCCATCGCCTTGAGCCAGGCGACCGAGTCGGCGGGGGTCCACGCGCTCGGGACGTAGTCGGGCCCGGTGAGGGAGAGCACCGAGTACTCCAGGGACAGCTGGCCGCCGCTCTTGCCCGAGATGTAGGCGTTGACGCCGTCGGAGTAGTCCTGCAGATACCGCCGGGTCGCCGGGTCGAGAATGCCGATCTCACGCTCGGCCACGCGGCGCCAACCGAGGGTGCGGACGACCTCGTCGGTTGCCAGTGCTGGCCGCCCGAACAGCTCCGAGAGGGTCCCTGACGTCACGTGCCGACGGAAGTCCATCTCGAAGAACCGGTCCTGTGCCTGCACGTAGCCCTGCGCGAAGAAGAGGTCGTCGGAGTTGTCCGCATAGATCTGCGGCACCCCGTAGCTGTCGCGGGTCACGCGCACGGGCTGGCTGAGCCCAGGGACCCGAAGGGAGCCGTCGATCTGCGGGAAGGGCCGGCGCACGGTCACCACGGCGAACACCGAGGCGGCTACCAGCACGATCGCCAGCGCGACGGCGGCATAGAGCAGGAAGTTCCGTCGCACGTGCGCATTCTGCCTCGGCGCAGCTCCTGCGGAGCTTCCCCCCAGACTTGACCCAGCGTGCGACCATTGGCAGTCGGGACGGCCGAGTGCCAGCGCGCTCGCCGTCCCGCCGACGAAAGCGCTGCTCACCACCCGCCCGGAGGAGAAGACCGTGCCGACCTACCAGTACGCCTGCACGCAGTGCGGTCACACCCTGGAGGCCCAGCAGAGCTTCACTGACGCGCCGTTGACGCAGTGCCCGGACTGCGCCGGGCGACTGCGCAAGGTGTTCAGCGCAGTCGGCGTGGTGTTCAAGGGGTCCGGCTTCTACCGCAACGACAGTCGCTCGACGAAGGACTCCGACACCGACGCTGCCGCGAGCGCCAAGGCCGAGTCCGGAACGACGTCGGGCGGTGGCGAGTCGGGCTCGGGTGGCGACACCAGCTCGGGCTCACCGGCCAAGGTGAACGGTGCTGAGCGGTCGAGCGGCGCTGAGCGTTCGAAGTCCGGCGCGCGGTCGAAGTCTGGTGAGCGGTCGAAGTCCGGTGAGCGGTCGAACGGTGGTGAGCGGTCGAACGGTGGTGAGCGGTCGAAGTCCGGCGCGACCAAGGACTCCGGCTCCGCCGCCTGACCGCCCAACCGCCGATCCGCGAGTTTCCGACCACCCATCCGCGAGTTTCCGACCGCCCATCCGCGAGTTGCTGAGCGTCGCCCTTCGCCTGTGGATGACTAGGCCGCACATCTGCCGCGCGCACCTACTGTCCTGGCATGACAGGTCACCGGCTGCCGAAAGTGCGCGAGCGGTTCCGCCGGCTGGTCGCCACGCACCGACGCTGGCTCGCCGCGGGCCTGGCCGGAGTCGCGGTTATCGTCGGTATCAATGCGGCGCGGCCTGCGGCTCCGGCGACGAAGCCTGTCGCCGTGGCCGCGCATGACCTGCCCGCCGGACGGCCGTTGCAGCGCGACGATCTGGCCACGATCCAGCTCGACACAAACCTGGTCCCAGAGGGCGTCCTGGACGCGCGACACCCCCCACTCGGCCGCCTGCTGGTGGCACCAGTGCGGGCCGGTCAACCGCTGACCGATCTCGCATTGGTGCAACCCGCCCTGCTCGACGGCTATCCGGCGGGCACCGTGCTGGCCACCATTCGGGTTACCGATCCGGCGGTCGGCGATGTCGTACATCCCGGTGACTGGGTGGATGTCGTTGGGGCGGACCTGCGTGGCGGCGGCGCCAGCGTGATCGCTCGCGGGGCCCCCGTCATCGCGCTACCGGGAGCTTCGCAGCCGCGGGCGACCGGCGAGGGACAGCCACTGGTCATCGCTGTTCCCGAGGCGACCGCGCTGGCGTTGGCCGAGTCCGGAGTACGCGACGCGCTGACGGTCGTGGTGACCTCGCCACCCGAGGGTTGAGCTCACTGCACGCGCCGCCACCCCGAGGCAGGGCTGCCCGTCACCGTTCAGCGTTGAACGTGACGCCGCCTGGCGAGCCTGGCCGCCCGGTCACTGGGGTCCCCTACAACGCTAGGTCGAGCACAGGGGACCCCTGTGCCAAACGGATTGGCTGCTCAGCCGTGATGAGGGGGCACCTCGCGGGCAAGGCGCTCATCCGCGTCCGAGCGGCTGTCGCGCTCTCCCCAGCCGGCGGCCGTCTCGTCGGCGGTCACGTCGGAGAGGATGGCGCCCATCCTGGCCAGCCGCTCGCGACGCCGCGCCGGATCATCACGGCTCTTGGCACCCGACGGGTCGTCAACTGACCCGGTGACGTCCTCGCAGCCGCTCATGTCAAGCCCGCGAGCCAGTCCGCGCTGAAGTCGGACTCGTGGGGCTTCCACGCTGCCTCGCGGCCCAGCGCCGCCGAGCTGACCCGC
>JBBSGC010000116.1:0-5472 GCA_038254525.1 Propionibacteriales bacterium | reverse complement strand
GCCGGGCGACGTAGCCCTGGTGGCCATTCTGCGCGACGGCGGCATCAACACTCCCGACGGGGACCGGTCCCTGGAAGCCGGCGACGAGCTGCTCTTCGTGACCGCCGCCGACCAGGAGGACCAGCTCGCCGCCCTGCTGGCCCCCAAGACCAGGCACCCTGCCTCCCGACCATCCGAGGGTTTCTGACCACCCGTCCGCGGCGTGTTGACCACCCGTCCGCGGCGTGTTGACCACCCGTCCGCGGCTTACCTGGCTCGAGGGTCGACCGGCGCAGCGTCGCTCGAGCCGGTCAGGTGGCCATCAGCTCATCGACGTAGCACCACCGCCAGGCCTCCCCCGGTTCCGCCGAGCGGATGACTGGATGGTTTGTCGTCCGATAGTGCGCGTCGGCGTGTCGGTTCGGTGATGAGTCGCAGCAGCCGATGTGCCCGCAGTCGGCGCAGCTGCGCAGGTGCACCCAGCCGCTGCCGTTGGCCAGACACTCCTCGCAGCCGTCCACCTCAGTTGCCGGCTGATGGTCGGCGTTCGCCTCGAGGTGCTCGCACGTGGCCATGCCGACTCCTTTCCGTCAAACGCGGCTGGCGTAAGCGTAGGCCGAGGCGCCGGGACCGGGCCGGACGCGGACGGGCACCTGCAACTCGCGGATGGGCACTCGGGAACTCACGGATGGGCACTCAAGAAGTCACGGATGGGCGAGGGGGGTGCGGTTGCGGCTGAGCAGGTACGCCATCGCGGCCAAGGCGGCGACCTGCAGGGGCCAGCCCATGAAGATCTTCGCCGTCGCCAGCCACCCGAGCTGGTCCGCGGCGTACAACGGGTACTGCACGAGCACCCGTAGCACGCACGGCACTGCCAACACCAGCGTCAGCCGCCTGCACAACGCCACGACTGGCTTGTCTTCGTGCCAACCGGTGGCGTCCCCCATCACACTGCCCACCATGAACCCGACCAGCGGCCACCCGACGACCACGCTGAGCACCATCAGCACGCCGTAGACGCTGTTGTAGATCAGGCCCGGCTTGAACGCGTCGATGGCATCTCCTGAGCGAGCGGCGAAGACCGCTCCGATCAAGATGCCCACCAGGCTGTTGGCCACGAACTGAACGCTCTGCCGCTGGACCACACGGGCCAGCAGCAGCACCAACGCGACGCCGACGCTGACCGCCAACGTCACCGCGAGCCGGTGCGTCAGCAGCCAGCAGATCGTGAACGCGACCGTCGGCAGCGCCCCCTCGACCACGCCCCGCGGGCCACCGAGTGCCTTCGCCAGCTGACCGCGCACAAGCTGCTCCACCGTCGCGTACTCCGCAGCCAGCCGCGGCGCCTCGGCGGCCGGTACCGACGGCAGCTGCTCGGCCGTCACGCGCTGAGCTCGTAGCGGGGGTTGTAGAGGACCCGGTTGCCGTCTGTGCACGAGATGCGCCCGTGCACAGTGAGCTGCCGACCCGGGTCGATACCCGTGATCCGGCGGCGACCGAGCCAGATCAAGGTGACCGTGCCGGAGCCGTCGTCGAGCTCAGCCTCCAAGGCCGACACACCTCCGCGCGGCCGCAGGGTGACGGCGCGAAGCGAGCCGTGCGCGGTGACCACATCACGGTCACCGAACCCGGTGACAAGGCGACAGCCCGCCGCCTCGGCGCTTTCCTGCAGCTCCTCGGCCTCCAGCGCGCCGGTGCTGGTCGACAGCTTGTTCAGCGCCTTCTTGAGGAAGCCGCCGGCCGAGGGCGTACGGGTGCTTGCAGAGCTCATGGCACCAACTGTAGGTGACCGTGGTCGCCAGCTGAGAGGGCCGGAGAGGTCACTCCGACACGGGTTGGGCGTCCGGCGGCAGCCGCAGCGGGAGCGGCTCCCTCGGGGGCATCGCCCCGTCCCCGCGCACCACGCTGACGTCGCGAACCGCCGACTCGAGCACGTGGTCGGCGTCCGGTTCGATCGCCGGCCGGCCCAGGTAGGTGGCCCGCAGCAGCCACCGTGGTCCCTCGACGCCGACGATGCGGCTGGTCTGCGTGCCGCGCTGACCATCTGGTGCCTGCGCGGGCACGACCACTCGCAGCTCCGGACCGTACGGGCCGGGGATCTCGGTGGCGGTGCCGCCGTGCCGAGACGCTTCGCCGACGATCTCGCGGCGCACGACGTCCCAGATGCCGCTGGCGCGCGAGGCGGCGAACGCGCGAAGCTCCACCGCGCCGTCGCCGGCCACCAGCAGCACCGCCTGGACCACACTGGTCTCCTGGTCGGTCTGCAGCCGCAGGTCGAGCCCCATCCGAAGGCGGACCACCAGGCCGCCGAGGTCGATGGTGCCCGGGTCGTCGTCTGCAGGACGCTCTGCGATGTCCCACGGGCCGGTGGCCGCTCGAAAGTCACCAGCACTCAGCACGGCGTCACCGGTGTGGCCGCCGTCGGCCGGCGCACCGTCGGGCGCGGCCTGGGACTCTCCGGTCGTGGCGTCCTTGCTCTCGCGTCGGCGAAAGATCACGCCGTTGCCTCCCTGTGGGGCCCGAGGCCGCCGCCGGCCGAAGCATTCGCCACGGCGGTGCCGAAGCCACCGGTGGATCCGTAGCCGCCCTCACCGCGAACGGTTGTCGGCAACGTGTCGACGGGCACGAAGCTGACCTGCTGGACCGGCTGCACCACGAGCTGCGCGATCCGGTCGCCACGTCGCAGCACGACTGGCTGCTGAGGGTCGAGGTTGACCAGCAGCACCTTGACCTCGCCTCGATAGCCAGCGTCGATGGTGCCCGGCGCATTCACTATGGACAACCCGAAACGGGCCGCGAGGCCGGAACGCGGGTGTACGAAGGCGGCGTACCCCTCAGGCACCGCCACCGCGATCCCGGTCGGAACCAGCGCCCGCTCACCCGGTGCCAGCGTCAGGTCAACGGTGGTCGCGAGGTCCGCACCGGCATCGCCCGGGTGGCGGTAGGTGGGCAGGTCGATGCCCTCGTCGAGCCTTCGGACCCTGACCTCGAGCATCGGCGTCCTCCTCCAAGCGCTCCAGTTGGCGACCCTACCGGCAGCGCCGCCACGGTCCGTGCGAGGCTGCACCGGTGAGCAGCTCCAGCGGCGCAGGCCCCCCGGCGGAGCCCTCGAGCGATGCCCGGCCGGTGTCCTACGTGGAGCGTCTGCACCCGCCGGTGGGTTGGTGGTTGCTGGCGGGGCTGTTCGTGCTGTCGGTGTGGTGGGCTTTCGCGCTCGCGACGCCGAGGTTGGTCGCCGCGCTGGCCGCCGCCGTCGCCGCCGCAGTCGCCGGCGGACTGCTGCTGGGCTGGGGCTCATCGCGCGTAGCGGTTCACGACGGTCAGCTCAGCGCCGGACGGGCGCAGATCCCGGTCGGGCTGTGCGGACCGGCCGAGGCGCTTGACGCCGACGGAACCCGGCGACTGCATGGCCGGGATGCCGATGCCCGCGCGTACTTGCTGCTGCGCCCCTATATCGCCACCTCGGTGCGCGTGCCGATCGACGACCCAGACGACCCGGCACCGTACTGGCTGCTCAGCACCCGGCACCCCGACCACGTCGTCGCCGCCGTACATGCCGCACGCAGCCAGGTGGCACACTGACTCGTCCGACGGGCGGAACGCCGCCCGCGCCTCAGCACGGAGGTCCCACGTGGCACGTCGCAGCGGCAGCTCCGCCGGCAAGAAGAAGGAGCCCGGCAAGGGTGTGTGGAAGATGTACGGCCGCACCTCGGCGCTGCTCGCCGGTGTCGCCAGCCGGCGGATGATCAACCTCGGCTGGCAGGTCGCACTCGG
Organism: Propionibacteriales bacterium; assembly: GCA_038254525.1. Taxonomy (GTDB): domain Bacteria; phylum Actinomycetota; class Actinomycetes; order Propionibacteriales; family Nocardioidaceae; genus JBBSGC01. The sequence continues at coordinate 1,719 of JBBSGC010000116.1, read as the reverse complement.
CCGCCAACCACCTGCCTCCCCGGAGAACCCAGAGGTGACGACCCTCGAGGCCGTCACGTGGGCAGTGCTCTCGGGAGCGACCTCGCAGCTGGCGAAGGTCTACGTCACCCGTCGGGCCGTCAGCTACTGGGTGCGCTCGTTCGACACTCTGCCGCCCGGCATCAAGGCGTCGCAGCTGACTTCGGGGACCACCAAGAAGCGCTAGGTCGCCGCCTCAGGCACAGTCACGGCAGATCGGCAGCCCGTCGCGGTCAGCGGCATGCTGGCTGCGGTGGTGCACCAGGAAGCAGGAGGCGCAGGTGAACTCGTCTTCCTGCCGCGGCAGCACCTGGACCGACAGCTCCTCGTGGCTCAGATCGGCGCCAGGCAGCTCGAAGGACTCGGCAGCCTCAGCCTCGTCCTCGTCGACCTGCCCCGAGTTCTTGTCATGGCGGCGCGCCTTGAGCTCTTCGATGCTGTCTTCGGACTGCTCTTCCTCGGTCTTGCGAGGAGCGTCGTAATCGGTGGCCATCAGGTTCTCCAACCGCGGGCGTTGGGCGTTGGCAGTGTGGTCGCTCCGGTGAGCGCGGCTGCGAGCAAGAAGGGTGCGGGCGCACAGTGTGCCCGATCGGAGGCCGCTCATTCACGCCGATTCCCAACTGTGACGTGCGATCTTGGACACACCACCGATCTCGCGGCATTGAGGCGGCCCCGGCGACCACATCGCATCGACATTTCGGGAAGCGCAGAGCACTCGGAAGCCGCAGGCCACGACCACCTGGTGAAAGTCCGCGGCCAGAACCGCCGCGCTGGCCGCCCTCGTCACCGAGGAACCCGTCGGCTGGCCGCTCGGCCAACACGCGCGACCGGATCAGCCGCTCGGTGGCCGCGTCGAGCTCGGTCACCACATCGGTGTCTGTGCTCTTGGTCGACAGCACGCCGACGCGCCCGGGCGGTGCGTACGCATGAAGGAGGCCGCCTCGACGGTCACCGTGCGGGCCAGCTCGAGGAGACCGTCGTCGGTCACCGCGGCGCTATCTGCACTGGGTAGAGGGTGTCTGCGCCGCACAGGGCCGGCCGGTCCGGCTCCCGTCCGTTGCGGCAGCAACCAGCCGGGCAGACGTCCCAGCTGGCTCGCCGGCCGCCGACGGTGGTCCGCACGGGCTGCTCGGCGCGCTCGGCCGCGGCCCGCTCGAGGAGCAGGTCGCGCACCATGGCAACGAACCGTGGGTCGGTACCTGGAGTGGCGGCGCGGGCGAAGGCCAGCCCGAGCCGGCGTGCGGTGGCCGCAGCCTCGGTGTCGAGGTCGAAGACCACCTCCATGTGGTCGGACACGAAGCCGATCGGGACCACGACGACGGCTCGGGCGCCGGCGCGGTGCAACGCGCCCAGGTGGTCGTTGACGTCGGGCTCCAGCCACGGCACATGCGCCGGGCCGGAGCGCGAGCAGTAGGCCAGCGAGTGCGGATGCCGGCGGCCGGTGGCTGCGGCCACCCGCCGGCTCACCTCCGCCGCCACCGCCCGGTGCGTGGCGACATAGGCGTGTCCGTCGCCGCCGGGGCCAGGGAAACGACCACTGTCCGCAGCCATGCCTTGCGGGATCGAGTGGGTGACGAAGATCAGCTGCGCCGGGTCCCGCCGGTCCGCCGGCAGGTCATCGAGCGCGGTCACCGCCGCGTCGACGAACGGTTGCACGAAGCCGGGATGGTCGTGGTAATGCCGCAGCTTGTCCAGGCGGGG
>JBBSGC010000115.1:0-5497 GCA_038254525.1 Propionibacteriales bacterium | reverse complement strand
GGGCCGGTCGAGATGACCAGCGGGGCACGCCGGTGAGACCGGAGCGGTTCCTCGGCAGCGACCCGGCGCCGGGCGACCTCGACAGCGTCGATCGGGTAGCCGGGGTGTTGCGGTCGACCGTGGTCGCCCTGGCCGGCTCCCGGCACGCCCTCGAGTCTCTGCTCGGGCCGCACAGCCTGTGGCACGGTCCGCTGGTTGCGCCGCTGACGGCCGCGGTCGCCGGCTTGGCCGCGCGGCTTCGTCGGCTGGAGAACGCCGTCGTCGACTTCGCGCACGCGCTCGACTCGTGGCGCACCGGACTGGTCAGCCGGCAGGACGCCGCGGCCGAGCTCACCGAGGCGATGAGCCAGCTGTCCGGGCAAGCCGACGCTGCCGAGCAGCGCGCCGCCGTACTGGCTGCGGCCCGGCGGCTCGCCGCCGAGCACGCAACCGACGCGGCTGTGCTCGTGAACGCCTGCGACGGCCTGGTCGAAGAGCTGGCTGCCGCTGCCTCCGACGGTGACCTCGCCGCTGACCTTGACCGTGCTCTCACCAGCGTCGGTGCCGCCGTCGAGGCGTGGTTGGCGGAGTCCGCGGGCGTGCTGCTCGCGACCGTGCGGTCGCTGGACGAGACGGCCGGAGTGACCGCTGTCGTTTCGGCACTGCTCGGCATCGAGGCCGCAGAGCAGGGCGACCGTACGGAGGCCGTACGCCTGCTCACTGCCAACGCGACCGGCTCCCACCGGCTCCAGGCGGCACTGGCGCGGTCATGGGCGGAGCTCGCACCAGAGCTGCTGCCGCAGGCCTCCTTCGGCAGCTCCGGGGACCCGGACGGTTCCCTCGTCGAGCGGCTGCGCGGAGCTGGTGCCCCGTCGGCCGAGCCGGGAGCGAGATGACGGCGTTGCCGCAGGCAGACTGCGGAAGGATCGTCGTCGACATCCCGCCGGATTTCCACGAGATCCCGCTGGCGTCGGCCGTCGCGGACCGCGCGGCGGCTCAGACGTCGCTGATCGAGACGATGGAGCTGTCGGACAGCGGCCAACGTGAGGGCCTCGGGCTCTATCTCGAGGCGGTGGCCCGCTCGCTGGGCGACGGACCGGTGGTGGGCACGTCCTTCTGCGCGGTCTCCCTCGCCGGCTCGCCGTCGACGGCCACGCTGACGCTCGCCACCTCCCGCACCGACACCTTCGACCCGCTGGTGGCACTCACCGGGATAGCGGAGGCCCTGCTTCGCCGAGGTGCCCACCACGCCGTCGGGATCGAGCGGACCGGGCCGCACTCGGTGGTGGTGGCCCGATCCGCACCTGGAGACGCCGGAGCCGCCCTGCACCAGATCACGGTGGCCGTGCCGGTGCCCGGGCAACCGACCGCGCTGCTGATCACCCTGGCGACGCCGCACGCGGAGCACCTCGCCACCTATGAGCAGGTGGTCCGGCAGGTCGCCGGCTCCGTACGCGTCGCCGGCGGCTGAGCGGCGTTGCCCCGGGCCGTCCCGCCCGATCGGCCGGGACCGACCCCCCGGAGCAGGGCAAAGGGTCCACTAGGCTCGGCGGATCGTCACCAGCCGAAGGAGCGTCACCGTGGGCCAGTTCGTCCGGCTCGAGGTCACCGACGGGGTGGGGACGCTCCGGCTCGACCGTCCCAAGATGAACGCTCTGGACACTGCCATGCAGGAGGAGATCCGCTCCGCCGCCACCGAGGCCGCTGAGCGCGCCGACGTCCGGGCGGTTGTGGTCTACGGGGGCGAACGGGTCTTCGCCGCTGGTGCCGACATCAAGGAGATGGCCGCGATGTCCTACACCGACATGGTCGACCGCTCGGCACAGCTACAGTCGGCGCTGACTGCGGTGGCCGACATCCCCAAGCCGACGGTGGCCGCCGTCACCGGATATGCGCTCGGTGGTGGGTGTGAGCTCGCGCTGTGCGCCGACATCAGGATCGCCGCCGAGGACGCGACGCTCGGTCAGCCGGAGATCCTGCTGGGCATCATCCCCGGGGCCGGCGGCACCCAGCGGCTCACCCGGCTGGTCGGCCCGGCCAAGGCAAAGGACCTGATCTACACCGGCCGGTTCGTCATGGCCGACGAGGCGCTGGCGATGGGGCTCGTCGACCGGTTGGTACCCGCGGAGTCCGTCTACAGCACGGCGTTGGAGTGGGCCCGGCAGTTCGCCCACGGGCCTGGCTATGCGCTGCGGGCGGCCAAGGAGGCGGTCGACCGTGGCCTCGAGGTCGACCTGCAGACCGGTCTGGAGATCGAGCGCCTGCAGTTCACCGGACTGTTCGCGACGGCCGACCGCGCCACCGGCATGGCGTCGTTCATCGAGAACGGCCCGGGCAAGGCAGAGTTCCAGGGACGCTGAGCCGTGACCCAGCAGCGCATCCGGCCTCCCGCGCACCGCGGTGCCTCGGCTGCGGAGGTCGAGGCGGCCTGGCAGGACACCAAGCTCGCCCAAGTCCTGTATCACGACTGGGAGGCACGGAGCTACGACGAGAAGTGGTCGATCAGCTTCGACGAGCGCTGCATCGACTACGCCCGGTCCCGGTTCGTCGGTGTCGCCGGCGCGGCCGGGTGGCCGTACGGGAGGAGTCTCGAGATCGGGTGCGGCACCGGCTTCTTCACGCTGAACCTGAAGCTTGCCGGCGTCATCGACGAGGCGCACGTCACCGACATCTCGCCCGGCATGGTTGCGGTGGCGAGGCGCAACGCCGCCGGCCTCGGCTTCACCGTGGCGGGGCGACCGGCCGACGCCGAGCTGCTGCCTTACCCCGACGACACCTTCGACTTGGTCATCGGGCACGCGGTCCTCCACCACATTCCTGACGTCGAGCTGGCGTTGCGTGAGGTGCTCCGCGTGCTCCGCCCCGGCGGGCGGGTGGTGATCTGCGGTGAGCCGACGCGGCACGGTGACTACGTCGCTCGACGCCTCTCGCGGGCGACCTGGTGGGCGACCACCCGGGTCACCCACCTGCCCTGGCTCCGCGAGAGGTGGGCCCGACCGCGCGAGGAGCTCGACGAGTCGTCGCGCGCGGCTGCCCTGGAGGCGGTCGTCGACCTGCACACGTTTGTCCCCGCCGAGCTTGTCCGCACCGTCGAGCGGGCCGGCGGAGCAGGCGTACGCGCGGTTACCGAGGAGCTGAGCGCGGCGTGGTGGGGGTGGCCCGTGCGTACCTTCGAGGCGGCCGTGCCGGCCGAGCGGCTCGGCCTTCGGTGGCGGATGTTCGCCTACCGCTCCTGGCGAATGCTGTCGCGTTTGGACGTCGCGCTGCGTCCTGTGGTGCCGGCGGGGCTCTACTACAACGTGTCGGTCACCGCGACCAAACCGGCCTGAGCCGGTGAGTCGACGCGCCCAGCGGTCCGGCCAGGTCCGGCTCATGACGTGGCAGAACCTGATCTGGGTCGCCAGACACCGGGCATGGACGCCGTCGTACCTGGTGCGCTACTGGCGGCTGGCCCGGTTGCGGCGGCGCCATCCTGACGTGGTCGCGGAAGGGCTGGTCTTCATCGGGCGAGACGTCGAAATCTTCGCCCGGTCGGGCTACGGCCGGGTCGTGCTTGGCAAGTGGGTGCACCTCGGCGACGGCACCAAGCTGCGCGCTCACGAGGGCACCTTGCGCGTGGGCGACAAGGCGGTGTTCGGCGGCAGCGTTGTCGTCAACTGCCTGCTCGACATCGAGATCGGCGCCGCCTGCCTGGTCGGCGACTGGGTCTACGTCTGCGACTTCGACCACGTAACCACCGATCCGCGGGTTCCGATCAAGGACCAGGGTGTGGTCAAGTCTCCGGTGCGCATCGGACCGGACTGCTGGCTGGGCACCAAGGCGAGCGTGCTCAAGGGGTCGATGATCGGCCGGGGCAGTGTGCTGGCCGCCCACACGGTGGTCCGCGGGGAGGTGCCCGACTACAGCGTCGTGGCGGGCGTGCCGGGCCGGGTCAGGCACCGTCGGCGCGGGCGCGAGGACCGCACGTCGGCCTGAGCCGGTGCCGGTGTCCGCGTGCCGGTCTGCGAGGATTCCGTTGACCGGTGCGAATACCGGCAGTCCGGCCGGCTACCTGCCGGGGATCTCGAGGCTCGGCGAGACGCCGGGCGCGGAGGAGGACCGAAGCCGGTCATGGACATCGTCGTGTGTGTGAAACATGTGCCCGACGCGACCGCCGAGCGGACGTTCAACGCGGACAACACAGTGGACCGGATCGGCGTCGACGGGCTGTTGTCGGAGCTCGACGAGTACGCGATCGAGGAGGCGCTCAAGATCACCGAGGCCACCGGTGGCGAGGTGACGGTGCTGACCGTCGGCCCCGAACCGGCCGCCGCCGCGGTGCGCAAGTCGCTGCAGATGGGCGCCCACAAAGGCGTACACGTGATGGACGAGGCGCTGCACGGCTCGGACTCGGTGGGCACCTCGCTGGTGCTCGCCAAGGCCATCGAGAGAATCGACGCAGACCTGGTGATGTGCGGCATGGCGTCCACCGATGGTTCGATGAGCGTGGTGCCGGCGATGCTGGCCGAGCGACTGGGCCGGCCGCAGGTCACCTTCGCCTCGCAGGTCAGCGTCGATGGCGACACCATCCGCATCCGACGTGACGGCGACGCCGCCACCGAGGTGATCGAGGCCTCCGGCCGGCTGCTGGTCAGCGTTACCGACCAGTGCAACGAGCCGCGTTACCCGTCGTTCAAGGGCATCATGGCGGCCAAGAAGAAGCCGGTCGAGACCTGGTCGTTGGCCGAGCTCACGGTGGACCCGGGCGACGTCGGCCTGTCGGCGGCGTGGACGCGAGTCCTGTCTTACAGCGCGCGTCCGCCCCGGTCCTCCGGCCAGATCGTGACCGACGAGGGTGCCGGCGGCGTGCAGCTGGTGGAGTACCTCGCGGCGCAGAAGTTCGTCTGAGAGGGGCGCCGAAGTCATGAGCGAGGTCCTGGTCCTCGTCGACCACGTCGATGGCGTCGTACGCAAGACGACGGCGGAGCTGCTCACGCTTGCGGCCCGGCTCGGCGAACCGTCGGCGGTGCTCATCGGCCCCGACGCCACTGCGGCGATCGACACGCTGGCCCGGTTCGGGGCCGAGAAGGTCTACCTGCTCGATGACCCGGCGCTCGTCGACTATCTGGTCGCACCGAAGGCGGAGGCGCTGGCGCAGCTGGTCGCGGCGGCTGCTCCGGCCGCTGTGCTGATCCCCTCGGGCGCCGAGGGCAAGGAGATCGCCGGGCGGCTGGCGATCAAGACCGGCTCGGGCCTGATCACCGACGCCGTCGACGTCGTGGCGGGTCCCGACGGCCCGCAGACGACGCAGTCGGTGTTCGCCGGCAGCTACACGGTGACGGCGACCGTGACCCGGGGCACGCCGATCATCACCGTGAAGCCCAACTCGACGACACCGCAGGAGTCGCCGGCAGCCGCGACCGTCCAGGCGTTCGCTGTGCAGATCTCCGACGCGGCCAAGACGGCCCGGATCACCGAGCGCCAGCCTCGTCAGTCCACCGGTCGACCGGAGCTCACCGAGGCCGCCATCGTCGTCTCG
>JBBSGC010000114.1:0-5558 GCA_038254525.1 Propionibacteriales bacterium | reverse complement strand
TCGCCGGGCCGGCGGGTCCAGTGGGGCGTGGTGGGCGTCACCGGCGGCGGTGGCCGTGGTTGCCGTCTTCGTCGTGACCCGGCTGGTGCCGGGCTGGACCGGCTTGGGAGTCGGCCTGGGCGCAGCGGTGGCGCTCCACCGCTGGCTGCGCACAGCCACGTCGCGAGCCACCGTCCAGCGGCGTGAGCGCGTGCTGGCCGACCTGGCCCTGGCGGTCGACCTGCTGGTCGCCTGCCTGGCCGCCGGTCGCCCGCCCGGACAGGCGCTCACCGAGGTCGCGTCGGCGGTGCGAGGTCCCCTGGGTGACGATCTGCGGCGCTGCGCCTCCCGGCTCGACCTCGGCACCGACCCGGCCCAGGTGTGGCGCGACCTGGCTGGTGACGAGGCGCTCGCGCCGTTGGGTAGGGCGCTGGCCCGTTCGGCACGTACCGGGTCCTCGATCACCCTGGCGCTCGCCCGTTGCTCGCAAGACGTACGGCGGGACCGGCGCGCCGCCGCCGTCACCCACGCCCGCAAGGTCGGTGTCAAGGCCTCGGCACCTCTCGGTGCCTGTTTCCTGCCCGCGTTCCTCGTTGTCGGCATCCTGCCGACTGTCGTGGCCAGCTTCTCGCTGCTGCACCTTTGAGCGAGTGAGCGAGCGGATAGCGGACCACACAGGCGGCCGGGCCTGTCCCCGGCCGGGCTGTCCCCAGACCGGGGCTGGCCGCAACCATCCAGTCGGTGGCGCACCCACATTGAAGGTGACAGGCAGATCCCGCGCCTCCGGGCGCCTCACCGAAAAGAGACACCTCATGCGCGCAATCCGTGCACTCCGCAGCCGCGAGTCCGGCATGGTCACGTCGGAGTACGCCGTCGGCACCGTCGGTTCCTGCGGCGTGGCGGGCGTCCTGCTGACGCTCGTCCAGTCCGACTGGTTCCAGAACTTCTTCACCTCGATCCTCGGCTCGATCACGGCCAAGTTCGGCTTCTGAGCCCGAGCGCCGGTCGGGGGGCCGAGGCAGCGGTCCCCCGGACCGGCCGCCCGAGGAGGACGAGATGCACTACCACGTGCCAACGCACCGAGGTGACCACCGCGGCATGGTCACCTCCGAGTACGCGGTCGGAACCGTTGCGGCCATCTCGGTCGCCGGCTGGTTGGTCTTGATCGCCCCGCAGGTGTTCCAGCAGCGGCTGTTGGACATCTTCGGTGCTGTGCTGCACTTCGTCTGGCATGGCGGGTTCCCGCTCGACGACGTCCTCCCGCTGGTCGGCGCGCTGTGACCCTCCCGGCGGCCGGTCGACCCGGCGAGCGGGGGATGGTGACCGCGGAGACCGCCGTGGTCATCCCCGTGCTGGTGGTCGTTGCGGTGGCGTTGGTCTGGGTCGTCGGCTTGGGCATCGCGCAGGTCCGCTGCCTCGATGCGGCCCGGGAAGGCGCTCGGCTCGCGGCTCGCGGGGAGCCGGACTCGGCGGTTCACGCCGCCGTGGAGCGTTCGGCGCCGCACGGGTCGGCCGTCACAGTGGCGACCGAGGATGGCGAGGTGACGGTGACCGTGTCGGTGCAGGCGGTGCCGGACCTCCCGCTGCTCGGCGGCCTTCCGGGTGTCCAACTCGACGCGTCGGCCACCGCCGCGCTGGAGGACAGCGGTGCGCGGCCCTGACCGGCCCCCGGTGACCGGATCGGTCACTGCCACCGCGGTGACGCCTCCCCGACGGCATCGGGCGCGACGCGACGAGAGCGGGGTGGCGTCGGTGTGGGCGCTGGTCCTCATCGGTGTCCTGATCCTCGTCGCAGACGGAGTCTGCTCCGTGGTCGGTGTTGTCGGTGCTCACCATCGCGCTGAAGGTGCGGCGGACCTCGCCGCTCTCGCGGGGGCCGCGGCGATCCAGCAGGGTGCCGACGGGTGCGCGGCCGCGGCCCGGGTGGCCGGCCGCAACGGCGCTGAGCTCATGAGCTGCGACACCGCCGGGGCGGTGCTGCAGGTGCGGGTCGAGGTCCGCACGCGAGCGGTGCTGGGCAGGGTGTGGGCGTTGAGCGGCACCGCCAAGGCCGGCCCCGACTCCGCGCTCGGGTGAGATGCGGCGGGCGACAGCTTCGGGCGGTGCCGTTAGGACGCGTGGCGCAGCAGCAGGGTCAGCAGGGCCACGGCCCCACGCTTGTCGAGGGGGGAGTTCTGGTTGCCGCACTTGGGCGACTGCACGCACGAGGGGCACCCCTCTGCGCACTCACACGCTGCGACTGCGTCTCGGGTTGCCCGCAGCCAGTCAGCTGCCATCCGGTAGCCACGCTCCGCGAAGCCGGCGCCCCCCGGATGCCCGTCGTGCACGAACACCGAGAGCCGGCCGGTGTCGGGATGCAACGCGGTGGACACCCCGCCGATGTCCCAGCGGTCGCAGGTGGCGAACAGCGGCAGCAGCCCGATCGACGCGTGCTCGGCCGCGTGTGCCGCTCCCGGGAGATCTGCCGCCGCGACCCCGCTCTCGCCGAGCTGCTCGTCGGTCAGGGTCCACCACACCGCCGTCGTGCGCAGCGTGCGGGGCGCCAGGTCGAGTGGCTCCTCACCGAGCACCTCTCCGGAGCCCAGCCGGCGCCGCAGGTAGCTCACCACCTGGTCGGTGACCGTCACGGTGCCGAGACACAGCCGTGCCGCCCCCCAGCTCCGCTGGGTACCGGTCTCGAGCACCCGGATCTCGGTCACCGTGCGGGCCGTGGTCGTGTAGTCGGGGTCGTCCCGGCGCACGATCGCCACCGCGTCGGCGGGGGCGTACGACTCCACGACGAAGCTCTCGCCGCGGTGGAGGTACACCGCTCCCTCGTGCACGGTCGCCGGCGCCGCCGCAGCATCCACGGTGCCGAGCAGCCGCCCGGTCGGCTGCTGCACGATCGAGACCGCGCGGCCACCGGTCGAGCGGATGTCGGCCAGGTCGGTGGCCCGCTCGGGCCTGGTCCAGAACCACCCGCGCGGTCGCCTGCGGAGCCAGCCCGCATCGACCAGGGCCTGCACCCCTGCGCCGGCCAGCGGGCCGAAGAGCTCGAGGTCCGCCTCGGTGAGCGGCAGCTCGGCAGCGGCGGCGGCGAGATGGGGTCCCAGCACGTACGGGTTGTCCGGGTCGATGACGGTGGCCTCGACCGGCCGCCCGAGCAGCGCCTCCGGGTGCGCCAAGAGGTAGCTGTCGAGTGGATCGTCGCGCGCCACCAGCACGCCCAGCGCGGCCTGCCGGGTCCGGCCGGCGCGACCGAACTGCTGCCACAGCGCGGCCCGGGTACCGGGGTAGCCGGTGGTCAGCACCGCATCCAGCCCGGCGACGTCGATGCCCAGCTCGAGCGCGTTGGTGGCCGCCAGGCCGAATAGCTCACCGGAGGTGAGTGCCGCCTCGATGGCTCGCCGGTCCTCCGGGAGGTAGCCGCCTCGGTAGGAGTCGACGCGCCGAGCCAGTGCCGGATCGACCTCGCCGAGCAGTCGTTGGGCGGTGAGCGCGACCGTCTCGGCCGAGCGACGGGAGCGCACAAAGGCAAGCGTGCGCACTCCCGCCAGGACGAGGTCGCTCAGCAGCACGGCGGTCTCCGCCGGTGCCGGCCGGCGAGTCGGTGCGCCGTTCTCGCCGCCGCCCTCGAGCAGCGGCGGCTCCCACAGCGCGACCGACGCCGCCACCCGTGGAGAGCCGTCGTCGACAACCGGGGCGACCGTCAGCCCGGTAAGCCGGGCCGCCGTCACCTCGGGTTCCGACACCGTCGCCGAGGCCAGCACAAAGGTCGGCTCCGCACCGTAGTGAGCGGCCAGCCGCCGCAGCCGCCGCAGCACCTGAGCAACGTGGGAGCCGAACACGCCGCGGTAGTGGTGACACTCGTCGACCACGACGTAGCGCAGACCGCCGAGCAGCCGGGCCCAGCGTCGGTGCGCCGGCAGCAGCGTGAGGTGGCAGATGTCGGGGTTCGCCAGCACGAACGTGGCGTGGTCCCGTGCCCAGCGGCGCTCGTCGCGGTCGTTGTCACCATCGACGGCGCAAGCGCGTACCCCGCGCAGGCCCGCGTCGGCCAGCGCGCTGACCCGGGCGAGCTGGTCGCGCGCCAGCGCCTTGGTCGGCGACAGGTAGAGCACGGTGGGTGTCCGGTCCCGGCGGCGCGACGGCTCACCGGCCTCGACGAGCTCGCTGAGCGCCGGCAGCAGGTAGCCGATCGACTTGCCCGAGGCGGTCCCGGTCGAGACGACGACGTGGGTCCCCGCGTACGCGTGCTCGGCCGCAGCCGCCTGGTGGACCCAGAGCCGCCGGACACCGGCGACGGCACCCAGCGCCGCCACGACGTCAGGATGCGACCAGGCCGGCCAGGCGGCGTGCCGGGCCGGTCGGTCGGGCAGCCGCTCGAGGTGCGCCAGTCGCCCTGACCGGGACGCCGAGGCGGCCAGCCCCTCCAGCACCTGCGCCGGATCGCTGTTCACCCGGTCCAGTCTGACCGGCGGCGAGGGGCGGCCTCCCGCCGGGCGGGCGTGGTGTAATGCCTGAGCAGCTGTGCTGGTGCGGCTCACGACGGCCGCCGACACGCGGCTGAGCGAGCACGGGCATCGGGCATGAGGCGTGGCGAGGAGAGATGTCGTGGACCTTTCGTTGGAGACCCGCCCGGAGGGTGAGCACACGGTGGTCGCGGTCACCGGCGAGATCGACGTCTACACCGCGCCGAAGCTGCGCGAGGCACTGATCGAACTGGTCAACGACGGTCACCACCACCTGGTCGTCGACGTGGAGGGCGTCGACTTCCTCGACTCGACCGGTCTCGGCGTGCTCGTCGGCGGTCTCAAGCGGGTGCGGGCCCATGACGGCTCGCTGGTGGTCGTGTGCACGCAGGAGCGGCTGCTCAAGATCTTCCGGATCACCGGCCTGACCAAGGTCTTCTCGATCCAAGACTCGGTGGGTGCCGCCGTCACCGCCGGCTGAGCGCCGTGCGCTCCCCCCGATCCGCCAGCGACACCTCGGTGGCGCTGGCGATCCCGGCCGATCCGGGTTTGGTTCGCTTCGTACGCCTGGTGGCGGTGTCGTTGGCGCGGGTGCACGGGATCGCCGACGAGCACCTGGACGACGTACGGCTGGCCACCAGTGAGGCCTGCGCCCGGGCCGTCGCGGCACACCGCGGCGCTGGCATCGGGGCCCGCGTCCAGGTTGAGATCACCGGCGGCAAGGCACTCACGGTAAGCGTGCGGGACCTGGTGCCACTGCCGGTCGCGACCGGGTTGGCCGCGGCTGAGCTGTTGCGCGAGGAGGCGCTGCGCCAGCACGGCCGTGACCTGCCCAGCGCGCCGGGCGACGACGTCGATCCGATGCCGGAGGCGGTCGGGCTGCTCGCTGGACTCGCCGACGACGTGACCGTGGAGACCGGCCCCGACGGCACCTCCGTACGGATGTCGTGGTCGCGGCTGAGGCGCCGCTGAGGCGCCGCTCCAACGCCGCGCCGCCCCACGTCGCCCAGCCGCGGGGCGAGTACGTCATAGTGTGTGCCGTCGCAAACCATGACGGGGCAACGCTGCCCCTGGAGGAGGACGCATGCCTCGGCTCACTGCCGCCGCCGACACCGGCTCGGTGGTCTC
>JBBSGC010000113.1:0-5579 GCA_038254525.1 Propionibacteriales bacterium | reverse complement strand
GACTCGGCGTACGCACGGGCGCGCTCCACGTTGGCGGTGATGCCGTCGATGCACCGGTCGGCAAGCACCGTGCCGCTGGTGCTGAGCAGCCGGATCGACTCGAGCAGGTTGCGCGCCATCACCGGCAGCATGACGTTGAGCTCGAAGTTGCCGGCGGCGCCCGCGACGGTGACCGCAACGTCGTTGCCGATCACCTGTGCGCACACCATGAGGGTCGCCTCGGGCAGCACCGGGTTGACCTTGCCGGGCATGATCGAGGAGCCCGGCTGCAGGTCCGGCAGCGCGATCTCGCCCAGCCCGGCGGTGGGTCCCGATCCCATCCAGCGCAGGTCGTTGCAGATCTTGGTCAGGCTGACCGCAACCGTGCGCAGCTGGCCGGACAGCTCGACCAGGCCGTCTCGAGCGCCCTGGGCCTCGAAGTGGTCGCGCGCCTCGGTCAGCGGCAGGCCGGTCTGCTCGCGCAGCACCTCGATCACCCGGGCGGCGAACCCGCGCGGTGTGTTGATCCCGGTACCCACCGCGGTGCCGCCAAGCGGCAGCTCGGCGACTCGCGGCAACGTCGCCTCGACCCGGGCGATGCCGTTGCGGACCTGCGCCGCGTAGCCACCGAACTCCTGGCCGAGTGTGACGGGGGTGGCGTCCATGAGGTGCGTACGCCCGGCCTTGACCACCGCCGCGCACTCGACTGCCTTGCGCTCCAGTGCCTCGGCGAGGTGGGCCAGCGCCGGAACGAGCTCGCGGGTGACGGCCGCGGTGGCGGCCAGGTGGATGGAGGTGGGGAAGACGTCGTTGCTGGACTGGCTCGCGTTGACGTGGTCGTTGGGGTGCACCGGCCGGCCGAGGGCCGCGCTGGCCAGGCTGGCGATGACCTCGTTGGCGTTCATGTTCGACGAGGTTCCCGACCCGGTCTGGAACACGTCGATGGGGAACTGGTCGTCGTACTTGCCCTCGGCCACCTCCATCGCTGCCTCCCAGACGGCCGCGGCCACGTCTGTTTCGAGCACGCCGAGCTCGGCGTTGGTGGTGGCGGCGGCCGCCTTGACCAGGGCCAGTGCGCGGATGTGGCCGCTCTCCAGCGTCGTGCCGGAGATCGGGAAGTTCTCGACGGCCCGCTGGGTCTGTGCCCGCCACAGTGCCTGCGCGGGTACGCGGACCTCGCCCATCGTGTCGTGCTCGATCCGGTAGTCCCCGTTGGCTGCAACCGAGTCGGTCATGAGGCCGACGCTAGTCGACCGGGTGGCGTGACAGCGGGGCAGGCCGGACGGCAGGATCGAGCCGTGGACGCCACCTGGCTGCTTCGCCTCGACAGCTCCGGGAGTGGTCCACGCGTCGCGGTGAAGGACTGCATCGATGTGGCCGGGACACCTTCGACCGTCGGCTGCCGGGCGATCGCCGAGTCGGCAAGCGCGGCGGCTTTCGACGCCTCGGTGGTCGAAGCGGCGCGCCGCCAGGGCGCGCGGATCGTCGGCAAGACCAACCTGGTGGAGCTGTGCAGGCACGCCGACGGCATCAACCTCTGGACGGGCACTCCGGTCAACCCGGTCGATGCCGCCCTGATCCCCGGCGGCTCGTCGAGCGGCTCGGCCGTGGCGGTGGCGGTGGGAGAGGCCGACGTCGGGATCGGGACCGACACCGGCGGGTCGGTGCGGATCCCGGCTGCCTGCTGCGGCATCGCCGGCTTGAAGACCACGACCGGCCGGCTGTCGACGCAGGGTGTCTTCGAGTTCTCCCGCACGCTGGACACGGTGGGACCGCTCGCCCGCGACGTGGCCGGGCTCCTCGTCGGCATGCAGCTGCTGGAGCCGGGTTTCGGGGCCGAAGCGGTCGACGACCTGCCATCCACGGCGTCCAGGATCCGGATTGCGGGAGTCGACGAGCGCATCGATGCGGCGGTCGACGAGGCACTGCGGCGAGCCGAGGTCGAGACGACCGACCTCCAGCTGCCGCAGTGGGACGACTGGAAGGAGGCCGCCGACGACATCGTGAGCGCCGAGGGCTTCGTCGCGCACCGGGCGCTGCTCGACCGCGCGGACCGGCTCGAGCCGCGGCACGTGCACGCCATCGAGCGCGGCCGGGACGTCACTGCGCAGCGGGTGGTCGTGGGCCGGCGACGTGCCGTGGAAGCCCGCCGCGTGCTGGTCGCGCTGCTCGACCGGCACGGCTTTCTCGCGTTGCCGACCCTTGCGGTCGAGGTCCCAAGACTGGACGCGGTGCGCGGAGTCGGGAAGACGCGGTTGACAGTGCCACTCAACCTGGCCGGTCTGCCGGCGCTGTCGTTGCCCATCCCCGCACCGCGCGGCGAGCCGCCCACGTCGTTGCAGCTGGTGGGTCCGCCGTACGGCGAGGAACGCCTGCTCGCCGTCGGCGCCCGAATTGAGGCCGCCCTGCGCTGAGCGGGCCAGCCCTCAGCGCACCGCCAGGTAGAGCGCGTACTCCTCGGCCCGTCCGGCCAGGTCGACGCCGTGCGCCCGCACGGTGTAGCCGCCGGCGGCTGACGTCAAGGCCCGCTCGAGCGGCGCTGACCGGGTCGAGGACCAGATGCCGAGCAGGCCGCCCGGCCGCAGCCGGTCCAGGCAGCTAGTCAGGAACGGCTCCCGATAGAGGGACGCGTTGCCGGCGTGCACCAGGTGGTCGGGCCCGTTGTCGACATCGAGGAGCACCGCGTCCAGCGACTCCCGACCGCAGTCGGCCACCACATCGCGAACATCCCCAATCCGCACGTCGACCCGATCGTCGCCGAGCAGCGCCGGGCCGTGCGGCACTGTGCCGTCGCGCAACCAGGCCACCACGACCGGTTCGATTTCGGCGACCAGGACCTGCTCGACCCGCGGGTCGGCCAGCAGCGTCGCCACGGTGAAGCCCAGGCCCAGACCGCCAACCAGGACCCGCCGGGGAGCGGGACCAGCCTCGAGGACGGCGCGGGCGAGCGCCTGCTCGCTCTTCGTGTGCGCGGTGTCCATGACGAAGACGCCGTTGACCCGCAGCTCCAGCGCGCCGTCGCCGCGGCGCTGCAGCACCAGCTCGCCGCGCGACGACGTCGTCCGTGCCATGGTGCGGTGCTCCATCCCACGCTCCTTGCTGCTCGATGCACCCGGGGAGCCGGTGCCGCTGGCGTACGAACGGTGCGGCGGTCGCCGGATCGTCCCCCGACCGGCCTGGGAAGTACGCTGCCAGGACTTGCGCGTCCTCCGGGCACGGGGTCGGAAGAGAGGACAACCGGTGAAGCAGCTCTCGGCGCTCGACTCGCAGTTCCTGTTCGTCGAGTCCGCGACGACGACCGGTCATGTCGGTGCTCTGTTGGTGCTCGACCCGTCGACGGCGCCTGGCCGGGAGCTGACTCTCGACGGCTTCCGGGCGCTGCTGGAGGAGCGGGTGCATCTGGCGGCGCCACTGCGTGAGCGGCTCGTCGAGGTGCCGCTCGGCCTGGGCAGTCCCTACTGGGTGGAAGACCCCGACTTCGACATCGAGTACCACACCCGGGAGGTGGCGCTGTGCCCGCCGGGCACTGCCGAGCAGCTCGGCGAACAGGTGGCTCGCATCCATGCGCGCCCGCTGGACCGCAGCCGGCCGTTGTGGGAGATGTACCTGGTCCACGGTCTCGAGGGCGGCAGGGTCGCCCTTTACTCCAAGGTCCATCACGCCGCGATCGACGGCATCTCCGGCGCGGAGATCCTCGCCACGGTCCTCGACGTGACCGTCGAGCCCCGCGAGGTGGAGCCCGCCGGCGCCTGGTCGCCGGCGCCGCTTCCGGACAGCCGAGTCCTGCTGCTCCGCGGCGTCGCGTCGAGCGCGCTTCGCGCCCGCGAGCTGGTCACCTCGTTGCCGCGTTCGTTGCCGCACCTGGCTGACCTGCCGGGAGCCAAGAACGTCCCGGGCATCGGCCTGATCAGCGGGATCGCCGACGTGCTGGTCGCGGTGGCCACCGCATCTGACTCCGGTCGCCTCGCCGACGGCCGGGATCTCACCGTCCCGCACACACCGTTCAACGGGACGATCACCGCCCACCGACGCTTCTCGTACGGCTCTGTCCCGCTGGCCGACGTCAAGGCGGTCAAGAACGCCTTCGGGCTCACGGTCAACGACGTGGTGATGGCGATGGCGACCACCGCATTGCGCCGCTGGCTGCTCGACCACGACGCGCTGCCCACGATTCCGCTGGTGGCGGCCGTCCCGGTGTCGGTCCGCGGCGACGACGAGCAGGGCGAGCTGGGCAACCTGTTGTCGGTCATGCTCACCTCGCTGCCCACCGACGTCGCCGACCCGGCGGAGCGGCTCCGTGCAGTCGCCGAGGCGACAGCGGAAGCCAAGCGGCAGTTCGAGGCGGTGCCGGCGTCGATCCTGCAGGACCTCTCCGCGGCCGTCCCCACCGCGCTGTCCGGACTCGCGACGCGGGCGCTGTTCAAGCTCGCGACGGTCCCCGGCCCGCCACTCAACCTGTTCGTCTCCAACGTGCCCGGCCCCCAGCTGCCGCTCTACGTCGCCGGCGCCCTGGTCGAGGGCATCTACCCGGTCTCGGCGGTCACCGACATGACCGGCGGCATGAACATCACGCTGTTCAGCTACGACGGGTCGCTGGACTTCGGGGTCGTCGTCTGCCGCGAGATGGTCCCCGACGTCTGGAAGCTGATCGGCTACCTGGCCGAGGCGCTCGACGAGCTCCTCGCGTTGGCCGCGCAGATCCGCGACTGAAGCGTGAAGCCCCGAGACCTCCTCCGGCGGTGCTGGCTCAGCTCGCGGCGCGGGCGCGGCGGGCGGTGCGCGCTATCGCCCCTGCCAACGTGTCATCGAGCTGCGCGGGCAGGTCATGACCCATCCCGGGGATCATCAGCAGCTCGGCGCCCGGGATCGCTGAAGCGGTGGCCCGACCGCCCGAGGGGTGTACGAGCCGGTCGGCCAAACCGTGCACGACCAGGGTCGGCACGTCGAGCTGGCGCAGCTGCGGGGTCCGGTCGGGCTGGGCCAGCACGGCCAGCAGCTGGCGGGCCACCCCGGCGGGGGACCATCCCCGGTCATAGGTCTCGATGGCCCGCGCTCTGCCGATGTCATCGGCACAGGGGTAGCCGGGGGACCCGATGGACCGCGAGGTGAGCAGCGAGCGCTCGATGTAGCTCTCGCGGGTCAGCGTGGACCGGCCGAGCAGCATCCGGAAGAGCCGGGGGTCCGCCCAGCCGACGCTTCGCCGGCCCGTCGTCGACATGATCGACGTCATCGACGCCACCCGTGGTGGGCAGTGGATGGCCATCGTCTGCACGATCATGCCGCCCATCGAGACCCCGACCAGATGGGCGCGCTGCACGCTCAGCGCGTCCAGCAGTCCGAAGGCGTCCGCGGCCAGCTCGTCCAGGGCGTACTCGGCGTGCCGCCGGGACCCCAGGAAGGTCGTGACCACGGCCGTCGTACGCAGTGGGCGTCGTGGCGACACCTTGGTCGACCGGCCGGTGTCGCGGTTGTCGTAGCGGACCACGAAGAAGCCGCGGTCTGCCAGGTTGCGGCAGAAGTCGACGCTCCACCAGCCCATGGGGCCGCCCAGGCCCATCACGAGGAGCATCGCGGGGTCCCGGGCGTCACCGAAGGTCTCG
>JBBSGC010000112.1:0-5740 GCA_038254525.1 Propionibacteriales bacterium | reverse complement strand
GGTGACCTCGGCAGTGCCGGGCGTGCCGGCCTGCGACGTGCCCGCGCATTCGGTGCCGCGCGTCGGATCGGCCATCGCCGACATCCTGCGCGCGTTGCACTCGCTGGCGGTGGAGACCTGCCCCTTCGGCCGCCGGCTGCGCGTCACGGTGCCGCTCGCCGCCCGCTCCGTCGCGGAGCGCACCAACTTCCAACCCAACCAGCGACCGTGGCCGGAGTACGAGCGGTTGCTCGCCGAGCTGCTCGCCAGCCGAAGCTCCGCGGAGGCGATGGAGGCCGGCGACCTGGTGGTCTGCCACGGCGACGCGTGCCTGCCGAACGTCGTGCTCGATCCAGACACCTGGGCCGTGACCGGGCTGGTCGACCTCGGCCGGCTCGGGGTGGCCGACCGCTATCTGGATCTGGCGCTGGTCACCCGCAGCATTGCCTCGGCGACAATGAACCGCCAGTACGGTCCGCAGGACGCCTCGGCGCTGCTGCAGGCGTACGGGCTGGTGGACCCCGATGCTGGGCGGATCGACTTCTACCGGTTGCTCGACGAGTTCTGTTGAGGCGGCGCGGTCACCGGTTGCAGCACCTCGACCCGGTTGCCGGCACCGTCGGCGGTGTAGAAGCGCAGGTAGCCGGGCAGGTCGCCGTCCCACGCCACCGCAAAGCCCGCGGCGGCGACCGCGACCGCCACCGCCTCGACATCGTCGACGACGAACGCCGGATGCGCCTTGCGCGCTGCCGCAAACGGCTTCTCGACGCCCACGTGCACCTCGACGCCCGGGTCGCGGAACCACACCCCCCCTCGGGCGGCCAGCACGGGAGGCTTGGCGACCTCGGTGAGGCCGAGCGCGTCGCCGTAGAAGGCGCGGGCCGCGTCCTCGCCGCCGGCGGGGCAGGACACCTGCACATGGTGCAGCCTCACGGCGCATCACCCGTCCGGGTGGCGACGACGAGGACCCGGCGAAACGGCAGCACGGTGCCGTACGCGCGCGGTGGATAGGCCCCGCGCAGCCGGGCCTTGAAGTCGGCAACGAAGCGTTCGCGCAGGTCGTCGGGCAACGCCTGCAGGACCGGGCGGGCGCCCGTGCCGGAGATCCACTCGAAGACGGGGTCGGCGCCGGAGAGCACGTGGAAGTAGGTCGACTCCCAGGCATCCACCCGCCAACCCGGGCGCGCCAGCGCGTCGAGGTAGATCTGCGGGTCGTGTGCCGAAGGGCGCTCGCGGCCCTCGGTGTGCGCGGCGTACGCGGGCAGCGCGGCGACCTCGTCGAGCAGCACATGGCTGGGAGCGTCGAAGTTGCCGGGCACGCTGAACGCGAACGCGCCTGCCGGGGCGACGAGGTCGGCCAGCCGGGGCAGCTGCTCGAGGTGGCCGGGGACCCACTGGAGGGTCGCGTTGGAGACGAGCAGGTCGACTGGACCGTCGGGCGACCACTGGAGCAGGTCGGCCTCGGTGTAGCGGCTGCGCGCGTCGGTGTCATCGGCGCGGGCTCGGGCGATCATCTGCGTCGAGGAGTCGATTCCCTCGATGTCAGCCTCCGGCCACCGCGCGCGCAGCACGGCGGTCAGGTGACCGGGACCGCAGCCGAGGTCGACTATGCGGCCCGCGTCGACATCCACCCGGGACAGCAGGTCGAGGAACGGCCGCGAGCGCTCGTCGCCGTAGCGCAGGTAGGTGGCGGGGTCCCACGTGGCGGGCGGCATGCGTGGCTCCTCGTGACCAGGGACTGTTCTGTGCATGCTCGCGCGCCATTTATCTCGATGTCAAGAGGTTCGAGATCGAGATACTTGGTCAGCGGGCCTCGTCGAAGGGCCTGACCAGGTCACGAAGCAGGTCGGCGAGCCTGGCGCGGTCGGCTCCGCTGAGACTGGCGAGCAGCTGCCGCTCGCGGGCGAGCAGGGCCTCCAGCGCCGCGTCGACCGCGCTGCGACCGTGCTCGGTCAGCCGGACCCGTACCCCTCGGCGGTCGGCCGGGTCGGGTGACCGCTCGACCAGCCCCCCGGCGGCCAGCCGGTCGACTCGGTTGGTCATCGTGCCGCTGGTCACCATCGTCTCGCGAAGCAGCCGGCCGGGCGACAGCTCGTACGGCTCGCCAGAGCGCCGTAGCGCCGAGAGCACGTCGAACTCCCAGGGCTCAAGGTCGGAGTCGGCGAACGCCTGGCGCCGGGCGCGGTCGAGGTGCCGAGCGAGCCGGGTGACGCGGCTGAGCACGTGCATGGGGGCGACGTCGAGATCGGGGCGCTCGCGCTGCCACGCCTCGACCAGCCGGTCCACCTCGTCGCGCATGCCCGGCAGCCTAGCGTCGAGACTCTTGACGTCGAGACAGTCGTGCCTCCCGGCTCCGGCGCCGCAGCGACTTCCGGATCGGCAGTCGGGAACTCACGGATCGGCGGTCGGGAACTCACGGATCGGCGCGGACGGCGGCGGCGAGCCAGTCGTCCTCCAGCGCCGCCCGCTCGGCGGCCAGTGCGTCGAGCGCCCTCTGCAGCTCGCCCAGCCGGCCGTAGTCGCTCACCTCGCCGGCCATCTGCTCGTGGAGCCGGTCCGCACGCGCTGACAGCTTCGACAGTGCCCGCTCGATGCGGACGACGTCCTTGCGGGCCAGGCGGCGCTCCGCCTCGCTCACCGGGGTGGTCGTCGACCGCCGGGTCAGCGCGGTGGAAGTCGCGGATCGGTGATGAGAAGTCGCGGATGGGCGCTCAACAAGTCGCGGATCGGCGGGTGGGGGTGCGCGCAGGCGGGCGCGGGCGGCGAGGAAGTCGTCGACGCCGCCGGGCAGCATGACCAGCGAGCCGTCCCCGGGCAGGGCGTGCACCACGTCGCACACCCGCTCGAGGAAGTAGCGGTCGTGCGAGACCACGACCAACGTGCCGGCCCAGCGGTCGAGGTGGTCCTCCAGCACGGTCAGCGTCTCGATGTCGAGGTCGTTGGTCGGCTCGTCGAGCAGCAGCACGTTGGGCTCGGTGGCGAGCAGCCGCAGCACCTGCAACCGACGACGCTCGCCTCCGGACAGGTCGCCGATGCGGGCGGTGAGCCGGTCGCCGGTGAAGCCGAAGCGCTCGAGCAGGCTGGTGGCGCTCAGCTCCCCGCGCGCCGTCCGCAGCAGCCGCGCCTGCGCCTCGATGCTGTCCAGCACCCGCTCGGTCGGATCGAGGTCCTCGAGGCTCTGCGCGAGATGGGCGAGCGACACCGACCGACCGCGCTTGACCCGGCCCGTGTCGGGCGCCAGCTCATCGGCCAGCAGCCTCAGCACCGTGGTCTTGCCGGCCCCGTTGACCCCGACCAGCCCGACCCGGTCACCCGCCCCGAGCCGCCAGGTGACGTCGGCCAGCAGCGGACGGCCGCCGCGCACGACGTCGACGTGCTCGAGGTCGAGGACGTCCTTGCCGAGGCGGGTCACCGCGAACCGCTCCAGCTCCAGGCGGTCGCGTGCCGGCGGCTCGTCGGCGATCAACGTGGTCGCTGCCTCGATCCGGAACTGCGGCTTGGACGTACGCGCCGGCGGACCCCGACGCAGCCAGGCCAGCTCCTTGCGGACCAGGTTCCGGCGCCGCGTCTCGCTGGCCGCCGCCTGGCGGGAGCGTTCGGCCTTGGCCAGCACGTACGCGGCGTAGCCGCCGTCGTAGGCGTCGACCCGCCCGTCGTGGACCTCCCAGGTCGCCTCGCAGACCGCGTCCAGGAACCACCTGTCGTGGGTGACGACGACCAGCGCCGACGGCAGTGCGGCCAGGTGGCGGGCGAGCCAGTCGATGGCCTCCACGTCGAGATGGTTGGTGGGCTCGTCGAGGACCAGCAGGTCCGCGGCACCCAGCAGCAGCCGGGCCAGGGCCGTCCTGCGCCGTTCGCCGCCGGACAGGTCCGCGACGGACGCGTCGAGGTCCAGGCCGGCGGCCAGCCCGGTCACCTGCCCGGTGACCAGCTCGGTGACGACGTCGCGGGTCCGCGGGTCGGCCGCCCACTCATGGTCCGCCCGGCCGGCGAGCACCAGCTCGCGCACCGTCTGGTCGCCGGCGAAGTCGTCGGTCTGTGGCAGGTAGCCGAGCTCGAGGCCCCGGCTGTGCGTCACCCGGCCGTCGTCGGGCTGCTCACGTCGGGCCAGCAGCCGAAGGAGCGTCGTCTTGCCGTCGCCGTTTCGGCCGACGACGCCGATCCGCTGGCCGGCACCGACACCAAGGCTCACCTCGTCGAGCAGGGTGCGCACGCCGTAGGCCTTGGAAACCCGGTCGAGGTTCACCAGGTTGGCGGGCGGCGGCACGCGGCCGATCCTCCCAGCCGGTCGCGGTCAGCCGATGACCCGCACCCCGGGCACCGGCCCGACGGCCTGCACCACGTCGGCACAGACGTTGGCGCCGCTGAGCGCGAGCGCCAGGTCGAGAGCGTGCTCCCCGTCGGCGGCCAGGAACATCACCGTGGGGCCCGAGCCGGAGACCAGGCTGCCCAGCGCTCCGCACTCCTCGCCGAGCGCCATCGTGCCGGCCAGGTCCGGGCGCAGGGCGAGCGTCGCCTCCTGGAGGTCGTTGTGCAGCGCGAGGCCCAGGGCGGCGGGGTCACCGGAGCGCAGGGCAGCGAGCACGGCCGGCGCTACCTGCGGGGTCTCGCCGGCCGGCGGTGCGCCGTCGAGCCGGTCGAAGGCGGCGTAGACCGACGGGGTGGGCAGCCCCCCGGCGGCCAGCGCGAGCACCCAGTGGTAGCTGCCCCGAGCCAGTACGGGTGAGACGAGCTCGCCCCGACCGGTGCCCATGGCGGTGCCGCCGAGCAGGCAGAACGGCACGTCGCTGCCGAGCTCGGCGGCCAGCTTCGCCAGCTCCGCGCGCGGGGTGCCGAGGTCCCACAACGCGTCGCACGCGACCAGCACCGCGGCGGCGTCGGCCGAACCGCCGGCCATGCCGCCGCTGACCGGGATCGCCTTGCGGATCGTCAACGAGACTCCGCGTTCGAGGCGGGCGTGCGCGAGCAGCGCCCGGGCGGCAGCGTGCGCGATGTTGGTCTCGTCGAGCGGGAGCCTGGCCGGCTCGGCGCCCGGCGGGCTGTCGTAGGTGATCGCGAGCTCGATCCCCGGGTCGGCCGCGTCGCTGGCGCGGACCTCGTCGCACAGGTCCACCGCCTGGTAGACGGTGGCCAGCGGGTGGTACCCGTCGGCGCGCCGCCGGCCGACGGCGAGGGCGAGGTTGATCTTGGCCGACGCTCGCACCGTCACTGACCTCATGGGCTCAACCTAGGGCGCGGCAGACAGGGCGTCGGCCACCCGGGCGAACGCAGTGACGTCCAGCTGCTCGCCCCGCGCGTCGGGAGGCACGCCGGCCTGGCGCAGCGCCAGCGCGGCGGCCGACGAGCTCCCCGCCAGCCCGGCCAGCGCGGAGCGCAGCATCTTGCGCCGCTGCGCAAAGGCGGCGTCGACCACCGCGAAGACGGCGGCTCGGCCGACCGAGGTCGCGGGCGGGTCGCGCCGCACCAGGGACACCAAGCCCGAGTCGACGCGGGGCGCCGGCCAGAACACCTGCCGGCCGACCCGTCCGGCGGCCTGCACGTCGGCGTACCAGGCGGCCTTCACGCTGGGGATGCCGTAGGTCCGCGATCCGGGACCGGCCACCAACCGCGCGGCCACCTCGGCCTGCACCATCACCAGTCCGCGCCGCAGTGAGGGGAAGGTGGCCAGCAGGTGCAGCAGGACGGGGACCGAGACGTTGTACGGCAGGTTCGCGACCAGTGCCGTCGGAGGTGGTCCCGGCAGCTCGCGCAGGGCCAGGGC
>JBBSGC010000111.1:0-6291 GCA_038254525.1 Propionibacteriales bacterium | reverse complement strand
TGCGCTCGACGCTGCCGTACGTGGGGTGGACCTCACCGACGTCGAGTCGCTGTCCGACGCCCTCGCCGATCCCGGCGCCAAGGCGTACTCCGAGGCGGCTCGCGAGCGTTTCGCTCGCCTGTCGGCCGAGCTGACCGGCCTGCGTCGACACGCCGGGGACCCGTTGACCGACTTCGTGCGCCGCGTCGTCGACGTGCTGGGTCTCGACGTGGAGCTGGCCGCGGCCCCGGGGCCTGGGGCGGACCAAGCGCGCGACAACCTGGCCCTGCTGCTGGACACCGTCGCCGAGTTCGCCGTGCAGGACTCGTTCGCCTCGGTGCACGGGCTGCTGGCCTACCTCGATGCGGAGGCGGAGTTCGGCGCCGGGCTCAACGTGGCGGAGCCGAGCGCGTCGGACTCGGTCAAGCTCCTGACCGTCCACACCGCCAAGGGCTTGGAGTGGCGAGCGGTGCTGCTCCCCTTCCTGGCCGATGGCGTGTTCCCGTCCCGGCAGGGGCGCCCGCGCTGGCAGTGGCGGGCCGGGGAGGTGCCCTGGCCGCTGCGCGGGGACTCCGATGCCCTGCCCGAGCTCGCCGGGTGGCGGGGCAAGGACCTCGACCTGTTCGCCCAGGCCTGCCGGGACCAGTCACTGCTCGAGGAGCGCCGGCTCGCCTACGTCGCTCTGACGAGGGCGAAGGAGCTGGTCGTTGCCAGCGGTCACTGGTGGGGACGTACGCAGAAGACGCCCCGCGGACCGTCGCCCTACCTGCGCGAGCTGCAGTCGCACGTCGACCTCGCCACCGAGGCCGGCCCGTGGGTCGACCTTGCGCCACCCGCTGGTGCGGTCAACCCGGTCCTCGACGCCAGCCGACCGGTTTCGTTCCCGGCCCGGCTCGACCAACGTCGTCTCGACCGGCGACGTCTGGCTGCCGAGGCCGTCCGGGCTGCCCTCAGTGAAACGCCCGACGACTCAGCTGCCGAGCTGAGCGTCGCCGCCGGACTCGACCTGGCCCGGCTCGATGCCGAGATCGAGGCGCTGTTGACCGAGGCGGCCGCCGACGAGGCCGACGTGGTCGAGGTCGAGCTGCCGGGAATGCTGTCGGCCACGACCGTCCTGCGCCTGCACCGAGATCCGGACGGTCTGGCCCGTGAGCTGGCTCGGCCGATGCCGCGGGCACCGTCGGCAGCCTCCCGGCACGGCACCCGGTTCCATGCCTGGGTGGAGAGCCACTTCGGGCAGCAGCCGCTGCTCGACCCCACCGACCTGCCCGGTCGCGCCGACACCGACATCGCGGACGACGCGGATCTCCGGGTGCTCGTCGATGCGTTCCGGTCGGGGCCCTACGCCGATTCACGTCCGCACGCGATCGAGGCACCGTTTTCGTTGCTGCTGGCCGGCCGGGTGGTGCGGGGACGCATCGACGCCGTCTACGAGACGCCGAACGGCTTCGACGTCGTGGACTGGAAGACCAACCGCCGGCACGACGCTGATCCGCTCCAGCTGGCGATCTATCGCCTGGCGTGGGCCGAGACGCACGGCCTGCCCCTGCAGGCCGTGGGCGCCGCGTTCTACTACGTGCGCACCGGTGAGGTGGTGCGCCCCACCGCGTTGCCCGGACGATCCCGGCTCGAGGCCGTGGTGAGCGGACCGGCCGGTTTCCAGACGTAGGGTGGCGCCCGTGTTCGACGAGCAGCTCCTTCGCACACCCGGGTTCACGTTCTCCCGCTCGCGACACGACCGGATGGCGCAGCTGCGCGTCGCCGACGACTGGCTCGACGAGCTGTGGGCGGTCGACGACGCCGTGGTGCTGGTGGTCGGTGACGGGCAGGTCGCCATGGACGGTGACCGACTTCGGCGGGTCCGGCCGGCGCAGGCCCCCGCGGGGGACCGGGCGGTGCTGGGCCGGCTGCGTCCTGGCGGCCCGGTGCAGCTGGCGGTCATGGTGCCCGAGGTGCCGAGGGGCCTTGGACCGGTGCCGGCCCGCGAGGCCGGCGGACGCCTCGACGCGGAGCAAGGCAGCCTGCTGGTCCACGCTCTAGGCCTGGCCAACTGGCACCAGACGCATCCGCGATGCGCCCGCTGCGGGAGCTCGACCGATGCGGCCGAAGCCGGCCACGTACGCCGTTGCCCGAGCTGTGGGTCCGTCCACTTCCCGCGCACCGACCCGGCCGTGATCATGCTGGTGACCGACGACGACGACCGGGCCCTGCTCGGACGTCAGCCCGGCTGGCCGGCGGGCCGCTTCTCCACACTTGCGGGCTTCGTGGAGCCGGGGGAGTCACTCGAGGACGCGGTGCGCCGAGAGGTCCTGGAGGAGGTGGGGGTGGTCGTCACGAGCGTCACCTACGCGGCCAGCCAGCCGTGGCCGTTCCCCGCCAGCATGATGGTCGGCTTCTTCGCCCGAGCTGCCTCGCCGCAGATCGACGTGGACGGGCAGGAGATCGAGGAGGCCGCCTGGTTCACCCGTGCCGACCTGACCGAACGGGCGGCGGCCGGCGACCTCTCGCTGCCCGGTGTGGTGTCGATCTCCCGGTGGCTGATCCAGGCGTGGCATGGCGGGGAGCTGGCGGCCGCGCCCTGAGCTCAGCCGGCCAGTTGCGCCTTGACCTGGGCCAGTGACGGGTTGGTCATGGCCGTCCCGTCGGCGAAGACCACGGTGGGCACCGTCTGGCTACCGCGGTTGACCCGCTCGACGATGCTGGCGGCTTCCGGCTCGGCCTCGATGTCGACCTCGTGGAACTCGATCCCCTCCCGGGTGAGCTGACCCTTCAGCCGGTGGCAGTAGCCGCACCAGGGTGTCGAGTACATCGTGAACTGGGCCGACATCGATTGTCCCTCCGGAGATCTAAGGTGTCGCTGCGGTCAACGGTGCCGCCCGAGGGGCTATTCCAGCCGTCCAGCCATTCGAGGAGGCCCGCGTGACCGAGCCGGAGCCGGTGCTCGCCGCCCTGGACCCCGAGCAGCTGGCCGTCGCGTCCACGCTCCGCGGGCCGGTCTGTGTGCTGGCCGGCGCCGGCACCGGCAAGACGCGCGCTGTCACCTCCCGGATCGCCCATGGCGTGGCCACCGGCGACTACCTGCCCACCGAGGTGCTCGCGCTCACCTTCACCACCCGAGCGGCCGGTGAGATGCGCTCGCGCCTGCGGAGTCTCGGCACACCCGCTGTCCCGGTGCGCACGTTCCACTCCGCGGCTCTGCGGCAGGCCAGGTACTTCTGGCCCCAGGTCTTCGGAGGTCAGCTCCCCGAGCTGGTCGTCTCGAAGATCCCGCTGCTCGCTGAGGCCGCCGCGCGGACCCGGGTGCCCACCGACTCCGCGTTGTTGCGGGACCTGGCCGGTGAGGTGGAGTGGGCCAAGGTCAGCAACGTCCGGCCCGACGACTACGCGCAGTTGGCACAGCGCGCCGGGCGCGACACCGCCGGCCTGGACGCCGCAGCGGTGGGGCGGGTCTTCGGCGCCTACGAACAGCTCAAGCGCGAGCGCGACCGCATCGACATGGAGGACGTCCTGCTGTGCGCGGCGGCCGTGCTGACCGAGGACGAACGGGTGGCCGCCACCGTGCGCCGGCAGTACCGCTGGTTCGTCGTCGACGAGTTCCAGGACGTCAGCCCGATCCAGGTCGCCCTGCTCGACCTGTGGCTCGGTGGACGCGACGACCTGTGCGTCGTCGGCGACCCCATGCAGACGATCTACTCCTTCGCCGGGGCCTCCGCCGAGCACCTGAGCGGGTTCGCGGCAAGGCACCCGGGCTGCGTGGTGATCGAGCTGGTGCGCAACTACCGCTCCACGCCGCAGGTGGTGGGACTGGCCAACCGGGTCGCCCACGCCCGGCGACCGGGGCAACCCAAGAGCCGAGCCGTCGTGCTGCAGGCGCAGCGGCCCGGTGGCCCCGAGGTCACCTTCGGCGGTCACGCCAACGAGGTCGACGAGGCAGCAGACGTGGCCGAGCGGATCGAGCGCTTGCGGGCCGCGGGGACGGCGTTGCGCGAGACGGCAGTGCTGTTCCGGATCAACGCGCAGTCGGCGACCTACGAGGAGGCGTTGACCGCCCGGGGCATCCCCTACGTCGTGCGGGGCGTGGAGCGGTTCTTCGAGCGGGCGGAGGTTCGGCAGGCAGTGGCCCTGCTGCGCGGCGCCGCCCGCGCCGACCCGAGCTCCGCAGACCTGGTGGGCGACGTCACCGGCGTCCTGTCCAGCATGGGCTGGCGGCCGGCGGCGCCTTCCGGGGGAGGGGCGCAACGCAACCGTTGGGAGTCCCTCCAGGCGCTGGTCACGATGGCGGCGGAGGTCGCCGGCGCGTCGCCGGCCGCCGACCTGGCCGTGCTCACCAACGAGCTCGAGCGCCGGGCGCAGGCCCAGCACGCCCCGATCGCCGACGGTGTGACGCTGACGACGCTGCACTCCGCCAAGGGTCTGGAGTGGGACGCTGTCTTCCTCGTCGGCATGCACGAGGGCACGATGCCGATCGTCTATGCGACCACCAGTGCCGCGGTGGAGGAGGAGCGCCGGCTCTTCTACGTCGGGCTCACCCGCGCCCGCGACACCCTCGCCGTGTCGTGGGCGGCGGCGCGTTCGCCCGGATCTCGAGGCAGCCGTGGGCCGACCCGCTTTCTCGATGATGTCCTGCCGGACGCGGCCCGCACCGGGCCGGCCAGCCGTCAGCCCGGAAGTCGCGCCGCACGATCGAGGGGCGTCGCCCGGTGCCGGGTCTGCAGCCGCCCGCTGGCGGCGGCGGCCGAGCGCAAGATCGGTCGCTGTGCGCAGTGCCCCGCGTCCTACGACGAGGAGCTGTTCGAGCAACTGCGCGGTTGGCGGTCCGGCCAGGCCGCCGACCAGCGGTTGCCGGCCTACTGCGTCTTCACCGACGCCACGTTGACCGCCATCGCCGAGACCCGGCCAGCGGATGCTGCGGCGCTGCTGAGGGTGCCCGGCCTCGGCCGCGGCAAGCTCGACAAGTACGGCGCTGACGTGCTGGCCCTGTGCGCCGGCCGCGAGCTTCCCGAGTCGAGCCCGGTGAGCGGCCGCGACACCTCTGACGCTCTGCGTTAAATAGGTTTGCGCGCCGATTCGAGGCAGGCGTACGATCGCCGAACCGCAAGCGTCCTTTGGGACACCTGCTGCCCGACCTCTGGTCGACGACGTCACCGTCGCCGACCCGCGACCAAGGAAGGAGGCGCCTTCGATGTTCACCTCTTCGCTGACCGGCCCGTGCACCGTCACGATCCGTCCCAAGCAGTCCGCAGGCGTCTCCTGGACCAGCACCGTGTCCATGAGCCTGCTCGCCGACAACGGGGCGGCAGACGACGGACGCAGCTGCGTGGGTACCGGAGCGGGCCCGGCCCGGCGTTCCGGCGCATTCAGTGGCGTCGGCATGCGCAAGCTGGCGCCCATCGACAGCTTCGCCGCCACGTTCGCCCCAGTGGGGACCTCCGCCTGGAGTCCACCGGTCTAATGCCTCAATGACCGGCCAGCTCCAGGCCGCGGGATCCCATCGGATCCCGCGGCTTTTTGTTTTTCCCCATCGAGCTTGATCGGTCACCAGGAGGTGAGAAATGACCACGAACGTTCTCGACGCGCTGCCCGGGCTGGCACTCGACACCGTCGACGCCCAGCGGCTGCCCTGCCGGGTGAACGACCCGGAGCTGTTCTTCGCCGAGACCCCCGCAGACGTCGAGACAGCGAAGGCACTGTGCCTGGGCTGCCCGGTACGCGCGGAGTGTCTGGCTGGCGCTCTCGACCGGCGCGAGCCCTGGGGCGTCTGGGGCGGCGAGCTCTTCCTGCGAGGAGCCGTCATCCCGCGCAAGCGCCCTCGCGGCCGGCCGCGCAAGGACGCGGCAGCCGCCTGACCAGCTCAAGGAGACCGACCAGCCCATGACCACACCAGAGCACGACAACGACTTCAGGAGCACAGCGATGAACACTCTGCACGAAGATCTGGCCCGCGCGCATAGTCGCGAGCGCCTCCGGCGGGCGCGGTCGATGCGGCAAGGCCACCACCTGGCTCGTGCGCAACGCCTGGCCCGTCGGGCTGAGCGGGCCGCGCACGCGGCCAAGCTCCACCTCTCCCGGGCGCTCTGACCGAGCGGCCGGCCGAAAGGCAGTGGCCCCGGTCCACCCCAACGGGGGCGGGCCGGGGCCACTGGTAGGTCTGGGGAGCGCTCTGACCGAGGCGTGGGCGAGGGAGCTCACGGCCGCGGCTTGCTCAGCCCGGCCAGCAGGCGTCGGGTTCTGCGGTACAGCCGCAAGGCCGTGTCGACCCCGCTTCGGGTGTCGGCGATCTCGACGACCGTGCGGCGGATCCGCTCCCCGGGG